>JBAXMD010000070.1:0-8628 GCA_037134475.1 Verrucomicrobiota bacterium | reverse complement strand
TCCTTTCCTTAGCTACGGAGGGTCTTTCGTTCTCAGCTGTTTCCTGCTCCTTGGACTAGTCCAGAGCGTTCACCGGCATTCGGCCGGTGGCGGCGAAGGCGGAGGCTCTCCGGCAACCGGCTTAACCGCCTGACCGAGATGCCCGATAATAACGAACCCGAAGATATCAACGACGAGCTGCCCGAGGGCGGCGAACAGACCACCCCGATCGACCAGCGTCAGCTGGCCGACGAGGCGGCGAAGCGGCGCAAGGAGCTCCCGCTCCTCCAGCGCATCGTCAAACACTTCTCCAAGGACCGCGCGGTCTACCGAGAACTCGTGATCAACGCCGAGACGCTGGAGAAGCGCGTCGCGCTTCTCACCAACGGCGTCCTCGATAAGTTTGAGATCGAGCACAAGGGCGAGAACCGCATGGTCGGCGCGATTTTCAAAGGCCGCGTCCAGAACCTCGAAGGTGGCCTCAAGGCCGCCTTCGTGGACATCGGTCAGCCGAAGAACGCGTTCCTGCATTACTGGGACATGCTCCCGGCCGCCAACGACTCGCAGGTCGAGTTCATCCGCGACAACGAATCCGCCGAGCAGAAGCAGCGTATGGCCCGTTACCAGGCCAAGGACATCCCGCAGCTCTTCCCGGCCGGCTCCGACATCGTCATCCAGGTCGTCAAGGATCAGATCGGCACCAAGGGCCCCCGCTCGACGACTAACATCGCGCTACCTGGCCGCTACCTCGTGTTGATGCCGTCCAGCGGCGCTTGCGGCGTCTCCCGTAAGATTGAGGACCCGAAAGAGCGCGAGCGCCTGAAGGACATCCTCCGCTCCCTGACCATCCCGGAAGGCATGGGGGTCATCATCCGCACCGCCGGCGAGGGCAAGCAGGCCCGCTGGTTCGTCCGCGACCTGCACATGCTGCTCAAGCGCTGGCAGGGTATCGTCGAGAAGATCAACGCCCCCGACCGCCGTCCCGTCCTGCTCTACCAGGAGCCCGGCCTGATCGAGCGAACCGTCCGCGACTTCCTCACTGAGGAGATTGATCGCATCCTCGTAGACAACCCCGAGGACTTTAAGCTGGTCCAAGAACTCGTCGGCGAGGTCTCGCCGCGCTCCCGTTCGCGCGTGGAGCTTTACTCCGACCCGATTCCGGTCTTCGAGCGCTACAACATCGAACGCCAGATCGAGCAGCTCTTCCAGCGTCGCGTCCCGCTCCCGAGCGGCGGCGAGATCGTCATCGACGAAACCGAGGCGCTCACGGCTATTGACGTCAACACCGGTGGTCATCGCGGTAAGGATGGCGCCAAGGACGGCAACTTCATCACCCAGGCGAATCTCGAGGCGGTCACCGAAGCCGCCCGCCAGATCAAGCTCCGCAACCTCGGCGGCCTCATCATGATCGATACCATCGACATGAAGAACCCGAAGGACCGGAAGAAGGTCTTCGACACGCTGCGCGAAGCGATGGAGGACGACCGGGCTAAGCACCAGATCCTCCCGATCTCCCAGCTTGGCGTGCTCCAGATGACGCGTCAGCGCCATACGGAGTCCAACACGACTTCGATGTACACGGCCTGCCCGCACTGTCAGGGGCGCGGCATCGTCAAGAATCCCCGCACCGTTTCCGTCGAGATCCAGCGCAAGCTCCTCAGCGTCATCCGCCGCCTGCGCGAGTCCCTCGGGCCCGAGAAGGAGATTGAGATCAATATCCTGCTGCACCCGGTGAACCTCGAGCGCATCATCACGGAAGACCGCGAGTTCTTCCGCGACCTGATGAAGTCCTGCAAGGTCCGCCTCGGTACCAAGCCAGACCAGACCTACAGCATCGAAGCGTTCAAGCTCTTCGACAGCGCCGGTCGGGAACTGCGCTAAGCCTGGCGTCCGCCGACGACGAGGCCTCCGGGTTCGCCCGGGGGCCTTTTTGTTTACTTACGCGGGCGGTGGGCGAGCAGGCGGAGGCCGTTGAGGCAGACCACGATCGTGCTGCCTTCATGGACGCTGACGGCCAGGGGCAGGGGGGCGCCACGGAAGACCACATAGGCGGCCATGCCGAGGGCGGCGCCGACGGAGATCAGGACATTGAAGCGGATCGCCATGCGCGCGCTGCGGCTGAGCTCGATCGCATCGACCAAGCGGCCGATTCGGTCGTCGGTCAGGACGAGGTCGCTGGATTCCAAGGCGGCGTCGCTGCCCCGGCCGCCCATCCCGATGGCGACGTCGGCGGCGGCGAGGCTGGGGGCGTCGTTGACCCCGTCGCCGACCATCGCGACCACGTGGCCTTCGGCGGAGTAGCGGCGGATGGCGGCCATCTTGGCGTCCGGCGTGAGCGCCGCGGCGTAGGATTGGATGCCGACCTGGCGGGCGGCGACGGCCGCCGCTTCTTCGCGATCGCCGGTGAGCATCACCGTGCGGATCTTGCGGGCGTGCAGGGCAATCAAGGTCGAGCGGCTTTCGTCGCGGATGCGGTCAATCAGCGTGGCGCGGATGGTGACCGTTCCGTCGGAGGCCCAGACTTCGCTGACGATCGCACCCTCGGCCACCGTCGCAGGAGGCAGGGTGCCTCCGCCGACGAACTCGCGGGTGCCGACGCTCCAGCGGGTGCCGGCGACGGTGCCAGAGACGCCTTGTCCGGGGGAATTGGAGAGCCCTTGGACTGGGAGCTGGCTCGCTCCTTCCTTAAGGCAGGCCCGGACGACTCCGGCCGCAAACGGGTGGGTGGTGGAGGATTCCAGCGTGAGCAAGGCGCTGAGGGCGCGGCGGCGGTCCGTGCCTTCCGGGTATACTTCAAGGGCGGCCACCTCGGGGACGCCGGCGGTCAGCGTCCCGGTCTTATCGAAGCAGATGCAATCGACGTCGGCTAGGCGCTCCACGGCCGCACCGCCGCGGAAGAGGATGCCTTGGCGGGCACCGGAGGCGATGGCGGCGAGTACGGCAGACGGGACGGAAAGGACCAGGGCGCAGGGGCTGAGCACCACCAGCAAGGTCATCGCTCTGTAAAGAGGTGAGGCCTCACGGATGCCGTCGGGGGAGGTGAGCTGCAGGTAGACGAAGAAGAGAGCCGAGGCGGACAGCGTGAAGATCGCGTAGGCGTCGCCCCACTTGTCGATGGCTCGTTGGGCCGGGGCTTTGCTGTCCTGGGCTTCACGAATCAACCGGACGATGCGCTGCAGGGCGCTGTCCCGTTCTGCACGGGTGACTTCGACGATCAGGCGGCCCCAGGAGTTGAGCGTACCCCCGGCGACGTCGGAGCCGGCCTGTTTAGAGGCGGGTTTTGCTTCGCCAGTGAGGTTCGACTCATCCACGGCGCTCTCGCCGGAGAGGACTTTGCCGTCCGCCGGTACCAGTTCGCCGGGTAGGATGGCGATACGGTCGCCGGGGAGCAGGGCCGATACCGGCACCTCGGTTTCGGAGTCATCCGGACCCAGCCGACGGGCATGCTTCGGTGACTTGTCGAGGAGGGCGTCGATGGCGCCTCGCGTGCGGTCCATCGCGTAATGTTCGATCGCGCCGGCGGTCGAAAAGAGAAAAAGAAGGAGGGCTCCCTCCCACTCGGCGCCGACGATCCAGGCGCCGACCGCCACGACGATCATCAGGAGGTGGACGTCGATGCGACGCTCCCGCAGTGACGCCCATCCGTCGATGGCGGCGTCCCATCCGCCGGCGAGGCAGGAGCCGGCGACGAGGATGAGCGCCCAAGCCGACCGTGCACCGAAGAAGTGATTCGCGACCAATGATAGCAGGCCTAATCCGCCGCTCACGGCCGCGAGGAAAGCGAGCTTTCGCCATTCGCCGGGCGCTTCGTGTTCCGGATCGTGTGCGTGGTCGCTCATGACGTCATCCTGTCGTCGCGCAGCGCATCGGTCAATCGCTGGCACGGTCTCCGGTCGTATCGAATTCATGTTTACGCGACGTCGTGCGAACAGATTTTTTACGCGTCGTTGGAGACGTTCCGGTGACATGAAAGTTTCCTCTTGCGCAAGCGCGGGTTATACCTATGTATCTTATCAAGAGTTAACCGCAACGTGACGAACCGAACCGAAACCCCGAGCGAAAGTCTCATCACCGTGTCGCTTCCCCCGAAGCTCCACTCTGAGGTGGTCGCCTTTCAGCATCGGTCTGGTTTGAGCACCTTGAGCGAAGTGATCCGTCACGCGCTCGACCGTTACGATGACTCTCGTCCTTCCCTGGAGACCACCCGGTCCCGCCAGGTTTCTTTCCGCGTACCGTCGGAGCTCCGTACTCGTATCACCCGCCAGGCGCGCAACGCCCGGGTGAGCGTGGGGCGAATCGTCAGGGTGGCGCTTCAGGCGCTGCCCTCAAACCCAACAACGATCCAAAAAAAGGACACACCTATGGCTAAAAAGAAGGCTGCTGCTAAGAAGAGCGCCAAGAAGGCCACCAAAGCTAAGAAGAAGTAATTCTTCCTAGTCTTTTCCGTCCCTCGGGGCGGATGGCGCCGGCACTCCCGGTTATAACAAGGACCCTCGCAAGGGGGTCCTTTTCTTTTCCCTAGCATGCCGACCAGCGTATAGGCTTGAAACAGGCCCCCTGAACACGGTTTGTTATCTTCCTTCTTACTATGAGCTCCCCCGCATCCGGCCGTATCACGATCGCCAACGGTAAACTGACCGTCCCTGACCATCCCGTCGTGCCCTTCATCGAAGGCGACGGCACCGGACCGGACATCTGGCGTGCCTCGGTCCGCGTCCTCGACGCCGCGGTCGCCAAGGCTTATGCTGGTAAGCGCAAAATCGAGTGGCTGGAAGTCCTCGCGGGCGAGAAGTCCTTCAAGGCGACCGGCGACTGGCTGCCTGAGGCGACCCTCACCGCTTTCCGCGATTACCTCGTGGGCATCAAGGGTCCGCTTACCACGCCGACCGGAGGCGGTATCCGCTCCCTCAACGTCGCCCTCCGCCAGCAGCTCGACCTCTACGTCTGTCTCCGTCCCGTCCAGTGGTTCACCGGCGTGCCTTCTCCGGTGAAGAACCCCGGCAAGGTCGATATGGTGATCTTCCGCGAGAACACCGAGGACATCTACGCCGGCATCGACTTCGAAGCTGGTTCGGAGATCGCCCTCAAGACCCTTGAGTTCATCAAGACGAACTTCCCGAAGGAATTTAAGAAGATCCGCTTCGGTGCCGAACAGCCCGAAACCGTGGGCCTCGGCATCAAGCCGGTCTCGCGCCCGGGTTCCGAGCGCCTGATCCGCTCGGCCATCCAGTACGCCATCGCCAACAAGCGCAAATCGCTGACCCTCGTCCATAAGGGTAATATCATGAAGTACACCGAAGGTGCCTTCATGAAGTGGGGCTACGACCTCGCCAAGAGCGAGTTCGGCGCCGAGGAAATCGACGGCGGACCCTGGTGCAAGATCCCCGAAGGCAAGCCGGGCGCCGGTCTGATCATCAAGGACGCCATCGCCGACATCACCCTCCAGCAGATCCTCACCCGCCCGACGGACTTCGACGTCATCGCGACCCTCAACCTGAACGGCGACTACCTCTCCGACGCCCTGGCGGCGCAGGTCGGCGGCATCGGCATCGCCCCCGGCGGCAATATCAACTACCTCACCGGCCACGCTATCTTCGAAGCTACGCACGGTACCGCTCCCAAGTACGCCAACAAGGACGTCGTCAACCCGGGCTCCGTCGTGCTCTCCGGCGAGATGATGCTCCGCTACATGGGTTGGACCGAAGCAGCCGACCTCGTGCTCAAGGGCCTCAATGGCGCGATCAGTGGCGGACGCGTGACCTACGACTTCGCCCGTCAGATGCAGGGCGCCACCGAGATCAAGTGCTCGGAGTTCGGCGACGCGATCATCGCGTCGATGTAATCGACTCGGTTCGTCACATAAACCGTACCTCGCCGTTGGCGGCCCCTTGGGGCTTGCCAACGGTTTGTTTTTGGGCGGAAATAAAGGCCTAAACAACACTTCTATGAAGCACGCCCTTACCGCCCTCGCTCTCTCCGTCTTCGTCGCCGGAGTCAACGCCCAGAGCCCCGCTCCCGCTCCCGTCGCAGCCTCCGCCACCGACCTCTCCCTGCGCGGTAGCGCCTCGTGGAGCGGTAAGAACGTCTTCCGAGGCATCGAGCGTTCCTCCACCGACGGCCTCTTCCAGGCCGCCGTCACGCTTGACTACAGCGTCCCAGGTCTCTCCGGCACTTCGGTCTACGCCAACTTCTTCAACGCAGACGCGATGGAGCGCACCTACACCTTCGGCGCTCGCAAGGATTACGGTTTCGGCGAAGTCGATCTCGGCTTTCAGCGCATGACCGCCCCGACGGTGCACAGCATTGGCGCGAACGGCTTCACGCAGATTGCCTCCAACTCCGAGGTCTACGCCGGCGTCTCCTTCGCCAACGTTTCCCTCAAGCCTTCGCTCTACGCCTACTACAGCCTCGACCTGCAGCAGTTCACGGTCGAAGTCGCCGGCTCCAAGACTTTCGCCGGCTCCGGCATCGGTCTCTCTGGTGTCGACGTCGTGACCAAGGTGTATGGCGGCCTGAGCGAGGCTTCTGGTTCTGTTTACGCCTCTAAGAACTCCTACGGCTACCTGGGCGCCTCCCTTGACCTCACCCGTCAGGTCGGCCGCGGTGCTGAGCTCGGTGTGGGCGCCAACTGGGCCTACAACACCGACAGCCAGATAAAGACCGCCGGCGGCTCCCTCTGGGCCCGCGTCTACGCCAACTTCCGCTTCTAAGCCGCCCTCTTTAAAATAAGGCAGGGCAGGGAGGCGTGGCTTAAGGCCGCGCCTCCCTTATTTTTGGCCTATTTCAGGCACACCCCCGCCGGGGTGCATTCGAGTGTTGACGGAGGGGGGTGCTTTCTCATTTTCCCCCTTTCCCTCTCTATGAAGACCACGCTAGCCAAGAACGTGCAGCTCAAGGACAAGACCTGGTACGTCGTTGACGCCAAGGACCAGATCCTGGGCCGTCTCGCTGTCAAAATCGCCAATATTCTCCGCGGCCGCCACAAGCCCACCTACACCCCCCACGTCGACACCGGCGATTACGTCATCGTGATCAACGCCGACAAGGTCCGCCTCACGGGTTCCAAGGAAGAGGACAAGACCTACATGTTCTACACCGGCTGGGTCGGTACCGCCTACCGCCGCACCGCCGCCGCCATGCGCGAGCGTCGCCCCGAGTTCATCGTGACCCATGCCGTCAAGGGCATGCTCCCGAAGAACCGCCTCGCCAACGCCATGCTCCTTAAGCTGCGCGTCTACGCCGGCGACAAGCATGACCAGGCCGCCAATAACCCTCAGCCTTTCCCCGAGGCTAAGAAGGTCTAATCGCCCTTATCTTTCTTAAATGAGCGCCAAGTCCTCCGCTATCCTCGCTGTCGGCCGTCGTAAGACCGCCTCGGCCCGCATCCGCCTTTCCCGCGGTACCGGCGTCATCGTCGTCAACGGCAAGCCCGTTGAAGAGTACCTCTACACCGAGGCCCTCGTGAAGTCCGCTACCCTCCCGATCACGACCGCCGGCCTCGACGGCCAGCTCGACGTCATCGTCCGCGTCATCGGCGGCGGCCCTAACGGCCAGGCTGGTGCCATCTCCCATGGTCTCGCTCGCGCGATCCAGAAGATGGACGCCACCCTCCGCGCCCCTCTCAAGAAGGAAGGTCTCCTTACCCGCGACGGTCGTATGCGCGAACGTAAGAAGCCCGGCCGCCCTGGTGCCCGCAAGCGCTTCCAGTTCTCGAAGCGTTAATCCGCGAAGAGACAGGAACCCTCGAAGGCCCCGGCACCCCGGGGCCTTTTTGTTGCCCAGTTCCCCGTGTCCCGCCATCACTTCGTCATCAAACCAACCTATCTTCTCAAGCCATGACCCAAAACCTGACCAAGGTCGGCATCGTCGGCGCCTCCGGTTACACCGGGGAGGAGCTCGTCCGCGTCCTGGCCCGCCACCCGCGGGTCCGGCTCGCCGCGGTCTGTTCCCGCACCTTGGCCGGTAAGCCCGTGGCCGACGAGATCCCTCGCCTCCGTGGCATCGTGGACCCGGCCCTGCTGTTTTCCGCCTCTTCGCCCGAAGAATGCGCCAAGTCCGACGTGGACGTCTGGTTCCTGGCTCTGCCGCATGGCGTTGCCGCCGAATACGCCCAGCCGCTCGTCGCGGCCGGCAAGCGGGTACTCGACCTGTCCGCCGACTTCCGTTTGCGCGACCTCGGGTTGTACAAAAAGTATTACGGACATGACCACCCGGCCCCGGCGCTCGCCGCACAGGCCCGTTACGTCATTCCGGAACTGCAGACCGACGACGCGTGGAAATCCGCGAAGCTCATCGCCTGTCCGGGTTGCTACCCGACCAGTATCCAGGTGCCGCTCGTGCCGCTCCTGCGCGCAGGCTTGCTCAAGCCCGAGCCGGGTCGGCTGATCATCAATTCCTATAGCGGCGTCTCCGGCGCCGGCAAGAAGGCCGACGTGGCCTTTCTCTTCTCCGAGCGCGACAGCTCGATCAAAGCCTACGGCATCCCCGGCCACCGGCACATCGCCGAGATCGAGGAGCAGTTCGGCTTGGCCGCCGGCCAGCCGGTCGTGGTCCAGTTCAATCCGCACCTCGCTCCGATGCATCGGGGTATCGCCACCACCATCGTCGTGCCCGCCCCTGGCGTCACCGTCGCCCAGGTCGAGGCCGTGT
>JBAXMD010000069.1:0-8629 GCA_037134475.1 Verrucomicrobiota bacterium | reverse complement strand
CCGACCGCGCAGATGCTCAAACTCGTCACGGCCCTCGCTTCCCGCGATGAGGACGCCACCGATGCCTATATCCCGCTGTTGCTCTGGTTCGCGCTGGAATCCCACGTGACGCTCGATCGCGAAGCGGTCGTGGGCTTCGCCAAAGATCCGGCCGTCTGGGACCGTCCGCTCGTCCAACAGCATCTGTTGCCGCGCCTCATGCGTCGCTTTGCCACGGAAGGCCGTCGGGCTGATCTGCTCGTCTGCGCCCAGTTGCTACGCCTCGCGCCGACGCCGGCGCACAGCGTGCACCTCATGAAGGGCTTCGAAGATGCCTACCGTGGACGTGAACTCGCCGGCTTGCCTGACGAACTCCTCCAGGCCATGGCCGCTTCCGGTAAAGCTCCGTTGATCCTCCGTGTCCGCCAGGGCGATCCCTCGGCCATCAAGGAATCGCTGGCCCTCATCGCGAACAAGAAGGCGGATGCGTCCGAACGACTTAATCAGCTGCGCGTCTTCGGTGAAGTGCGTCATCCCGAGGCGCTTGCCGCCTTGCTCGCGATCGCTGACTCGGCCGAAGCTGTGCCGTTGCGCAAAGCCGCGCTTATTTCGCTGATGACCTATGGTCAGCCCGAGGTCGGCGCTCAGGCC
The DNA here is from genome assembly GCA_037134475.1 of Verrucomicrobiota bacterium. Classification (GTDB taxonomy): domain Bacteria; phylum Verrucomicrobiota; class Verrucomicrobiia; order Opitutales; family UBA953; genus UBA953. The sequence goes on along the minus strand of JBAXMD010000069.1, from coordinate 7,999 downwards.
GTCACGATTGTCGAGAAGAGCGCCGGTGAGATCCGTCTCACCGCGCTGGCCTTGCTCGCAAGTCGTGCCGAATGGTCGCAACAGCTCCTGCAGGCCGTGAAGTCCGGCCGAATCGGCGCGAACACCGTCCCGCGCGATATGGTCGAACGCATGCGTCAGCATGAGCCCAAGCAGGTGCAGTCTTTGCTCGCCGAACTCTACCCGGTCAAGCCGGCCGCTGGCGTCACGGATTTCATCGCCAAGATCGCCGACGTCGAAGCCAAGCTGAAGGCAGGCACGGGTAACCCTTATGCGGGTGAGGCTCTCTTCATGGAGAAGTGTGCGGCCTGCCATAAGCTCTTCTTCAAGGGTGGGAAGATCGGCCCGGAACTCACCGCCTACCAGCGTGATAACCTGGGCACGATGCTCATCAGTATCGTGAATCCCAACGCCGAGATCCGCGAAGGCTTCCAGTATTTCGCTGTCACCACGAACGACGGAAGGTCGCTCAGCGGATTCCTGGTCGAGCGCGATGCCCAGATCCTCGTGCTGCGCGGATTGGAGGGGGAGGATATCACCGTACGCCAAGCCGACGTGCGTCTGCTGACTCCGATGGGACGAAGCCTCATGCCGGAAGGATTGCTGGATGGCTTGGAGCCCCAGCAGCTCCGGGACCTCTTCGCCTACCTGCGGATCTCGCAGCCGATCAGCAAATAGTCCCAACTTAGGCTGGAACTTCGGCTAATATTGGGTGTTTATTAATATGTACCCCATACCCTATGAAGCACCTACCCTACGTCTGTCTCCTCGCCCTTGGTTCGGCCTCCGCTTTCGCGGCTTCCGGCCCTTCCAGCCTCTTCGCCAGCAATGTGGAACTGAGCTACGGCCAGCAGTCCACCAGCGGCGTCGCCGGGCATAAAGATGCTTGGGCTGTCTCCGCCACCGCCTACCTCGGCGCTTCGGACTTCTTCGTCAACGGCCTCACCTCTGTCGGTGGTGACCTTGGTAACGGCTCCGACGCCGCCTCCCTCGGCTACCGCTTCAAGAACGTGGCTTCCCTCGCGGACGTCGCCCTCACCGTTGGTTCCAACGAGACTTACGGCATCTCCCTCCACCGCGCCCTTGGCGCCGGTTTCGGTGCTTGGGCTTCCTATGAGCGCGTGTCTAACGGCCACAACGTCGTCGCCGCCGTGAGCAAGATGCTCACCCATGACCTCTCGCTCGACCTCGGCTACTCCTGGATTTCGCGTGACGCTCAGGCCAGCTCGCATATCTGGGGCCTCGGTCTTCGCCGTAAGTTCTAAGCCCTAAGGCCTAAGAACATCGAAAGCCGTCGGCCCTTGCGGGTCGGCGGCTTTTTCTTTGGTCACATCAGCCCCTGTGCAGGGATGACGGGGGCGGGAGCGGCCGGTGCGGCGGCTGGGGCGGAGTCGAGCTTGTCGAGTTGGGCCTTGAGGGCGGACATGGCCTGATCGCGTAAAGCGATGACTTCGGCTTCCAACGCGGCGCGCTGTTCGTCGGTCTCGGCGGCGCGGAAGGCTTCGCCGATTTCCCGTCCCCGTTTGAGGATTTCCTGCGAGGAGGGGTCCAGCATGCCGTTACGGATTGCCTGGCCGAGTTTCTTTTCATCCCCACCGGCCAGGTCCATTGCGATTTTCCGCGTCTCTTCCCCGAAGGCCTTGTAACGGGCCTTCGTGGCCTCGTCCATCGGCGGGCGCTTCGCCTGTGTCGGCGCAGTCGGCTTGGTCGTGACGACCGGGGTGGGCTTAGGGGTCGGTGCGACGACGACGGGCGGCTCGACCTTGGCGGGCGCCGGCGTCGGAGAGGGGCTTGTGAGGCGAGCGATGAGGAAGCCGATCGCCACGCAGAAGGCGATGGTGATGAACAGCGAGGTTTTCTTCATGGCGCAGGATAGGTAGCCATGGACGCGTCTGGCGAATGCGTAATCTGCTTTAGCGGACCAGACAGGGCTTCTTTGGGTCGAACTTCCAGCCGGGAATCAGGAACTGCATCGCCACGGCGTCATCGCGCGAACCGGAGGGCAGTTTCAGATAGAGTTGGTGGGCGGCTTCGAGCTGGACTGGATCGATTTCGACGCCGAGGCCGGGTTTCTGCGGGACCGTGATCTTGCCGCCCTTGATGAGTAGCGGCTCCTTGGTGAGGCGCTGGCCTTCCTGCCAGATCCAATGGGTATCCATCGCGGTGACGTCGCCGGGGGCGGCGGCGCCGACGTGTGTGAACATCGCGAGGGAGATGTCGAAGTGGTTATTGGAATGGGAGCCCCAGGTGAGGCCACGTTCCTTGCAGACTTGCGCGACCTCAACCGAGCCCTGCATCGTCCAGAAGTGCGGATCGGCGAGGGGGATATCGACCGCCTGCAGTTTCAGGGCGTGGTCGAGCTGGCGCCAATCGGTCGCGACCATGTTGGTGGCGGTGCGCAGGCCCGTCGCCTTCTTGAACTCCGCCATGATCTCGCGGCCGGAGAAGCCCGCTTCGGCGCCGCAGGGGTCTTCGGCGTAGGCGAGCACGCCTTTCAAGTTCTGGCAGACTTCGATGGCTTCCTTGAGCAGCCAGGCCCCGTTGGGGTCGAGCGTGATGCGAGCCTTGGGAAAGCGGGCGGCGAGGGCGCGGACGGCCTCGATCTCGCGGGCGGCGCTGAGCACACCGCCCTTGAGCTTGAAGTCCTGGAAGCCGAAACGTTCCTGGGCGGCTTCGGCCTGGCGGACGATGCTTTCCGGCGTGAGGGCCTCCTCGTTGCGGAGGCGATGCCAGGCATGCGCCGAGCCGCTTTCGTCGCGATAGCCCAAGGTGGTCTTGCTTCGGTCGCCGATGAAGAAGAGGTAGCCGAGCATTTCGACCTCGTTGCGCTGCTGGCCCTTGCCGAGGAGTGCCGCGACGGGCTTCGACTGGAACTGGCCGAGGAGATCGAGCAGGGCGGATTCGATGGCCGTGACGGCGTGGATCGTCACACGGAGGTCGAACGTCTGGAGGCCGCGGCCGCCGGCATCACGATCCGAGAAGGCGGCGCCGACGGCAGCGAGCAGTTTTTCATAGTCAGCAATCTCCTTACCGATGAGTAATGGCGCGGAATCCTCGACCGTCTGGCGGATCTTCTCTCCGCCCGGAACTTCCCCGAGGCCGGTATGGCCAGAGCTATCGGTGATCAGCACGATATTACGGGTGAAGAAAGGCCCGTGCGCCCCGCTCAGGTTGAGCAGCATGCTGTCATGACCGGCGACCGGCACGACGCGGATGGATTGAATCAGAGGAGAGGACATGACAGAGGAGGAATGGAGGAAAGGAGGACCTGAGGGCCTGAGAATGCTTTAAGCCTTGGGCTTGGTGCGGATAAGGAAGACGAGACCAGCGGCGAGGATCGAGCTGACGGCTAGGCCGTAGAGGCCGCCTTGAATCGACCCCGTGTGTTCCTTGAGCCAGCCGAAGGTATAGGGAGCCACGAACCCGCCAAGGTTCCCCAAGGAGTTGATCAAGGCGATGACAGCGGCGGCGATGCGCGCATCGAGGTAGCCCTGCGGGATCGGCCAGAAGAGCGAGGAGGCGGACTTAAATCCCAGCGCAGCGAAGCAGATGGCCACGAACGCGAAGATCGGGCCGCCGGTGGTGGCGAGGAACATACCGAGTCCCGCGATGAGCAACGCGCCCGAGACCCAGGCTTGCTGATTCTTGACTCGGGCGGCGCCCGCGGCGGCGAGATACATGCCCGCGATGGAGATTAGCCACGGCAGGGAATTGAGGCAACCGACCTGCATGTCGGACAGCTTACCCATCGAACGGATGATCGTGGGCAGCCAGAAGGTCGCCGCGTAGATGGTCAGCTGGATGGCGAAGTAAACGACGCAGAACAGGATGATCTGCGGGTCTCCGAGCAGGCGCCAGACGCTGGGGCGGTCGGAGCGGTTCGCCGCCTCGGCCTCGGCTTCGAGGGTCGAAGTCAGGGCCTGGCGTTCACCCTCTTGCAGCCAGCGGGCCTCCTGCGGAAGGGAATCGAGCCAGCGCCAGGTGAAGATCGCGAGGACGACCGAGAAGGCCCCTTCGGCGAAGATCATGAACTGCCAGCCTTTGAGTCCGTAGGGTTGGAACTGCAGGAGGGCGCCGGAGAGCGGCCCGGAGATGACGGAAGCGATGGCGGAGCCGCTCAGAAATATCGCGATGGCCTTGCCGCGGTCCGCCGAGGGCAGCCAGCGGGTGAGGTAATAGATGACGCCAGGGAAGAAGCCGGCTTCGGCTGCGCCGAGTAGGAAGCGTAACCAGTAGAACTCGTGGGCGGTCGTCACGAAGGCCATGCAGGCCGCCACGGCCCCCCAGAGCAGGGCGATGATGGCGAGCCAGCGACGCGCGCCGATGCGCTGGAGGATGAGGTTGGAGGGGACTTCGAAGACCGCGTAGCCGATGAAGAACAGTCCGGCGCCGAAGCCGAAGGCCTCGTCGTTGAGGCCTAAGTCAGTGTGCAGGTGCTCCTTGATGAAGCTGATGTTCACCCGGTCGATGTAGTTCACGATGAACATCACAACGAAGAGCGGCAGCACGCGCCACTTGACCTTCGAGACCGCAGACTGGAGCTCGTAAGCGGACATATCGGCTTACTTGACGCCGGCTTTAGCGATGAGGGCGGCGAGCTGTTCGACTTCGGCCGGTTTGAGGTCCGTCAGCGGGGCGCGCACGGGCCCCGCGCTGTGGCCGACGATGGTGGCGCCGGCCTTGATGATGCTGACGGCGTAGCCCGCACTCTTGTTGCGGATTTCAAGATAAGGGAGGAAGAAGGTGTCGAGCAGGAGGTTCTGCGTGGCGTGATCGTCCTTCGCGACGGCGTGATAGAAGTCCATCGCAGCCTGCGGGATGAAGTTGAACACGGCAGACGAGTAGACCGGCACGCCCATGGCCTTGTAGGCGGCAGCGTAGACTTCCGCGGTGGGCAGGCCGCCGAGGTAGCTGAAGCGGTCGCCCATGCGACGGCGGACGGAGACCATGAGCTCGATATCACCGAAGCCATCCTTATAACCGACGAGGTTTGGGTTTTTGGCGGCGAGCTTCTCAAGGTGGTGCGGCAGGAGGCGGCAGACGTTGCGGTTGTAGACGACGACGCCGATCTTGACCGACTTGCAGACCTGATCGACGTGCTCGGCGACACCGTCCTGGTTGGTCTCGGTTAGGTAATGCGGTAGGAGTAGGATACCCTTGGCGCCGAGGCGCTCGGCTTCTTGTGCATACTGGATCGCCACGCGGGTAGGGCCGCCGGCGCCGGCGAGGATCGGCACGAGGCCGTCGCAGGTATCGACCGCGGTCTTGATGACGTCCGAATATTCCTTGGGCTCCAGGGAGAAGAATTCACCCGTGCCGCCCGCGGCGAAGAGCGCGGTGGCTCCGTAGGGAGCGAGCCACTGCAGGCGCTTGGCGTAGCTCGGGGCGTCGAAATCGCCGTTTGCCTTGAAGTCGGTGATCGGGAAGGAGAGCAGTCCGGAGGAGAGGACCTTCTGGAGTTCGAGAGGGGACATGGAGGAAAGGTGGAAGCGGTTAGCGGTTGGCGGTTAGGAAACGATTGGCGGTTGGGTCAAATCGCAGAATTCGAGCGGGCGCCGTTGACGAGGCGAGAGACGCCGAGGGGGTTGGCGTTCTGCAGTTCGGCGGGCAGGGCGGCGTCCGGATAGTTCTGGAAGCAGACCAGGCGTGTGAAGCGGTAGATCGCGTTGGAGCCCACGGAGGTCGTGCGCCCGTCGGACAGCGACGGATAAGGTCCGCCATGCACGATGGCGTGTGAGACCTCGACGCCGGTGGGGAAGCCGTTGACGACCACGCGGCCGGCAACGGCCTCGAGGCGGGCGATCTGTGCAGACTGCTGGGCGAGCTCGGCGTCGGTGCCGTGGATGGTAGCGGTCAGGTTGCCGTGTAGGGCGCCGAGGACGGCGTCGACTTCACGCTGATCAGCGCACCAGATGACGAGCGAGCTCGGACCGAAGATCTCTTCCTGGAGCGAGCCGTCGGCGACGAAGGTCTTGGCGTCGGTGGCGAAGAGCGTGGCGACGGCACGATTGGGCTGTCCGCTGGACTTGCCTTGGGCGACGACTTTGACGCCCGCCTGGGCGGCGCGGGCGGTCAGGCCCTTCTGGTAGGCCTGATGGATGCCGGCGGTGAGCATCACGCCGTCGGCGCAATCGGTAAAGAGGGCGGAGAGCTTGTTGATGAACGATTCCGCGGCGGCGGAGCGCGTCAGGACGATCAAGCCGGGCTGGGTGCAGAACTGGCCGACACCGAGCGTGCACGAGCCGAGCAGGCCGGTGGCGATGGCTTCGCCGCGTGAGGACAGGGCTCCTTCAAGTAGTACGACGGGATTGACGCTGCTCATCTCGGCGTAGACCGGAATGGGCGTCGGGCGAGCGGCAGCGGAATCCATCAGTGCACGGCCTCCGACGCGGGAGCCAGTGAAACCGATGGCACGGAGTGCCGGGTGCTTGGCCACCTGCTGGCCGATGACGCGTCCTTCGCCCATCAGGAGAGAGAACGTGCCTTCAGGCAGTCCGTTGGCCTTCACCGCTTCGACAATCAGGCCGCCCATGATCTCGGCTGTGCCGATGTGCGCGTGGTGGGCCATCACGATGACCGGGCAGCCCGCGGCGAAGGCGGAGGCCGTGTCGCCGCCGGCGACGGAGTAGGCGAAGGGGAAGTTGCTCGCACAGAAGACGGCGACGGGGCCAATCGGACGGAGCAGCGAGCGGTGGTCAGGCTTGGGCAGAGGCTTGCGGTCCGGATTCGCTGTCTCAATGCGCGCATCAATCCAGTCACCTTTCTCGACGAGATCGGCAAACAGACGTAGCTGGCCCATCGTGCGGCCGATCTCACCTTGGCAGCGGGCTTCGGGCAGGCCGGTTTCCTGGGTGGCGCGGGCGACGAGGGAAGGAGTGGCCGCTTCGATGCGGGTGGCGATGTCGCGGAGGAAGGTAGCCTTCTGCTTGCCCGAAAGTGCGGCCAGGGAAGGGGAGGCCTGAGCGGCCAAGGCGCAGGCCTTGTCGGCCTCGGCGGCCGTGGCCGGGAAGAAGTCCGGCTCAAGGGCGGTCGCCGTGGCAGGATTGATCGCACGGTAGGCGGCGGCGGTGGACTGACCGCGTGCGAAACCGATGAAAGAGTGGCCGAGGAGGGACGACATGGAGAGAGGGGGGTAGGGTTAGGGGAGCCCGGCTCCGGAGGCAAACAAGATAGCCCGAGGGTTCAGGTTGCGGGCGGTGGAAACGGGGCAAGGATGACCGGACCCCTGCCATGCGCTTACTCGTTCTTTCCGGACTGATGCTTTCGATGATGCTACCGGCCGCCGACCGTCCGAATATCATCGTCATCTTGGCCGACGATCAAGGCTTCGGGGATTTCGCGGCGAACAACCCGCAGAGCAAGATCGCGACACCGAATCTGGATGCCTTGGCCAAGGGCGGCCTCCGCTTCACCGACGGGCACACCTCTTCCGGCGTCTGCACGCCGACCCGCTACAGCCTGCTGACCGGTCGCTACCATTGGCGTTCGCGCCTGCAGTCCGGAGTCCTCGGTGGCTTCTCGCCTCCGCTCATCTCCAAGGATCGGCTGACCGTCGCTGGCCTGCTCAAGCAGCAAGGCTACGCAACGGGCTGTTTCGGTAAGTGGCACCTCGGCATGAGCTTCCCGATCGCGGGAGGCGGTTTTGCGGATGATGGCGGCGAGTACTCGAAGAATCCCAAGAACGTTGGGATGATCGATTTCGCCGGGGACATCGTCGGCGGACCCGTCGATCATGGCTTCGATACGTTCTTCGGGATTAGCGCCTCGCTCGACATGCCGCCGTTCGTCTGGATCAAGGACCGCCGCATGACCGAGATTCCCAGCGCGACCAAGACCTGGTTGCGCACTGGCCCAGCTGGGCCGAAGTTCGAGGCGATCGACGTGCTGCCCTCCGTCATCGATCACACCATCGCCTTCATCGAGGCTCAGAAGAAGGCCGACCCGGCCAAGCCTTTCTTCGCCTATGTGCCGCTGAATGCCC
>JBAXMD010000068.1:0-8636 GCA_037134475.1 Verrucomicrobiota bacterium | reverse complement strand
CCGGGTTCCGGCATGCGGTCGGCCATACGCCAGGCGACGAAGTTCAGGCGGCGGCCTCCGCTGAGCGGAAGCTGGTGCCGGAAATTACCTTCGCCGAAGGGAGTGGGCGGACGGTCGAAGACGAAGCCCTTGAAACCGAAGACCGGTTCGCTATTCCCTTCGCCGAAGGGCTGCAGTAGGTCGAGGTCGTCCAGCAACTGGTCGGTGACTTCGGAGGGTTTGATCCAATGGGCGATATCGATATCTCGACCATCAGCTTGAACGACGCCGACGAGTTTTTGGGCTTCGACGGCGGTGGCGAAGCGCGCGCGGAAAACCTCGACGTCGGTGACGTTGAGCGAGACGCCGACGGCCATCGGATGGCCACCGTAGGTCTTGAGCAGGTCGGCGCAGGCTCCGAGGGCTTCGACGAGATTGGTACCCGGGACGCTGCGTCCGGAGCCCTTGGCGGTCTCCCCTTCCTTGCCCAGGACAATGACCGGACGGTCGAGCGCGCGGCAGATCTTGCCGGCGGCGATACCGACGACTCCGGGATGCCAGTCGCCGTGCACGACGTAACCGGCAAGGTCGCCCATCCCCTTGGCTTGGGCCATGGCTTCTTCGGTGACCTTCTTGTCAATCTCCTGGCGTTCGCGATTGATGGAGTCGAGCTGCGCGGCGTCGCGCAGACAGTCAGCCGGATCGTCGGAAAGAAGCAGACGCAAAGGCAGCGAGGCGTCGGCGAGACGGCCGCTGGCGTTGATGCGTGGACCGATGCGATAAGAGACGTCGACCGAGGTGAGCACCCCGCCCGGCTCCATGCCGCTGACGGCGATGAGGGCGCGCACGCCTTGGCGACGGGCTTCGCCGAGGGCCTTGAGACCATGGGCGGCAAGGATGCGGTTCTCGGTGCGGAGCGGCACCAGGTCGGCGATCGTACCGAGGGCGGCGAGATCGAGGTAGTCCTTCACCGCGATGCTCGTCCCGCGTTCATCTCCGGCGAGGCGGAGCACCTTGAGCACGCCATGGACGAGTTTGAAGACCAGTCCAGCGGTACAAAGCGTCTGCCAAGGAGCGTCCGCGGCGTCATTGACGCGTGGATTGACCAACATGCAGGTCACGCGGGATTCCTTGGCGACGTGGTGGTCGACCACGATGACGTCGACGCCCTCGGCGCGAAGGCGATCGACCTCCGGCTTGGAGTTCGTGCCGCAATCGAGGGCGACGAAGAGCTGCGGCCTGGCTTCGGCGAGCACGCGCTCAAGGGCGGCCATCGATAGGCCATAACCTTCCTCGAGGCGGCGAGGGACGAAGTATTCCGGGTGGACGCCGAGACGGCGGAGGAAATGGACGAGCATCGCCGTGCTCGAGACGCCATCGACGTCGTAATCGCCCAGGATGGCGATACGTTCGCCCTTGGCGGCGGCGAGCACGAGACGTTCGGCGGCTTCGCGCAGGCCCCCGACCGCGAACGGATCGGAGACGTGGGCGAGCTGAGGGCGGAGATGACGCTCCGCCTCGGCCTCGTCCGCGAAGGAGCGGGCGAGGACAGTGGCCAAGGGTTCCGAAACCCCCAGCGCAGCCGCGATCCGTCGGGCAAGCCCGGCGTCCGCGGCCCGGTGAGACCAGGCAGCCATGTGCGGGGCGACCCTTAGGCGTCCTTGTCGGAGCCAGCCTCCCAGGAGTAGGTGCGCGGGAGTTCCGCGGCGTCTACGCCCTTACGATCGCCCTTGTGCCACCAGTAGAAGATGGGGCTCGCGATGAAGATCGAGGAGAAGGTTCCCGTGAGCACGCCGTAGATGAAGACCTCGCCGTAGAGGCGGACGTCGCCGGCACCGAAGGCCCAGAGGGCGACGGCGCAGAGGAAGACCGTCGCGGAGGTCAGGATCGTACGGGAAAGCGTGCGGTTGATGGCGAAGTGGATCACGTCGCGAAGCTCGCGTCCGGGATTGTTCTGCAGCTCCTCGCGGATTCGGTCGAAGACGACAATCGTGTCGTTCACCGAGTAGCCGATGATGAGCAGGATCGCCGCGATGAGGGCCGCGTTGAACTGGCCGCCGAAGAAGACGAACAGCGCCACGGTCATCAGGACGTCGTGCAGCGTCGCCACCATTGCGGCCACGCCGAAGCCCGTCTCGAAGCGTAGCGACACGTAGATGCCGATGCCGATGAGGGCGAGGATGACGGACCAGATGGCGTTGGAGCGGAGTTCACCGCTGACGGAACCACCGATGGCCTCGCGGGAGAGCATCAGCTTCTCGACGGAGGCCGTGCGATCCTTGAGGATCTCTGGGCTCTTGGCCTTGATGGCACCGACGATGGCCGCGACGTTCGCGAACTCGCCCTTGGACTTGTCCTTGGTGAGTTCGGTCTCGATACGGAGGGTCGGTTCGCCGCCGCCGACGGGGGTCTGGACGGTGACAGTGGTGTCAGCCAAGCCGATGGAGGCAGCCAGGCCCGCAATCTTGCCGGTGTCGACCTTGGCGCCAGGGGCGATGGCCACCAAGGTGGATTCGCCACCACGGAAGTCCTTACCGAAGGCTTCCTTACCCTTGTAGGCGAGTTCGGAGATGCCCAGGGCGACGATGGCCCACGAGATGATGAACGCCACGCGGGCGTACTTCAGGAAGGGGATATCGAGCGTCGGCTTGAAGACCGGGAGGCCGAAGATGCGGGACATGATACCACGCGACAGGGCGAGTTCCTGGAGGCCACGGCAGGTCACGAGGGTCGTGAAGAGCGTGGTGAAGATGCCGATGATCAGCGTGATGCCGAAGCCGCGGACGGGACCCGTGCCCATGAAGGCGAGGATCAAGGCCACGAGCAAGTGCGTCAGGTTGGCGTCGACGATCGTCCAAGTCGCGCGGTTGTAGCCCTCGCGCAGGGAGACAGCGCGATCCTTGCCGGCACGGGCTTCTTCGCGGACGCGTTCGAGGATCAGGATGTTCGCGTCGACCGCCATGCCGAGCGTGAGCACGAGAGCGGCGACACCGGGGAGCGTGATGGTCGCACCGAAGTAGGCCATAGCGCCGAGCATCATCGTGAGATTGAGCACCATGCCGGCGACGGCGATGAAGCCACCCCAGACGTAGAACCCGACCATGAAGAAGATGACGAGGCCGACGGCGACGAGCGAGGCCGTGACGGACTTGCCTTGGGCGTCCTTGGCGAGGGTCGGGCCGACGGAAGTCACGTCCTGCGTGATCAACGGGAACTCCAGCGGATTGTTCAGCACGTTGGCGAGGTTGATGACCTCTTCGCGGCTGAAGTTGCCGGTGATGGTCGCGCCGGTGCTACTGATGGTTTCACGCACGGTCGGAGCGGACTGGAGCTTGCCGTCGAGGACGATGGCGAGCTGACCGACGGAGCGGGAGTTGCCTTCCGCGATCTTGGCGGTGAGGTCGCGGAACTTCTTGGAGCCTTCGTCCGTGAACTTCATGTCCACGTAGAAGGAGATGCCGTCATCGGAGCGGCCGGAGGCGGCCTTGATGATCTTGCCGGTGGCATCGGCGGTCTTCTTCACGAAGTAGCGGTTCATGCGGACTTCGCCGGTGCGGCTGTCGACGTCGCGGAGCGTGAGGACCTCGTAGGTCGAAATCGCGGAGGCGGTGCCGAGCATCGGGTCTACGGGGAGCGAACGGAGCGCGTGCTCGCGGTCGGTCTCGGTCGGACGATCGGTACGGTGCACCTGACGGAACTCGAGCTTCGCGGGCTTCTTGAGCGCGTCCATGATGTCCGGATTGTTGGCGGCGTCTTCGCCAGGCAGCTGGACCTCGAGGGAGAGATCGCCGACGGGGCGAAGGACCGGCTCGGCGACGCCGAACTGGTTGACGCGCTGTTCCATGACCTGGAGGGCCTGGTTGACCATCTCGGCGTGGGAGACGTTGGACTTGTCACCCGCGCTCTTCTCGCCGGATTCGACACCGGTAGGATCGACCTTGAGCGTGAAGGACACCCCACCCTGCAGGTCGAGACCGAGCTTGAGACGGCCCTGGGAGGCGACCATCAGCTGCTTGAGCACGATGCCGTTGCGCTTAGCCTGGTCAGGCTCGCGGACGATCTGGGCTTCGGTGAAGAAGAACGGACGGAAGTCGACCGGGGCGGCGCGACCACGGCCTTCGCCGATGTCACGCAAAGCCTGGAAGTAGGAGACCGACTTCTTGTCGGCCGCGACGGCGGCGTCCTTGTAATGCTTCACACGCTCGAGGGCTTCGGCGTGGAGCTTGTCGAATTCGGGCTTCTGCGCGATGACCTGCGCGGGCACGAACTGGTCGAGAGGGATCGGAGCGATCGGGTGGAACTCGAACCAGGCGACAGCCAGGGCGACGAGCGAAACCGCAATCTTCCAGAACCAGGTCCTGGATGTCATAGTGTCAGGGTCGGTAAGGGGTGAAAGACCTTAGGCCTGGACGATGGCGTCGGCGTCCTTGCCCATGATGGCGGACTTGTGGACGGTCATGCGGCCGGAATCGAGTTCGATGGTCACTCGCTCTTCCTTGATGGAGACGACGCGGCCGTAAATACCACCCGCAGCCAAGACCTTATCGCCCACGGCGAGGTCAGACTGGAGCTTTTCGAGCTCTTTCTGACGCTTACGCTGGGGAGCGAAGAGCAGGAAGTACATGCCCACGAAAAGGAGAGCGTACATTGCCAGGATGGTCCAGCCACCGTTCGCCTGCTCTCCTGGGGCCCCCGCACCGGCCTGAGCCTGTGCAACACCTTGATTGATAACAGTTTGGATGATATTCATTGTTCGTATTGTTTGGAAAGCGGGGAAAGGGAACGTCTGGAGATGCGATTTAAGGGCAAAAAAGCAAGCCCCGGCACGTCCCGATTGGCTTTGATTACCCCTCTGGACCTGTCAGTGTGAATAACTCTCCATGAGCAAGCCTGCCCAAGAGCCGACCGAAGGCTCTTCCCCCGTCCAGCCGCTTACCATGGCGGCCACCATCGCTGCGCTCGGGGTGGTCTTCGGCGATATCGGGACCAGCCCGCTCTACGCCTTCCGGGAATGCCTGCGTAACGGCCTGCACCACGGCGGCACCTTGGACCAGATCGTCGTCCCGGCCGTCTCGATGATCATCTGGTCCCTGATCTGCGTGGTGACCGTAAAGTACGTCCTCTTCATCATGGAGGCCAATGAAGACGGCGAAGGGGGCATCATGACTCTGGTCTCCCTAGCCAGCAAGAAGGAGAAGGCCGACGAAAAGAGCGAAGAAGCCCGGACCCACGTCCAGTCCAAGCGTAAGCATCGCAGTGTGCTCGTGCTCCTCGGCGTTTTCGGCACCGCCCTACTCTTCGGCGACGGCGTCATCACCCCGGCCATCTCGGTCCTCTCCGCGCTGGAAGGCATCAAGGAGGCCAACGAGAGCCTCAAAGGGCCCATCTCCGACCATACGCTGACCATCCTCATCCCCGCCTTCGCGGTGATCATCCTGGTGGGTATCTTCGCCTTGCAGCGACGCGGCTCCGGCAAGGTCGGCATGTATTTCGGGCCGATCACCCTCGCTTGGTTCGCCTGCATCGCGGCCACGGGTATCGGCGCACTGGTCGCGCACCCCGCCCAGGCCAAGATGATCGCCCACGCCTTCAATCCCTTGGAGTCCATCGGCTTCTTCATCGATCAACCCGGTCTCGCGATGATCATCCTCAGCGCGGTCTTCCTCGCCGTCACCGGTGCCGAAGCACTCTACGCGGACATGGGCCACTTCGGCCAGAAGCCCATTCGCGCTGGCTGGTACTTCATCGTCTTCCCCGCCCTCATCCTAAACTACCTTGGCCAAGGCGCATGGGCTCTCGCCCAACCAGCCAAGGAATTTGAGCATGGTTTCAATCCGTTCTTCAACATGGCTCCGAATTGGGCCCAGATCCCACTGGTCGTCATCGCGACGCTCGCGGCCATCATCGCGTCGCAGGCCCTGATCTCGGGCGCATTTTCCACGACGATGCAGGCCATCCAGCTGAACTTCCTGCCCCGCATGCGCGTCGAACGCACCTCGGACCAGGAGTCCGGTCAGATTTACATCCCGATCATCAACTGGCTGCTGATGATCGGCTCGATTTACTTGGTACTTCAATACAAGTCCTCTGAGCACCTCACGAGCGCCTACGGCATCGCGGTGAGCATGACGATGCTGGTGACGACGATTCTCTTCGGACAATACCTGCGCCAAAGGTTCAAGATTCCCTCCGTGACAGCCTACGTCTTCGTGGCGCCGGTCATCCTGCTTGAAATCGTCTTCGTGTCCTCGAACGTCCCAAAAATCACTGAAAGCGGCTGGCTCCCGCTCGCCGCCGGTTTCCTCGTCTACTACATCATGGCCGTCTGGAACAAGGGCCGCCTGGTGATGAAGGAGAAGATGAGCGAAGGCGAAAGCACGGGCGACTTCGAGAACTTCCTGGACAGCGTCGAGGACCGCTTCGTCGCGGGCAAGCTCAGCCGCGTCAAGGGCACGGCGGTCTACATGACCGGCACGACGAAGTCGGTGCCGATGGCCCTCGCCCACAACCTCAAGCACAACAAGGCCCTCCACGACCATATCATCGTCGTGACGCTCAAGGTCGACGAAGACCGCGCCATCGTGCCCGCGTCCGACCGCATCAGTTTCAACACGCGCGGCCCGAAGTTCTGCAAGGTGGACAGCCACGAAGAATTCCCTTCCGTGCTCAGCGTGACGGGCAAGTTCGGCTTCCGCGAGAAGCAGGACGTCTTCCCGGTCCTAGAAGCGGCCTACAAGGAGATGGGCATCACGCCCAACTCCATGGAGACGACCTACTTCCTCAGCCGCGAGACGATCGTCCGCGCGACGACGGGCTTCTCGCTCAACGCCGTCCAGGAAAAGCTCTTCGAAGTGCTCAACCGTAACGCCCTCTCGGCGACGGCCTACTTCAACCTGCCGCCCGGCCGCGTGGTCGAGCTCGGCATGCAGGTCGAGCTCTGAGCCTGCCGTTCAGCGGGGCGACTCGACCTTGAAGACGAACGCCTGCTTGCACGGGTGATTCTCTTCGTCGGCCATCTCGCGCGGCGTCGTGATGACGCAGACGGCGCCGAGCTGTTCCCAGGGAAGGAGATCCGACCAGCCGAGGAGCATAATCTTCGAGCCAGGCGCCGGGCGCAGCACGCGTGAACGTACCTGCGGACCGGGCCAGCCGTAGGAGATGAGATAAGTCGAGCGGCCGTCGGCGGAGCGCGTGAAACGGAACGAGCCTTCAACCGGCATCGCCCCCGGAGTCACGCCGACGACGGATTCGCCATTCACGTCGAGCCACTCCTCGACATACACGAACTGCTTGATGGTGTCCTCGTCGACAGGGTCGACGTTCTGATACTGATACGAAGAGGAACGGCCGGAGACGGCGTCTTCGATGAGACGGGTCAACGCCTCCTCGGGCGAACGCGGAGACAAGGAGGCGCAACCCGCGAGGCCAAGGGCGAAGCAAAGGGCTGCGAGGAGTCGGGCAGCCATGGCTTCGGGCTTATTTAGCGCCCTTGCTCTTGGCGATCAGGTCGTAGAACCGATCGAAGAGCACGTCGGCATCGTTCGGGCCAGGGCCGGCTTCCGGGTGATACTGGACGGAGAAGACCGGCTTATCCTTGAGACGCAGGCCGGAGACGGTGTCGTCGTTCATGTTCACCTCGGTGACGATGGCGCCGCAGCGCTCCAGGTCCTCGCGCTTCGAAGCGAAGCCGTGATTCTGGGCGGTGATGGCCACGCGGTCTTCTTCGGTGTTCTTGACGGGCTGGTTGCCGCCGCGGTGGCCGAACTTAAGTTTGTAGGTCGAGGCGCCGATGGCGTGCGTGATAATCTGGTGGCCGAGGCAGATGCCAAAGACCGGATAGGTCTTGATGAGGTCGGCTACGGCTTCGTGGGCGTACTTCAGGGCGGCAGGATCGCCGGGGCCGTTGGAAAGGAACACGCCATCCGGATTGAAGGCACGGATTTCGGAGGCGGGCGTGCGGGCCGGGAAGACATGTACGTCGAAGCCGGAAGCGACGAGGCGGCGGAAGATCGAGGTCTTGGCGCCGAAATCATAGGCCGCGATACGGTACTGCTTGGCGCGGGCCTTGGGCTTGTTGAGATGCGTTCCCGGGACGGTGAAGGCCTCGCAATCGCCGGCGGTGGCGTTGTAGTGGTAAGGAGCCTTGCAGGTGACGTCCTTGACGAAGTCAGCTCCGACGGTGCCGGTCCAAGCGCGGGCGCGCTTGAGGGCTTCTTCGTCGGTGATGCCTTCGGTGGAGAGGCAGGCCTTCATCACGCCGGCGGAGCGCAGCTTCTTGGTAAGCGAGCGGGTATCGACGCCTTCGATGCCAGGGATGCCGTACTTCGTGAGCCAGGTGCTCAGGTCCGTCGTGGCGCGCCAGTTGGAGACGATCGGCGAAAGGTCGCGCACGACGAATCCGGCGACGTGCGGGCGGGCGGATTCGAAGTCGTCCTCGTTGACGCCGTAGTTGCCGATCTGCGGGGTCGTCATGGTGACGATCTGGCCGAAGTAGGAAGGGTCCGTAAGGATCTCCTGGTAGCCGGTCATGCTCGTATTGAACACGACTTCGCCGCAAAGGGTGGCCGAAGCTCCGAACGCCCTGCCCCGAAGAATGGTTCCATCTTCAAGAGCGAGCACGGCAGGTCGGTTCATGAGGTCGTTTTGAATGAGGGTTC
>JBAXMD010000067.1:0-8681 GCA_037134475.1 Verrucomicrobiota bacterium | reverse complement strand
GGGCGGCCCGTTCGTCATCGAAGGCGACGAATACGACACGGCCTTCTTCGATAAGCGTAGCAAGTTCATCCAGTATCTGCCGCGCGTACTTGCGATTAATAACTGCGAGTTCGACCACGCCGATATCTTTCGCGACCTCGACGATGTCCTGCGCACGTTCTCCCATGTCATCCGCATCGTCCCGCGCGACGGTGCGATCGTCGCCAATGGCGATGACGCCAACGTGCTCGGTCTGGTGAAGAACGTCACCTGGGCGCCGGTCGTTCGCGTGGGCACCGGTTCGACCAACGATGCAGTCATTGCCGATTTCCAGGAATCCTCGACGGGCTCATCCTTTACCCTGCTCTGGAAGGGCAAGGAGTGGGGCAGGGTGAAGTGGGCCTTGCCTGGTCTCTTCAACGCCCGCAACGCGGCGATGGCCGCGGTCTCCGCTGGCTTATTGATCGACGCCAAGGATCCGACGAAGCTGAAGCTCGATTCATTGGATAAGTTCCAGGGCGTCCAGCGTCGCCAGCAGGTCCTTGTCGACCGTCCTGAGCTGACGGTTATCGAAGATTTCGGCCACCACCCGACCGCGCTCGACCTGACGCTGGAATCGTTGCGCGCCCGCTACCCGCAGCATCGACTCGTCGCTTGCTTCGAGCCGCGGAGCAACACTGCCGCCCGCAAGGTGATGCAAGATGCTTTCCGCGAGGCGCTCAAGCAGGCCGACGAGGTCTTCCTGGCTCCGCCTCACCGCGCCGATAAACTCGGCGAAGAACGCTTTGACAGCGAAGGCGTCGCCGCCGCCATCACCGCCGCCGGAAAGAAGGGCTTTGCGCCTGCGTCCAACGACGCGCTGCTCACCGAACTCACGAGCCTAGTGAAGTCGGACAAGTTTCCGCGATGCGTCATCTTCTTCTCCAACGGCGCCTTCGGCGGCATCATCAAGAAGTTCGCCCAAGCTGTCGCCTGAAGATGATGCGTCGCACCGCCCTCAGCCTGCTGGCCCTGACGCTCTCCTGTCTGGCTCGCGATATCCGCGTCGGCGAAGACGTGAAGACCATCGCGGCGGCCATCAAACTCGCGCAGCCGGGCGATACCATCCATTTGCAGCCAATCGTCTACCGTGATTACGCCGGTTTCTACGGCAAGAAGGGCGCGCCGGGTAAGCCCATCACGCTCGACGGCCATGGCGCGACCCTCGAAGGCTCCGACCCGCTCGACCCTAAGAAATGGAACGAAGTGTCTCCGGGGCTCTTTGAGGCCAAGGACCTGCTTCCAAGGCTCGACGACGCAATCATCATGCGCTGGTTCTTCCTGTGGGACGGCAAGATGAACCATATGGGCCGCACTTCGAAGGGGAAGAAGGCGGCGTTCAAGAAGGTTGAGGCATTGCAATCGGGCGAGTGGACGTTCGTCCAAGACCACGCCCGTGACAAGGCAGTGGCCAACCAGATCTTCGGTTCTTTCTTCATTCGGATTCCGGCCGGACAGAAGCTCGATCAGGCGCGTATTTTTGCTCCGATGCGTTCAGTTGGGGTCGGCTTAGGCGGCGCCAACGCCCATCTCGTGATCCGAAATATCACCGCGACCCATCCCTATAACGACGGGTTCAATATCCACGGCGACTGCCGCGACGTCGTGTTCGAGAACATCCGCGCCATCGAGTGCGGGGACGACGGGATCAGTGCCCATGAGTCCGCCGAGTATCGCGTCGATGGCTTTGTCGCTATCGGCAATAGCACCGGCATCACGGACACGGTGGCCGCCAAGACAACCTATCGGCATGTCTTCCTCGCCGATAATCTGGCCTTTGACCTCTATTTCCTTAACGACGGTCGGTATTCGGTCTCCGATGCGGTGGTGATTTCGACGTCAGAGCACGCGTTGCAGGTCGTCGGCGGGAAGGATCAGCGCAGCGAGCTGCGACTGGATAATGTCCTGATCCGTCGCGAAGGGCCGAAGGGTTCCGCGGCCGTCGCTAAAGACGCCATGCTTTTCGCCCGTCGCTTCACCTTGGAAGGTGATGACCTGAAGGCGACCGGCAAGGTCGAGACCGATGGCGCTCCGGCCGAACGCCAGGCGCTGATCGAATCCCTCGTGCCGGCGGAGTACCGCTCGCGACTAGCCCAGTAAGCCCAGTGCCTGCTTGGCCTGCGCGGAGTCCTTGGCGATCTGCGCCTGCAAGGTCGCGAGGTCGGCGAACTTCTGTTCCGCACGGAGGCGACGGACCCAGCGGATGCGGACGGCGTCACCAGTGGTCGGCGCCTGACCGCGGAGCACGTGGGCTTCGAGCAGCGGGGCGACGGGTCCGCTTTCGACGGTGGGACGTTGTCCGTAGTTGGCGACGGCGGGCATCGCTTCTCCCTTAAAGATGACTTCGACGGCGTAGACGCCGTAGGCGGGCTTGAGTTCGGGCTCCCAGGCGATGTTGACCGTGGGGAAGCCGATGGTGCGGCCAAGGCGCCGTCCGCCGATGATCGTGCCTTCGGCTTCGTAGGGGCGGAGCAGCATCGCGTTCGCGAGGTCAAGTTCGCCGCTGGCGAGGCACTGGCGGATACGTGAACTGCTCACGGTTTCTTCTCCTAGTCCGACCGCCGCAACGAGCCTTACGCCCAGGCCTTCGGCGGCGCCATGCGCGATGAGCGTCTCGCCATTGCCGGCCCGTCCGCGGCCATATTGGAAATTAGAGCCGACATGGAGCGACTTGAGGTGGGGGAAGGTCTGCTTCAGCCACTTCGGAAAATCCGCTGCCTCGATGCCGGCGTGATTACGGTCGAACTTCTCATGGTGGATCAGCTGGGCGCCGGCTTCCGTCAGGCGGTCGTCCTTCTGGGCGCGCGTGAAGATCAGGGGGACCGACGACTCGGGTCGCAGGACCTTGCTCGGGTGTGGGTCGTAGGTGAGTACGCCGACGATACCTCCGTCCGCCCGCGCGGCTTCACGGGCGGAGTGCAGCACGGCGCGATGGCCGAGGTGTACGCCGTCGAAGGCGCCGATGGCGAGATGGAGGGGCAGGCTCATGCGGCGGGCGCGGCTTCGCTCACGGGCACAAGGGCGGCGACGAGCTGGTCGTCGTTCATCGCGCCAAGCTGCGGGAGCGTGTGGCCGCGCGAAAGGTCGAGCTGGCCTGAACGGGTGCGACGGAGCATCGAGAGGTGCGCACCGGGTCCAAGCTTGCGGCCGAGGTCAAGCGCCAGCGTGCGCACATAGGTGCCCTTCGTACAGCGGACGCGGAAGTTAATCTTGGGGCTCTGCCAAGAGATCAGTTCGAACTCGGAAAGGCTGATGGCGCGAGGCTCGCGGACGACTTCGATGCCCTTGCGCGCGAGGTCGTAAAGCTTCTGACCGCCGATCTTCTTGGCCGAATGCATCGGGGGAATCTGGAACTGGTCTCCCAGCATCGAGGTGAGCACCGCTCTTACCTGCGCCTCGGTGATCTCGGGGACGAGATTCGTCTCCAGCGTCTCGCCTTCGGCGTCTTGGGTATCGGTGACGATTCCGAGCGTGGCTTCGCCAAGGTACTCTTTGTCCTGAGCCATCAACTGGTCCGAGGCCTTCGTTGCCTTGCCGACGAGTACGATGAGCAGGCCGGTCGCCATCGGGTCGAGCGTGCCGGCGTGGCCGACGCGACGCGTGCGGTAGAGTCGACGTACGCTGTCCACGACATCGTGCGAGGTGATGCCCTGCGGCTTATCGACGAGCAGCACGCCCGCGGGTTCAGCGGCAGGCTCGCTCATTTCGCCGAGTATTCGCGATAGTGGGCGATGACGATCTCGAGGATCTTCTCGCGGTCCTGCGGCAAGCGGCAGCCCTGCATGTTGAAGCCGGCAGCGAGCATGTGGCCGCCGCCGTTGAGTTTGCCGGCGCAGAGGTCGAGGCGGAGTTTTGGATCGCGGCCGCGCAGGCTACCGCGGATGCCGTCGGCGCCTTCTTCCATCAGCACGGCGATCTCGACGCCTTCGACGGAGCGAGGGAATTCGACGAGGCCTTCCTTGTCTTCCTTTGAAGTGCCGGTGGCGGCGTAGTCCGCTTGGATGAGTTCGCCGGAGCAAATCTTGCCGTCTTCGTGGAAGAGGATGGTGTTGAGGAATCGTTTCGTGAGCTCGAGTTTGCCTCGGCTTTCCTGTTCGAAGACGCGGTAGTTGGCTTCGGCCGGGTCGGCGCCGCGGCGGACCAGCTCGGCGATGATGGCGAAGACGTCGGCGGTGGTGCTGCGGTAACAGAAGCGGCCGGTGTCGGTCAGGATGCCGAGGTGTAGGGCTTTGGCGGTGATGGCATCGACGGCCAGTCCCTGGGCGAGGGCGCCGGCGGCGAGGATGTGGCAGGTCGCGGCGGCCTCGCGGACAACGATGTTGGTCTGTGCGTAATCCGGATTCGAGGCGTGGTGGTCGATGTTGGCCAGGACGCCGGCGGGGAACTTGGCGAGCAGTTCCGTCCCAACGCGGGACGCATCGGCACAGTCGACCGTGACAGCGACGCGGTCCGTCGCGTCATAGTCGGCGGCTTTGACGAACGTCACGCCTTCGGCGTAAGGGACGAGATTCGGGGGGATGCGGTCGCGGTTCACGCAGATCGCGTCGACGCCTTCGGCTAGAAGCATCCGGCAGAGAGCCGTCTGCGAGCCGATGCAATCCCCGTCGGGCCGCATATGGCCTAATACGGCCACTTTCCGGCCTTTAAGACCCTTGACGAGGTCTCGGAGGGCCTCGCCCGCCGCTTGCATGCTGATACCCATGGTTTGATGGATTAAGAAACAGGCGGGGCCGCTGACTGGCAAAGGCAAAAGGCGGGGTTTTTGCCAACATGGGGGAACGCTTGAACCAATCGGCACTTCGGGCATAGTCCCTGCTACTACCCCCTACGGGCGTTTCGCCCAAAACCCAATTTCTATGGATAAGGACAAAAACAACAATTTCACTCCCCGCGCCCGCAAGGTCGTGGAACTGGCCCGGGCGGAAGCTCGCCGGTTCAACCATAACTACGTCGGCACGGAGCACATCCTGCTCGGGCTGATCAAGCTCGGCGAGGGTGTCGCGGTCAACGTCCTCGGCCGCATGGGCCTCGACCTCAAGACGGTGCGTGGCGCCGTCGAGAAGCAGGTCGGCCCCGGCCCCGAAGAAGCGAAGGCTCCCGACACGATTCCGCTCACGCCCCGCGTCCAGAAGGTCATGGCACACGCCGTCACCGAAGCCCGCGCCCTCGGCCATGCTTACGTAGGCACCGAACACATCCTCCTTGGCCTGCTGAAGGAAGGGGAGGGCGTCGCCGCCCGTGTCCTGCAGCAGCTCGACGTCGATCTGGAACGCTGCCGCAAGGAGATCCTCGCGGACATCGATCCTTCCGCCGCCGACGAATCCGAGAAGAAGGACGGCGACACGCCGCCGCCTTCTGAGGATTCCTCCGACGACACCCCTCCGCCGTCGCGCCGCGCTTCCGGTGAAGATAGCGCCCGTCCAGGCCGTGGCGAACGTCTCTCGCTGCTTAAGACTTTCGGCCGCGATCTCACTGAGCTCGCCAAAGCCGGCGAACTCGATCCGGTCATCGGCCGTAAGGAAGAGATTCGTCGCGTGGTGCAGATCCTCTGCCGCCGCACGAAGAACAATCCTGTCCTCATCGGCGAAGCCGGCGTGGGCAAGACCGCCATCGTCGAAGGTCTCGCCCAGGAGATCGCTTCGGGCATCGTCCCAGAGATCCTCCTCGACCGTAAGGTCATTACCCTCGACCTCGCCCTGATGGTCGCTGGTACAAAGTACCGCGGTCAGTTTGAAGAGCGCATCAAGGGCATTATGGACGAGATCAAGCGCGCCAAGAACATCATCCTCTTCATCGACGAGATGCACACAATCGTCGGTGCTGGCGCCGCCGAAGGCGCGATGGACGCGTCTAACATCCTCAAGCCAGCCCTTTCTCGCGGCGAGATCCAGTGCGTCGGTGCCACCACGCTCTCTGAGTTCCGTAAGCACATCGAGAAGGATGCGGCCCTCGAACGACGCTTCCAGTCCGTCAAGATCGACGATCCGACCCCGGAAGACGCCGTGCTTATCCTGCGCGGTATCCGCTCGAAGTACGAAGAGCACCACAAGTGCGAATACACCGACGCCGCCATCGAGGCTGCCGTCCGCCTCTCGCATCGCTATATCACCGCCCGTCACCTGCCGGACAAGGCCATCGACGTCATGGATGAGGCCGGTGCCCGCGCCCGTATCCGTTCCCTGAACGTCCCGGCCGACATCGACACGGTGCAGACCGAAATCGACAAGGTCGTGCAGCAGAAGGAAGACGCCTCCCGCCATCAGAAGTTCGAGGAAGCCGCTAATCTTCGCGACACCGAGAAGAAGCTCCGTGCCAAGCGCGAGAAGATGCTCGAAGAGTGGCGCAAGAAGCGCGACGAGAAGCGGATTGTCGTCGGCGAAGAAGAGATGCTCCACATCGTCGCCGACTGGACCGGCGTGCCTCTCAATCGCCTTGAGAAAAAGGAGACCAAGAAGCTCCTCGAACTCGAGACGGATCTGCAGACGGCCGTCATCGGCCAGGAACGCGCCTGCGAAGTCGTCGCCCGCGCCCTTCGCCGCTCCCGTGCCGACCTCAAGGATCCGCGTCGCCCGATTGGCTCCTTCCTTTTCC
Source organism: Verrucomicrobiota bacterium (assembly GCA_037134475.1). GTDB lineage: Bacteria > Verrucomicrobiota > Verrucomicrobiia > Opitutales > UBA953 > UBA953. Next base: position 2,072 of record JBAXMD010000067.1, on the reverse strand, counting down.
TCGGACCCACCGGCGTCGGTAAGACGCTCCTAGCCCGCTCCCTGGCCGAACGTATGTTCGGCGAGAAGGAAGCGGTCATCCAGATCGACATGTCCGAGTACATGGAGAAGTTCACGGTCTCCCGCCTCATCGGTTCGCCTCCTGGCTACGTCGGTCACGACGAAGGCGGCCAGCTCACCGAAGCGGTCCGTCGCAAGCCTTACTCCGTCGTGCTCTTCGACGAGATCGAGAAGGCCCACCCGGATGTCATCCAGCTCCTCCTGCAGGCCCTCGAAGACGGCCGCCTGACCGACTCGCTCGGTCGCGTCGTCGACTTCCGCAACACAATCATCATCCTGACCTCCAACGTCGGGGCCGATGTGCTGCAGCGTAATAACTCGGTCGGCTTCGATGTCGGCGTGGATTCCACCCGCGACTACGAGAAGCTCAAGGACCGCATCATGGATGAGACCAAGCGCGCCTTTAAGCCGGAGTTCCTGAACCGCCTCACCGACATCGTCATCTTCCAGCAGCTCGCGAAGACGCACATGACCAAGATCGTCGACATCGAGGTCGACAAGGTCGCCAAGCGCCTCCTCGACCTTGGCGTAAAGCTCGTGGTCAACGAGGCCGCCCGCGGCTACCTGGTCGATAACGGCTGGGACGAGAAATACGGCGCCCGCCCGCTTCGTCGCGCGGTCGAACGTCTCCTCGAGGACCCGCTCGCCGAATCCATCCTGCGCGACGACTACAACAAGGAAGAGCCGGTCATCGTGTCCGTCGGCGAGAAGGGCCTCGTCTTCACGCAGAAGAAGAGCGGCGCCGACGCCGGCGCCTAAGCGATGAATCGTCTGGTCACCGCTGGCCTCCTCGGCGCGATCGCCATCGCGCTGGGTGCCTTCGGCGCCCATGCCTTGAAGGACCGCCTCGCTCTCATCCCGGAAGCCTCCGGCTGGTGGCAGACCGCCACCTTCTATCTGCTGACGCACGCCGTGGCCATCGGCGCCATCGCGGCACGTTCCGCTTGGCCGGCCCGCCTTTGGACCGCCGGTTCCGTGATCTTTGCTGTCACGCTTTACGCGATGGCGCTGGGCGCATCTCGTTGGTTCGGGGCCATCACGCCGATCGGCGGCTCGCTTCTGATCGCAGGGTGGGTGGTGCTGGCCAGGACTTCGCGCCGCGAATCCTGACTTGCCCAAGGCTTCGGGCCGTCCGACCTTGAGGCATGGCGGAGCCTTTCACTTATCATGACGACGGCGGCGACGATCTCGAACCCGCCGCGCGCGAGGTGGCCTGCCGCTACTTCCTTGATGCGGGTCCGCAGCATACGGAGTTCGTGACGCAGTTCCTCGGGCCCAGCGAGTGCGGCAAGTTCGACGTGCTTTGGGAAGAATCGGACTGGACCGAAGACGTGACCGTCGCCGTCGCCTGGATGCCTCGCGGCAAGCTGCAGGGCTTCGCGCTCTGGCAGGCCCTGGCTTTGGCTTTCTGGAACGTGAAGAAGGAAGGCGAGTATTGGGACAACGCCGACTGCATCGAAGTCATCGATCGCCCGGACACGTTGGTCGATGCGGACGCTTTTAAGGCCGTTTTGGCGGCGGTCTGGGCCAAGGATTCGGAAGACGAGTAAGCGGGTCCGCTTGCCACCGGGTCGTCCGGGGCTACGATGTCCGCATGCGACTCCTCGCCCTTGCGCTCACGATCCTCATGACCTCCCTGCATGCCGAAGACAAAGCCCCCGGGTTGCTCGGCGTCCCGGTGAAGGACATCGACGGCAAGGCGACCACCCTCGGCGCCGTCAAGGGCGGTAAAGCCTGGCTTGTCGTCAACGTCGCCAGCGAGTGCGGCTACACCCGTCAGTATGCGGGGCTTCAGGCGCTGTATGATAACTTCAAGACCAAGGGCCTCGTCGTCGCGGGCTTCCCGTGTAACGACTTCGGCGGCCAGGAGCCGGCTTCGGAAAAGGACATCAAGAAGTTCTGCAAGACGAACTTCAAGGTCACCTTCCCGATGTACGCTAAGGTCGCTATCAAGGGCAATGACGCACACCCGCTCTTCGAGAAACTCACCGGCAAGGACGCCGGCCACCCCGG
>JBAXMD010000066.1:0-8891 GCA_037134475.1 Verrucomicrobiota bacterium | reverse complement strand
TTCCATTCCTTGACCGCGCCGACGAGCGAGGACCACGGACCGTCCTTCGAGGGATGGCAGACGAGCCAACCGGGCTTGTCGAAGACCATGTAGTCGTCGTCCTCCTGAATGAGCCACTTGGGCAGCTCCGCCGGATCGACCTTCGGCGTGGTGCTGCTCGGCGGGACGAAAGAATAGTCGGTCATCGGGCGGAAGGCAGGCGATCCTGCCAGGCATCTGGGAGTCCGTAGCCGCGCAGGCGCGCGAGGACTTCGCCGACAAGATAAAGCGACCCGAGCACCACGATCGTCTCGCCTTCGGCGACGCACGTGGCCGGCGATGGAAAAAGCTCGGCGACAGACGAGCGATGAACGTCGCCGCGGAAGTCGGCCGGGATAAGGGCGGCGAGCTCCTCAACGGAGCAGGCTCGCTCGTTGTCGGGCCGCACGAGCACGAGGCGACCGGCGGCCTTGGCCGCAGCGACGACGAGCGGGCGGGCGCGGTCAATACCGAGCGCACCGACGATGACGGTCGGAGAATTCAGTACGGCCAGCAGCGGCGCGACAGCCCGGATGCCTTCTTCGTTATGCGAACCGTCGACGATCAGGCGGCGACCGTCGGCGAGACGGAATTCCTGCCAGCGGCCGGCCCAATCGACGGAGCGGAGCGCAGCGAGGGCCTTGGTCTCGTCGATCTGCAGACGTTTCGCCAATTCGCAGGCCAGCAGAGCCGCTCCAGCGTTGCGACACTGGTGCGCGCCGACGAGATTCGTCTCGGGCAGGCCCGACGCAAAACGGTCGCGGACGAAATGGAGCGGGGCGCCGACCTCGCGGGCGCGGGCGACGATGACCGCTTCGGCTTCGGGCGGGACATCTCCGACGACGCACGGCACGCCGGGCTTGAGGATGCCGGCCTTCTCCGCGGCGATGGCGGCAATCGTCGGGCCGAGGTATTCTTGGTGGTCGAGGCCGATGGACGTGATCACGCAGACTTCGGGCGCGCAGACGTTCGTGGCGTCGAGTCGTCCGCCGAGGCCCGTCTCGAGAATCGCGACATCGACCTTGCGCTCGGCGAATTCCAGCAACGCCGCAGCGGTGATCAGCTCGAAGAAAGTCGGCGCGTTCTCTGGGTCTTCGGCGCGGATGGCTTCGTAATGCGGACGCAGGCGTTCGGCGAGGGCGACCACCGCGGCGTCGGGCAGCGGTACGCGGTCGACCTGGATGCGTTCGCCGATCGCGACGAGATGCGGACTCGTATAGAGACCCGTGCGGCGGCCTTGAGCGCGCTGGATTGCCTCGATCATCGCGGAGGTCGAGCCCTTGCCGTTGGTACCCGCGACATGGAAGCACGGAGCAACGCGCTCCGGATTACCGAGGCGCGCGGAGAGTAAGCGCATGCGGTCCACGCCGAGGCGCGAACCGAGGTTACGTAGTCCCGTCAACCAGCGGAGCGTCTCTTCAGGAGTCATCTCCGCGGAGGTCGCGCTCAGGCGCGGCTCTTCACGGCCTTCACCTTCACCTTACGGTGGGCGAGGGCACGGAGGAGGCTGGCGAGCTTCGACTTCATCTCCTTGCGGTGGATGATCATGTCGATGAGGCCGCGCTTCAGGAGGAACTCGGAAGACTGGAAGCCTTCGGGGAGGTCCTGATTGGTCGTCTCCTTGATCACGCGGGCGCCGGCGAAGCCGATGAGCGCGCCGGGTTCGGCAACGATGACGTCACCGAGGGTCGCGTAGCTGGCCATGACGCCGGCCATCGTGGGATTGGTGAGGACGGCGATGTAAGGCAGGCCGGCTGCGCGGAGTTTCGCGAGGGCAGCGCTGGTCTTGGCCATCTGCATCAGGGAAAGGATGCCTTCCTGCATGCGGGCGCCACCGGAGGCGCAGACGACGACGCACGGGCACTTCAGCTTGATCGCGCGTTCGATGGCGCGGGTGACTTTCTCGCCGGCGACGGAGCCCATCGAGGCGCCCATGAACGAGAAGTCCATGATCGCGAGGGAGACCGGGAGGCCGTCCATCAGGCCATGACCGCAGACGACGGAGTCGCGGAGGCCGGACTTCTTCTGGTGCTGGGCGAGGCGCTCGGGGTAGGAACCGCCGGCGGTGAACTTGAGGGGGTCCTTCGAGACCAGCTTGCTGTCGGTCTCCTTCCAGGAACCGTCGTCGATCAGGAGGGCGATGCGGCGCTTGGTGGACAGGCGCTCATGGTAGCCGCTGACCGGGAAGACGTTCCAATTGGCCTCGAGGTCCTTGGTATAGACCATCTCGCCGTCGAGGGGGCACTTGGTCCAGAGACCTGCCGGGATATCCTTCTTCTTAGGAGTCGGGGTGTGCGTGCGCTTGCGAAAGACGGCCATGGTGAATGCCCGAAGATTGAAGCGTTCTCCGCGAAAGCGAAAGGGTAAACCTGCCCCATAACCCTCGAAAACCAAGGGAAATGGCCGTTTAACCCGACGTCGCCGGCTTAGCGCGGGCCGCGGTCGGTGCCGGCGAGACGCTCGAGGAGTTTCTCGTAGGCGTTCACGGCGCGCTCGGCCATGACGAGCTCGAAGTTCTCGTTGGGAGCGTGCAGGTGCGACTCGGGCGTGAACAGGCCGATCATGACCGAATCGAGGCCGGTCTCGCGTCGGATGTCGCCGATGATGGGCACGCTGCCGCCTTCGCGAAGGTAAAGCGGGCGCTTACCAAAAGCTTCGCCGATGGCCTTGTCGGCCTCGCGGAAGGCCTTAGCGAGGACGGGATTCTGGCCGGCCGGGGTGTTCGGGCGATCAGGCGGGCAGACGTAATAGGCCGCGTTACCCTGCATCTCGATGAGGTCGACGCGCACGCCTTTCGGGGCGCGGGCATGGATGGCCGCGGCGACCTTGCGGTGCACATCGACCGGATCCTGACCCGGGACGAGGCGGCAGGTGATCTTGGCAAAGACCTTGGAGGGGATGACGGTCTTGGAGCCCTTGCCCTGATAGCCGCCGCCGATGCCATTGAACTCGAGCGTCGGCGCGAAGCGCACGGCTTCGAGGCCATCGAGGCCGGGAGCGGGATGGAGTTCGTCGACGCCGAGCGCGCGGCGGTAACCGTCTTCGCTCAACGGCAGCTTGCGGAGCTCTTCGCGTTCCCAGCGGGTCGGCTGTTCGACGCCGTCGTAGAAACCCTCGATCGTGACGGCGTTATCGGCGTCGTGCAGCGAAGAGCAGAGTTCAGCCAGCGCCTGGATAGGATTATAAACCGCGCCGCCGTGGAGGCCGGAATGCAGGTCGGACTTCGGGCCGGTCAGGCCGACTTCGAGGCCGATGATGCCGCGCAGGGCCGTCGTGATGACAATCTGGTCGGACGACGGCGAAGCGGTGTCGGAAAGGATGACGCAGTCGGCTTCAGCGAGTTCGGCCTTATGGTTATGCAGGAATTCCGGAAAACTCGGGGAGCCGATCTCCTCTTCGCCTTCGATCAGGAACGTGATGCGCAGCGGCAGATTCGGGCAGCGCTTGAGCAGGCGGGCGAGCGCGACGACCGCGACCAGGTGCGGGCCCTTATTGTCGGCGGTACCGCGACCCCAGATCTTGCCATCGCGCACGACCGGCTCGAAGGCCGGGGAAGTCCAGAGATTCAGCGGGTCGGCCGGTTGCACGTCGTAGTGGCCATAGAGGACGATGTGCGGCCATTCCTTTGGACCGCGGCGACGGCCGAGCACAATCGGGTGGAGAGGCGTCGGGATGACTTCGACTTCGAGGCCGGCCTGCTTGAGCAGCCCGCAGATGTGTTCGCGGGCGCCGTCCATGCCCGCCTTGAAGGACGGGTCGGTGGACACGCTCGGGTGCTTCACGTAATCGATTAATTCACGGACGAGATCCATGCCTCCATTAGGCAAGGAAGAGGCGGGAGAGCAATCAATAGAGGGCATGAGGACCGGACCTGAAGCGAGAGTATGGAGTATCGAGTATAGAGTATCGGGGGAGTGCTTGCCTCGGGGGCAGGGTCCTCGGCCGCCGCATGGTGGCCGGCGGTAGGGGCAGGACTACGTCATGCCCTCCCCTGACCAAAGGGCGCGGCGTAGCCTCGCCCCTACCCTGCGTTCACCATTCGGCGAACGAGGCCACATTGTCGGATAACGGGTGACAGCCGCCAGGGCATCGGCCTTTCGGGAGTCGGCTATGTCGTGACGCGGTCCCGACCCTACCCGCTGCATCCCTCTAGTCCTCCGGCCCTCTTTGTATCTCGTGTCCTCCGGCCCTCCGGCCCTCGTGTCCTCGATGACTCTTTTTCCTTCCCCCTTCCCTCCCCCTTGGGGAGAGTGATGACATGTCCCCCGCGGAACAGTTGAAGGTCATGAAATCCCGCACCGAGAAATTCATCGGTGAGGCGGAGATCCTCAAGCGCCTCGAGGCGGGCAAGACCCTGCGCGTGAAGCTCGGCGTCGACCCCACCCGCCCTGACCTGACCTTCGGCCACATGGTCGTCTTCCAGAAACTCCGCCAGTTCCAGGAACTCGGCCACCAGGCCGTCCTCATCATCGGCGACTACACCACGCGCATCGGCGACCCCACCGGTAAGTCCGAGACGCGCCCGGTCCTCTCGGAGCAGGAGATTGAGGAGAACGCCAAGACTTACCTCGAGCAGGCCTACCAGATCCTCGACCCGAAGAAGACCGAAGTCCGCCGCAATAGCGAGTGGTTCGGTAAGATGTCGTTCCTCGACGCCCTCCAGCTCAGCCGCCGCATGACCGTGGCGCAAATGCTCGCGCGGGATGACTTCGCCAAGCGCCACGCCTCGAACACCCCCATCTCGATCGTCGAGTTCCTCTACCCGCTCCTACAGGGCTACGACTCGGTGATGCTGAAGTGCGACATCGAGATCGGCGGCAGCGACCAGCTCTTCAACATGCTCGTCGGCCGCGACCTTCAGGAACAGGACAAGATGGCCCCGCAGGCCGTACTCGGCATGCCCCTACTCGTCGGCCTCGACGGCGAGAAGAAGATGTCGAAGTCGCTCGGCAACTACATCGCTTTCAACCATGGCGCGAAAGATATGTTCGGCCGCATCATGTCGATCCCGGACGCCACCATGTGGGTCTACTACGACCTCCTGCTGCTCTCGACGCCGGAAGAGATTGCCTCGCTCAAGGCCGGCCACCCGATGGAAGCTAAGAAGCAGCTCGCCACCCGCCTGACGGACAAGTTCCACGGCGCGGGTGCCGGCACCAAGGAGCGCGAGGAATTCGAGAACGTCTTCTCCAAGGGCGGTGTCCGCACGGACATGCCTGAGTTCGCCTGGGCCGCCGTCTCCGGTGGCGCGGCCGAAGTCGGTATCGTCGACCTGCTCGCCGCGACGAACCTCTTCCCCTCCAAAAAAGAGATCCGTCGCCTCATCGAAGGCGGCGCGGTCAAGATCGGCGACGACAAGGTCTCCGACCCGGCCCAGAAGGTCGCGCAGCCCACCGGCGAACTGGTGATCCAGGCCGGCAAGCGCACCTTCGTGAAGGTCAAGTAAGGCCCTGAATCGGCTCGCGGGGCCACTGTGGACAAGTCGGCGAATAACCCCGCCGATTAATGCCTTCCCCTGCCCTCCGACGGCTCCCTATTATCGCGGTCACGCATGGCCGACCCGGAAACCATCAGCCGAGACTTCGTGCACCTCCACGTGCATACGGACTACAGCATGCTCGACGGCTGCAGCCGCATCGACCGCCTGATGGAGCGCGCGTGCGACATGAACATGCGCGCGGTGGCAATCACCGACCACGGCAACCTCTTCGGCCTCTTCGATTTCTGGAACGAAGCCAAGCAGCGCTCCAAGGGCGACGTGAAGCTCAAGCCGCTCCTCGGCTGCGAGCTCTACCTCGTCTGGGACCACGCGCTCACCGACAAGCCGGACCGACGCGAGCACAAGTACTTCCACATGGGCGTGCTCGCCCGGAATTTCAAAGGCTACCAGAACCTCACCAAGCTCGTCTCCGACGCGCACGTCCGCGGCCTGCACTACAAGCCGCGCACAGACCTCGAGCAGCTCGCCAAGCACGCCGATGGCCTCATCGGTTTCTCCGGCTGCCTCCAGGGCGTCATCCCGCAGGCCCTCCTCCGCGGCGATTACGAAGCCGCCCGCAAGGCTTGCGGTAAGTTCGTCGAAATCTTCGGCCGCGAGAACTTCGTTATCGAGCTCATGGACCACGGCCTCGAGGAGCAGAAGCGTATCATCGCCGACCTCCTCAAGCTCGCCGGCGAGTTCCAGCTCCGCGTCGTGGCCACCAACGACGTCCACTACGTCGACGCCAGTGATTCCGTCGCGCACGATGCGATGCTCTGCATCCAGACCGGCGCCCGCCTGGCCGACGAGCGCCGCATGCGCTACTCCGCCACGGAGTTCTACCTCAAGAGCGAAGCCGAGATGCTGCGCGTCTTCGGCGAGGTCCCTGAGTCGATCAAGAACACCGTGGCCATCGCCGAGATGTGCGACGTCAAGCTGCCCGTCGGCCAGAACAACTACCCGGTCTATATTTTCAGCGAAGGCGTGAAGCCCAAGGCCTCCGAGAAGATCGATGCGATCCTCGACGGCTACGAGCAGCTCAAGAACGGCCTGCTCGTGTCCGCCGGCAAGCCAGGCGACTTCGTCATCGAAGCCGAGAAGCGCAAGGCCATGCGGGCCAACGGTTCTTACCTCCTCGAACAGGTGAAGGCCGGCCTGAAGGAGCGTTACGCCGTAGATTACGACGACCCCAAGGCGTGGAAGGACGAAAAAATCCCCGGCATCGGTCAGACCAGCCCCGCCGAACTCTGCCGCCGCGTCGACTACGAGATGGGCGTCATCGCGGGCACGGGCTTCGTCGACTACTTCCTCATCGTCTGGGACTTCATCGACTGGTCGCGCAAGCAGGACATCCCCGTCGGTCCGGGCCGAGGCTCGGGCGCCGGCTCGATCGTGGCGTACTGCCTCAAGATCACCGACATCGACCCGATCCGCTTCGGCCTGCTCTTCGAACGATTCCTGAATCCCGAGCGCGTCTCCGCGCCCGACTTCGACATCGACTTCTGCATGCGCCGCCGCGACGAGGTCGTCGGCTACGTGCGCAAGAAGTACGGCGAAGACCGCGTCGCCAACATCATCACCTTCGGCACGTTCGGCGCCAAGATGGTCGTCCGCGACCTCGCCCGCATCCGCGACCTGCCGTTCATCGAGACCAACCGTCTCGCCAAGCTCGTCCCCGACGACATCAATATCTCGCTCGAGGACGCCCTGAAGAAGTCCAACGAGCTCCGCGAAGAGGTCGCCATCAATCCCCAAGCCGCGAGCATCATCGAGACCGGCCGTGTCATCGAGGGCATGGTGCGCAACTCCGGCAAGCACGCGTGCGGCATGATCATCGCCGACCGCCCACTCACCGACATCATCCCCGTGACGATGCAGGAAGGTGACCTGACGACCCAGTACGCCAAGGACCCCGTCGAGAAGCTCGGCCTCCTGAAGATGGACTTCCTGGGCCTCAAGACCCTCACCATCATCGACGACGCCCAGAAGCTCGTGCGCAAACATCGCGGCCGGGCCGACTTCGATATCGAGAAGCTCGGCTTCGACGATCAGGCCACTTTCGCGCTCCTCAACGAGGCGAAGACCATCGGCGTGTTCCAGCTCGAATCCGGCGGCATGCAGTCGCTCTGCCGCAAGTTCCGCATCTCAGCCATCGACGAGATCGTGGCGCTCATCGCGCTCTACCGTCCGGGCCCGATGCAGTTCATCGGCGACTACATCAAGGGCAAGGACGACCCGACCTTCGTCAAATACGCGCACCCGCTCCTCGAAAAAGTCGCCAAGGAGACTTACGGCATCTTGGTCTACCAGGAACAGGTGATGGAAGCCGCCCGCGTCATCGCCGGCTACACGCTCGGCGGCGCCGACATGCTCCGCCGCGCGATGGGCAAGAAGATCCGCGAGGAGATGGAGCAGCAGCGCTCCATCTTCATCGAAGGCGCCAAGACGACCAACAACATCGACAAGAAGAAGGCCGAGGAAATCTTCGCCACCCTGGAGAAGTTCGCCGAGTACGGTTTTAACAAGTCGCACTCCGCCGCGTACGCCATCCTTTCGTATCGCACCGCCTACCTGAAGGCCAACTACCCGGTCGAGTTCATGGCGGCCGTGCTTACGTCCGAACAGGGTAACGCTGACAAGCTTGCCGAATTCATGGGGGAAGTCGAAGCCCTCGGCATGAAGGCGCTCGGTCCCGACGTGAACCAGTCCGATACCGACTTCACGCCGGTGGTGAAGGACAACGCCATCCGCTTCGGCCTCGGCGCCATCAAAGGCGTCGGCGAACAGGCCGCGCGTAATATCGTCGCCGAGCGCGAGAAGAACGGACCCTACAAGGACTTCGGCGACTTCGTCGGCCGCCTCGGCGAGTTCGACCTCAATTCCCGTACGCTCGACTGCCTCGTCCGCGCGGGCGCCTTCGATTTCACCGGCGAAGACCGTCGCCACCTCGTCGACTCCATCGAATCCGTCCGCCGCCACTTCGCGGGCGAACGCAAGGAACGCGCCAGCGGCCAGGGTTCGCTCTTCGACATGCTCGGTGCCGAGGATGCCGGCGCCGCGCGCCCGACCGACCTCGTCCTGCGCAAGTCCGAGAAGATGCCCAAGCTCGAGATGCTGAATAGCGAGAAGGCCCTGCTCGGCTTCTACCTGAGCGGCCACCCTCTCGCCGACTACCATGGCCTCGACGAAGCCATCGCCACCCTGACCGTCACCCCGGACCGTATCGAACTCGACAAGAAGGAGCGCCACACCGTCCGCATCTGCGGCATCGTCGGCGCCCTCGAGAAGAAGATTTCCAAGAAAGATAACCGACCTTGGGCGCTCTTCACCGTCGCGTCGCGCTCGGTGACGATCCCCGTGATGATGTTCTCCGACGCCTACGACGCCGCCGCGC
>JBAXMD010000065.1:0-8992 GCA_037134475.1 Verrucomicrobiota bacterium | reverse complement strand
CCGGCGAGCTCGCAATAGATGCGGGCGCCGCGGGCTTGGGCGTGCTCGAGAGACTCGATGACAAGGACACCGGCGCCTTCGCCCATGATGAAACCGTCGCGCAGCTTGTCGAACGGACGGGAGGCCTTCTCCGGCGTGTCGTTGAAGTCGGTCGACATCGCCTTCATGTTGCAGAAGCCGGCGTAGCCGAGGCGCGTGATGGCGGCTTCGGAGCCACCGGAAAGCATGATGTCGGCGTGGCCGTCGCGGATGTGGCGGAGGGCTTCGCCGAGGGCGTGGGAGCCGGAGGCGCAGGCCGAGACGACGCCGAAGTTGACGGACTTCGCCTGGAACTCGATGGCCACGACGCCGGAGGCGATGTTGGCGATGAGCGAGGGGATCGTGAAAGGAGAGACGCGGGACGGGCCGCGCTCGATGAGGATGCGGGCTTGGTTTTCGATAGTCTCCATGCCGCCGATGCCGGAGCCGATGATCACGCCGAAGCGTTCGGAATCGATCTTCGTGACGTCGACGCTGGCGTCTTGAATGGCGAGACGAGAGGCGGCGACGGCGTACTGCGTGTAACGGTCGTTACGCTTGGCTTCCTTGGCGTCCATGAACTTGGCCGGATCGAAATCGCGGACCTCGGCACCGACCTTGGACGGGAAGTCAGTGGGGTCGAAACGGGTAACACGCGAGATTCCGGAACGTCCCTTGATCAGGGCGTCCCAGAAGGTCGCGTTATCGTGACCGAGGGAAGTCACGGAGCCGATGCCCGTGACAACTACCCGGCGAGATTTGCGGTCTGAGCTCAAGGGGGCGGGCCTACGAGGAAAGCCCGGTCTGCTTACTTGGTGGCGTTGGCCTTGATGTGCTCGATAGCATCACCAAGGGTCTTAATGCCGGCAGCCTTCTCTTCCGGGATCGTGATGCCGAACTCGTCTTCGAAAGCCATGATGATTTCGACGAGGTCAAGGGAGTCAGCCTTCAGGTCGCCCTGGAAGCTGGCCGTGTCGGTCAGTTGATCGGGGGTGACGGAGAGTTGCTTGACGATGATATCCTTGACGCGCTGTTCGATGTTTTCGGGCATAATAGAAGGGTGTTTAAGTTGTTATCTGGGTGTCAGATAGGGGGGGTATCGTCAAGTTTAGAAAAGACCCAAAAACCCCGCCCTAATGAGGCAAAGGAAACCCGCAAGACTGACGATGAGAAGGCATGTGGCGACGGGCCATGATAGCAGATACCACCCGTGAGTGTGCATCGATAAAATTGATGGGGTGCATCCGGACATCTCAGCCGTGAAGCAAACCCGGCCCACCCGGCTAAGCCATCAGATCGCCATACCGCCGTCCACCGAGAAGACCTGACCGGTGATGTAGCCACCCTCTTCGGAGGCTAGATAGTCGACCATGGCAGCGATGTCGTTGACTGAACCAAATCGACCCAGAGGGATGACGCTGAGGATCCTCTGCTTCACCTCTTCGGAAAGCTCGCCGGTCATGTCCGTGGTGATGAAGCCAGGGGCGACGGCGTTGGCGGTGATGGAGCGACCGGAGAGCTCGCGGGCGAGCGTCATGGTGAGTCCGTGGAGGCCAGCCTTGGCGGCGGCGTAGTTGGCCTGGCCGGCGTTACCCTGCACGCCGGTGACGGAAGAGATGCTGATGATGCGACCCCAGCGCTTCTTGGTCATCGGGCGCACGAGGCCCTTGGTCCAATAGAAAGCCGAGGAAAGATTGGTGGAAATCACATCGTTCCAATCCTGCTCCGACATGGCCATGACGAGCTTATCGCGGGTGATACCGGCGTTGTTGACGAGGATCTCGACGGCGCCGAACTCGGCGTTGATCTGCTCGCAGGCCTTGGCGACCGCGGCGGCGTCGGAGACGTCGACCTGGAAGGCCTTGGCCTTCTGGCCCTTGGCGACGATGTCGTTGGCGACCTGCACGCAGGTGTCGGACTTCGAGACGCAAAGCACGGTGTGTCCGTGGGAAGCGAGACGTTCCGCGATGGCCTTGCCGATACCGCGACCGGCTCCGGTGACGAGGGCGACGCGAGGAGAGTGCGTGAGATGCATCGGGCTTTTATGTGCAAGGAAACAGGGCCTCTGGCAAGTGGCTAATGCCCCGCCGGAACCGCCGTGCCCGCCCATCGCGCTCAGTAGACGTCGCGCTGGTAGCGTCCGTCCTTCTTGAACTGCTTCACCCAGTCCACGGCGGCCTCAGGCGTCAGTCCACCCTGCTCGGCCACGATAGCGTGCAACGCCGCGTCGACGTCCTTGGCCATGCGCTTGGCGTCCCCGCAGACGTAGAAATAAGCACCCTGCTGAATCCACTTCCAGAGTTCGGCGGAGTTCTCGCGCATCCGGTCCTGGACGTAGACCTTGGCGGCCTGATCGCGGGAGAAAGCGGTATCGAGACGCGTGAGCGCTCCGGACTTCAAGTAGTCCGCCCACTCGTCGGCATAGAGGAAGTCATGGTCCTTGCGCTGGTCGCCGAAGAAGAGCCAGTTCGGGCCTTTGGCGCCGCGGGTGGCGCGGTCCATCACGAAGCTGCGGAACGGCGCGACGCCAGTACCGGGACCGACCATAATGACCGGAATATTATCATCCGCCGGCAGACCGAAGTGCGAATCCGCGACAAAGACCGGGAGGTCGGCCTCGTGCATGCGCGCGCGGTCGGCGAGGTAGCTCGAACAGACGCCTTCGCGTGGGCGGCCATTGGTCTCGTAGCGGACGACCGCGACGGTCAGGTGGATTTCCTGCGGATACTTCGAAGGCGCGGACGATATCGAGTAGAGGCGCGGCATCAGCTTGCGCATGAGTTCGATGAGCTCCTGGGCCGACGGGCGGGCTGACGGATGCTCCAGGAAGAGATCGATGAATTCGCGCTGGTCCATCCAAGCCTTCTTCTTCTCGGGGTCGGCTTCGCCGATGGCGGCCGCGAGGCGGGCCTTGTCAGCATCGTCGGTGGCGTTATCGTGAAGAAGCTGGGCGAACTTATAAGTCGGGCCGTTGAGGGCGAGGCGGGTCGAAAGGGCCTGGCGAAGCGAGATCGGAGCGAGGTCCTTCGGGATGGTCACGTGCTCGTCGCCCGTGAACCCGGCAGCCTTGAGCAAGGCAGCCACAGCAGACGGGTTGTTGGTCGGGAAGACGCCAAGGCTGTCGCCGCACTTGTAGGTCAAGCCGCTGCCGGCGAGGGAGACCGAGAAGTGCTGGGTGTCCTTCTGGCTGGCCGAGGAGCTCAGGCGACGTCGGTCGACGAGGCAGGCCGGGAACGGGTTGTTCTTGTCGTAAGGTGCGGACATGAAAGTACCCCGCAGGATGCCGAGCGGGGTACTGATGCAAACCTCTTTTAAAGAAGCCTTACTTCCAGACCTTGACCCAATCGATGTCGATGTCGTCCGGCAGCTGCTTGAGATTCAGCTTGGGGCGGTCGTCTTCTAGGACGCGGTGGCTCAGCGCGATGTTCATCGGACGGACGAATTCCTTTCGTTCGAGCTTATGGACAGGCTTGCCATCCATGAACCAGGTGAAGGCCTTGTCGGTCCAGAGGACCCCGTAGGTGTGGAATTTCTTGGAGAGGTCGCCCGACTTCATCGCTGGCAGAGGCTTCTCCGGGCGGAAATCCTGCTGGCCCGATTCAAGCGTGGCGCGGGCCCACGGATTGACACGATCTTTGCCGACTGAGCCAAAAACGACGTTGAGGCTCGGTGCGGTCTTCTCGTCGTCGCTGGCGATGCGGAAGGTCCCGGAGTGACCCTCGGTCGCGTTCATTCGGATTGAGGCCTCGAAGTAACCGTACTGCTGGCTGAACTTTCCGCGCGTGCTGATACTATTCGTCTGAATCATGTCCGGGGCCATCTTGAGGCCGATCCGCAGGGCGTTTTCCTTGCCGACCTTGACGAAGGTCAAAGTCTCGCGAGCACCGGCCACGTTCCACTTCGTCTCATCGATCTTGTCGCCGTTGAAGTCGTCCGAGAAGACGATCTTCTTGCCCGCCGAAGGATCAGCGGCGAAGGCGGCGGAGGCCAGAAAGAGGGATGCGAGCGCGCGCATGGCGATTACTTATAGGCCTTGACCCAGTCGATCTCGATATCGTCCGGAAGCTGCTTCAGGTTCAGGTCGGGACGTTCCCATTCGCCGATACGATGGGAGAAGTAGAGAGACATCGGGACGTCGACCACGGTACGGTCCACCTTGTGGAATTGCTTGCCGTTGACGAACCAGACGAACGACTTCTCAGTCCAGAGGATTCCGTAAGTGTTGAACTTTTTGGAAGGTTCCCCGGCCTTCAGAATCTTGGCCGCGTTACCCTCGGCACGAAGGTCGTGCTGGCCCTTGTCGTCGACGTAGCGGGCCCAAGGGACCAGCCGGTCGACCCCGGTGCTCTCCCAGAGGGCGTTTATGAAGGGCACGGCCTTATCGTCGGGGCCGCGCAAGGACATCGTCCCGCCGTGGCCTTTGTAGCCGTTCATGCGCATGGAGGCCTCGAAATAGCCACGGACCTGCTCGAACTTGCCACGCGTGTTGATCCCGTTGGTCTGGATCATGTCCTCCTTCTTAATCAGCGTGATGCGGACACCGGTAATCTTGCCGGCCTTGAAAGTCGTGATGGCCGTCGGCTCACCCTGCGTGACCCACTTGGTCGCGTCGAGCTTGTCGCCATCGAACTCGTCGGAGAAGACCAGCTTCATGTTGGACGCCGGATTGGCCGCGGTCAAGGCGACGGCCGACAGGCAGAGGGCGAGGAATGATTTCATGGCGGGTAAGAAAAGTTATTTCCAGACCTTGACCCAATCGACTTCCATGTCGTCAGGAAGTTGCTTGAGGTTGAGGGTCGGGCGCTCGGCCTCGGAGACGCGGTGGGCGAGCTGGAGGCGCATCGGCTTGGCGACGTCCTGCTTGTCGACCTGATGGGCCTTCTTGCCGTTGATGAACCAGGTGAAGGATTTCTCCGTCCAGAGCACGCCGTAGGTATTGAATTTCTTGGAGGGCTCACCGGCCTTGAGGAACTGCGTCCACTTTCCTTCGGGGCGGGAATCGCGTTGACCGGAATCGTCGTTCCTCCGCGCCCACGGCATGATCTGGTCAGCGCCCAAGCCCTCGAAAAGAAGCAACATGTTCGGGGTCAGTTTTTCGTCCGCAGGACCGAGGCGGAAAATCGCCGTATGGCCCTTGGTGGCCGGCATCTTGATGGAGGCCTCGAAATAACCGTACATCTGCTCGAACTTGCCGTTGGTGGTCACGCCGTTCCACTGGATCATGTCCTCGACCTTGCGCAGGGAGATGCGGAGCACCTTGTCCTTGCCGCCCTTAGCGATGGAGACCGTCTCGCGGTTGGCCGGCATGGTCCACTTCGTCTCATCGAGCGCGTCGCCGTTGAAGTCGTCGGAGAACGTGACCTTCTTGCCGGCCGTCGGATCGACGGCTAGGGCGCTCGCAGCCAGCAGCAAGAAGAGTAATCTCATGGGATCTTGAAGACCTTGACCCAGTCGATCTGCATCGGCTCGGGACCGAGCTTAGGATTCATGAAATCCTTAAGCAGACCGCCTTCCGGCAACCATTGATTGAATTCGATGAACATTGGTGCGCTTGGGATGGGCCGAGCCATTTTGTGCACCTGCCGTCCTTCGACATACCAGATGTAGTTCTTGTCGGTCCACTGCAGTCCGTAGGTCAGGAACTTCTTGTAGGACTTTCCGCCGTCCATCGAAATCACCGGCTCCTTGGGGGTCAGGTGATGGGAGCCGGCTTCGTCGACGATATCCAAGTCAGGGGAGATTTTGTCCGCGCCAGTGAAGGTAAAACGCATCGAAGAAGAAGGGGTCTTCGACATGTCTTCATTGCGGATACCATAACCAACCCAACCACGGCCCTTGGTCTGCACGGCGCGGATGGAGGCCTCGAAATACCCCTGTGGGTGGGTGAACTTCTTGGAAGTGTTGGCCCAGCTGCCATTCCAGAAACCCGGCTTACCGTTGGAGGTCACCTCGATCTGCAGTTTACCATCCACGATACGAGCGGAGCCGCCGACATTCCACTTCTTGGTGTCGAGTTCCTTGGCGTTGAAATCATCCTCCCAGACCGGCTTCAGGCCGTTATTGGGAGCTGCGCCCAGCGTCAGGGCGGCAAGGAGGGAGAAAAGCGGGAGGGCTTTCATGAAACAGGGGTATGACTGATTAAAATCGGTGGGCGGAAAGAGGCAAGCCCTACCCTCTTACTGGTAGACCTTAACCCAGTCGACCCGCATGGGTTCCGGCCCCATATTGGGGTCCTTGAAGTTCTTCAGTAACCCTGCCTCGGGGAGGCGATTATGATCAAAAGAGATGAACATCGGCTTGGGTGTGGCCGGGATGGTGGGAGAGATCCTGATGGTATTGGCCAGCCTGCCGTCCAGATACCATCGGTAATCGGCGGGTCCCCACTGGAAGCCGAAGCGGTGGAACTTCTTGCTGTAGGTATTATCCTTAGGCATCGGATTCTCCTTCGGACTCAGCGTACGTCCTCGCTCCTCGTTGACGATCGAAAGGGAAAGGCCGACCGAATCGCCGCCGCCATTACTGAAGCCCATGCCCGCCGACGGCGCCTTGCCGTCCTCGTTGCCGATACCAAAGCCACACCCGTGACCACCCGTTTGGACGAACATGATGGAGGCCTCGATGTAGCCGGCCTTGGAACTGAACTTACCTCGAGTATTTATGCTCGAGCCGCGCCAGAACATTGGCTTCGAGCCAGGGAGGATTTCAAGCGAGAGCTGACCATCCACGATCTTGACGCCCTCTCCGAAGTTCCACTTCTTTTTGTCGATCTCCTTGTCGTTGAACTCGTCGGACCAGACCAGTTTCATGGACGTCTCAGGGCCAGCCAGCAGGGAGCAGACGCACAAGAAAAGAGATAACAGTCGCGAGGGGGTCACGGCTTGGGGGTACCCTGAAGAAAAACCCCTAACCGCAGGGTGCAAGCCCAAGATAGCCAAGCCGGACTCAGTTCTCGAAAATCGAGTCGATTTCCTTACGGGAAAGCGGGCGGCAGTCGCCTAAGGGCATCTTCCGGATAACCAGGCCGCCAATCTGGAAGCGGCGCAGGGTCTTCACGTGGAAGCCAAAGATCTCGAAGAGGCGACGGATCTCACGCTTGCGTCCCTGGTCGAGATGAATCTCAAGGTGGGCGGCGTTGTCCGGGTGACGAATGACTTTCTTGAAGCGCAAATGCTCCCCCTCTTCCACGGCGCCCTTAAGCAGGCGCGGCGTGAGCGTCGGGTCGTAGTCGCGGTTAAGGATGATCTCGTAGCGCTTAATGACGCCGCCCGAAGGATGCATGACCTTGTTGGCCAATTCGCCGTCGTTGGTCAGGATGAGCAGACCTTCGGAATCCTTGTCGAGCCGACCGACGCAGAACAATCGCAGCTTGCCGTATTCGGGGGGGACCATGTCGAAGACGGTCTGGCCGCCGTGCGTGTCGTCGTTGGTACAGAGGTAACCGCGGGGCTTATTCATCATCAGCACTACCGTGCGATTCAGAGGCTTGATGTGCTGGCCCTGGCAGAGGACGACGTCCACGGCCGGGTCGACCGGCTGACCGGTCACGGCCAGCTTCCCGTTGATCATCACGGACCCCGAGGCGACCAGACGCTCCGCCTCACGACGGGAGCAGACCCCCGCCTGGGCGAGGAACTTGTGAATACGCATGGGTCCTTCGGAGGGCACGCCACTGGATTGAGGCATTTATCCCCACAGGGCGAGACAATCAATCGGCCCCCAGAATGAAGGACTTTTCTCGCCCTCGGCGGCTTGACCGTCTTAGTCATCCCTCATGCGCCTCATCGACGGAAACGCCATCGCCCAACAGGTCCTCGCCGAAGTCAAGGAACGCGTGGCCAAGCTCGCCCCGGTCGTCCCCCACGTGGCCTTCGTGCGCGTCGGCGACGATCCCGCCTCGGTCTCCTACGTGACCAAGAAGCAGAAGACCGCAGCCGAAGTCGGCATGAAGGCCTCAATCCAACTCTTCCCCGAGACGGTCTCCAAGGAAGAACTCTTCGCCCACCTCGATGCCCTTAACGCCGACGCCTCGGTGCACGGCATCCTCATCCAGGCCCCGCTGCCCAAGCACCTGCCTGAGACCGAGGTCTTTAACCGCGTCTCGCCCGACAAGGATGTCGACGGGTTCGGCACGCAGAGCATCGGCCGCCTCGTCCAGGAACTCCCGGGGGCCTTCGCTGCCTGCACGCCTGCCGGCGTCGTCGAACTCCTCCGCCGCTCCGGCATCGAGACCGCTGGCAAACACGCCGTGGTCGTCGGCCGCTCGCTCATCGTCGGCAAGCCCGCCGCCGCCCTGCTCCTCGCCAAGGGCTGCGACTGCACCGTCACCATCGCCCACTCCCGCACCAAGGACCTGCCCGCCATCGTCCGCCTGGCCGACATCGTCGTCGCCGCGATCGGCAAGCCACGCTTCATCACCGCCGACATGGTCAAGCCCGGTGCGGTCGTCATCGACGTCGGTATCAACCGCGTACCCGACGCCACCAAGAAGGCCGGCTATCGTATCGTCGGTGACGTCGACTTCGACGCCGTATCGCCCCTCTGCGAAGCCATCACACCCGTCCCCGGCGGCGTGGGCCCGATGACCGTGGCAATGCTCATGAAGAACACGCTCGACGCCTGCGAGCGCGCCCAAGCCCGTGGCTAATCCTCCCCCCATCCCACCTCCCCCCGCGGGATACTGGTGGCGCACCTTCGCCTGTCTGGCGGACATCATCCCCTTGATGCTCCTCGGCTGGGCGCTCGCGGGGCTTCTCGCTGACCCGGACGAAGTCGCCGCGCGGCAGAAGGCCGACGCCTGGACTCACCGTTTCACCGAGCAATACGTCAAGGCCATCAAGTCCGGCAGCCCGAACGACATGAAGGCCTTGAGTGCCATGACCACCCAGCTCCTCGACGAGAAGAGCACTGACGGAGAAGCCTTCCTCACCTGGTATTCCTTCCAAGGCAACGTGAGCTTTGTGACCATGCTGCTCGC
>JBAXMD010000064.1:0-8995 GCA_037134475.1 Verrucomicrobiota bacterium | reverse complement strand
AAAAAGGCCGCCTGGGTGGGCGGCCTCTGTTTGCTTCGCAGCAGTTCACCACGCCAGCGGATCCCCGCCGCAGGCTTACTTCTTCTTCGTCTCGGCGGCGGCCGCGACCGATGCGGCGGGGAGGAGGCCGGTCCAGTCGGTCGCGATCCGCACCGCTTCCTGGAGCTGGATGTCGTACTCCGGCCAATCGTCGTCTTCGAGGGGATCACGCATGCGGCTGGCCTTCTTGCTCTTCGCGGCCGCGCCGGCGCCATCCTTCTTGTCCTGTTCGATGGCGGCATCGAGTTTCACGTCGCTGACCTTGAAGGCCTTCTTCGCGTAGTCGGAAAGTTCGCGGCGGATCTGGTCGCGGAATTCGAGGTCGTCCTTGCGCTCGGTGCGGCGCTGGTCGAGCGAGAGGGATACGTCTTTGCGGACCTGGCGGCTCTTCGTCCAATCGATCGTGCGGGAGAGCGTGAGGAATTCCGGGAGCTCGGACTGGCGACGGGCGGAACCGGCGGCGAGCTGCGTGATCAGGTCGTCGGTCAGCTTGGCCTTCAGCCAATCGCCTTCATCGGCCTTGGTCAGCGTAGGGGTGACGGAATCCCAGGGCAGGGGGCGATCGAGATCCGCTTCGGACACGGGCAGCACCGAGTAGACGGAGGGAACGACGATATCGGCCGGGACGCCCTTGAGCTGGATAGAGGAGCCGCTGGGGGCGTACCACTTCTGGATGGTCACCTTCACCGCCGACTTAAGGTTTTTATCGAAGCGGCTTAGCTCGATGATGTTCTGGACCGAGCCCTTGCCGTGGGTGGTCGTGTCGCCGACGATGATTGCGCGGCGGTGGTCATGCATCGCGCCGGCGAAGATCTCGGAGGCGGAGGCGGAGAGCTTCGAAGTCAGCACGATCAGCGGGCCGTTCCAGGCCACCTTCTCGTCTTCGTCGCGGTAGTCTTCGGAGCGGCCTTGGCTGTCGCGGACCTGGAGGACCGAGCCCTTCGGGATGAAGAGGCCGGAAATGTCGACCGCTTCGGTCAGGAGGCCGCCGCCGTTCTTGCGGAGGTCCATGATGAGGGCCTTCATACCGAGCGACTTCAGTTTATTGATGAGCTGCTCGATGTCGGCGGAAGGGCTGGAGCCGGAGCCGTCAGGGTTCTTGCCGTAGAAGGCCGGGAGGTCGATGACGCCGAGCATCACCGTGCCGTTGCCGTTGGTGACTTCGAAGGCCTTGGCCGAGGCCATCTGGCCGACGAGCTTGATCTGGTCGCGCTTGAGGACGACCGTCTTGCGGCCGCCCGCGGCCATGTCGACGAGGAGGCGGACCGAGGAGCCCTGCTTGCCGCGGATGCGGCTGATGGCCTTCGAGAGGCGCATGCCGACGATGTCTTCCATCTCGCCCTTGGCATCTTGGCCGACGCCGATGATCTTATCGCCGGGCTTCACCTGGTGCGAGAGGTCGAGCGGGCCGCCGGGGAGGATGTCTTTCACCACGCAGTAGCCGTCTTCGTCGGACAGGGTGGCGCCGATGCCCACGAGCGAATTGCGCATCGCGATCTCGAATTCCTCCAGCGACTGCTGAGAGAAGAACGTCGAGTGCGGGTCGTACTGGCTGGCGTAGGAGTTGAGGAAGATCTCCTCGACCTCGTTCTGGTCGAAGTTGAGGTAGGTGCGGGACTTGTCGTAGCGCTTCTTCAGGCGGGCGACGGCCTCCTTCGTCTTCTCCGGGGTGATCTCCGGGAGGGCGTGGTCCTTGGGGGCCTTGGTGCTACCCGTGCGGTCTTCCCCGAGGAGTTCCGAGAGCATGTCGAGGCGGAGGCGGCGGGCCCAGAGGGCGTCGGCGGCTTCCTGGTTGGCGGGCCACTCGGCCTTCTTGCGGTCGACCGGGAAGGTGCCGGGCTGGGTGAGGTCGATCGCCTGGTCGAGGGAGGCGAGGTTCGAGACCGTGCGCTCGTTGACCTTCTTCTTGAACAGGGAGTAGATCTCGAAGGCCGGGGTCAGGTTGCCGCGCTGGAGGTAGAGATCGAGCGTCTTGCCGTAGCGGTTGATGAACTCGTCCACTTCTTCGGCCGTGAAGTACATCTTCGCGCCGTCGAGGTTCTCGCAGTAGGTCTTCACGACCGAGTTCATGTCGACCGAGCCCATGTCCTTCTTGCTGATGTGGAGCTTCTCGAGAAGGGCCGCGGTGGCGCGGGTCTCGTTCTGCATCGACTGCGTGGTGGTGAAGCTGCCGGTCTGAGCGGAGGCCAGCGCTGCCATCATCAAGATCGGCAGCAGGAAAAGTCTGAGTCGCATAAAAGGTGGGGAGGGGGAACTTAGCGTAGGCGGGCGCTAAGTTCTTCGAGCCTACGTTTCTCGCCAGCAGTGAGCGAGCCGAATCCCCCGGCCGAAATCTTGTCCAGCAGCCTGTCCATTTCCGCGCGGGCTTGGGCAGAAGTGAACGGGCGGGATGAGGGATTCTCTTCAGTCGGAGTCTCGACAGCGGGGCTCGGGGCGTCGGTTGGCATGGGTTCCTGCACCTGAGCGTAACTAGGGGCCCAATTTGTCCGATTGAGATAACGCCAGGCGAGCCAGCCGAAGATCAGGCCGCCGAGGTGGGCCGAGTGGGCGATGCCGTCAGGCCAGGCGGCTTTCCAGCCGAGCCATTCATGACGTCCGGGTAATTCCGAGAAGCCCCATCCGAGCAACGTGAAGAGCGCGGTCGCGATGAGCAGCCAGCGGACCTTGAGTGTGACCGGGATGAAGAAGAATAACAGCAGCGTGATCTGGTGTTCGAGCTTATCGAGGAGTGCGACGAGCATCAGCGCGTAGACGCCAGCGGAGATACCGACGAGTGCGCCGTTATGGCCGCCGCCCAATCCGGTGAGATACCAGGTAAGCGCGCCGATGAGCGCGCCGCCGACGAGGACCTTCAGGAACGTGGCCGGTCCGTGTTCCTGTTCGACCGTCGCGCCGGTCCACCAGAGGATGAGGCAGTTGCCGAGGAGGTGCCAGAATTCCTTGTGCAGGAGAGCGTAGGTGAGCCACTGCCAGACGCTGGGCTGGCTTTCGTCGAGCACCATCCAACCGAGGAAGTCCGCGTGTGCGGATTCCTGAATCAAGTTAAGGATGAAGAAGCCGACGAGTATGCCGACGACCCATGCCGTCATGGTGATCGGCACGCGCGGGGCGGAACGATCTCGCATGTAGGCCCGGTCGCCGATGCCCATGCGCGTGGGACGGACTCAGAGCTTCTTCACGATCGCGTCAGCGAGGCCATACTCGATGGCCTCCTCGGCGGTCATGTAGAAGTCGCGGTCGGTATCCTTGGTGACTTTCTCGATCTTCTGCTTCGAGGCCTTGGCGAGGATCTCGTTGAGCTCGGAGCGGAGGCGTTCCATTTCCTGGGCCTGGATGTGGATGTCCACGGCGGTGGCCTGGATGCGGCCCATGATGAGCGGCTGGTGGATCATCACGCGGGAATGGGGGAAGAGGAGGCGATTGCCCTTTTCCTTGGGGGCCTGCAGGAGGATGGAGCCCATCGAGGCGGCCATGCCGGTGACGACGACCTTCACGGGGGAGGTGATCATGCGGATGGTGTCATAGACGGCCATGCCGGAGGTGATGGAGCCGCCCGGGGTATTGATGTAGAAAGTGATCTCTTTGCCGGGGTCGATGCCGTCCAGGTAAAGGAGCTTTTCGACGATGTCGCGGGCCGAAGCGTCTTCGACGGCGCCCCAGAGGAAGATCTTCCGCTGTTCGAGGAACTTCTTCTGGATGAGCAGGGAGCTCGGGCCGCCGTCCTTGGGTGCGGCCGGGGTCTTCTCGTCCTCGTCTTCGTCGTCGTTACGCATGGGAGTCGTCAAATTGCCCGAAACCGGCCCCGTGGCAAGCGTGGGAAGGCGAAGCCGACGGAGAAATCATTCACAGTCGGCGGGCGACCTTGCCCCCCGGAGGGGCTTGTGCCTAGGTTCCGGCCGTGCCCACCCTCCGCCTCACCGGCCTGCGCCGCCAGCTCGGCTCGACGCCCGTCCTCGCGGGGGTCGACCTCGTCGTGGAGGCGGGCACGCTCTGTTGCCTGCTGGGGCCCTCCGGCAGCGGCAAGACGACCTTGCTCAAGGTGCTCGCCGGGCAGATTGAATCCCAAGGCGGCACGGTTTTGCTCGATAACCGCGACATCACCTTCGCCGAGTCCGCCGAACGCGGCTTCGGGTTCGTCCACCAGAACTACACGCTCTTCCCGCACCTCTCCGTTCTCGAGAACGCCGCGTTCTCGCTCGACGCCGAAAAACTCCCGGCCGCCGAGATCAAGGCCCGGGCCCTCGAGGCACTGAAACTCGTCGGCGCCGATGGCTGGGCCTCTCGCCGTCCGCAGGAACTTTCCGGCGGCCAACAGCAACGCATCGCGCTCGCCCGCGTGCTGGCGCTGCGTCCGAAACTCCTGTTGCTCGACGAACCCCTGAGCAACCTCGACGCCGCTTCGCGCCTCGAGGTCCGCGAAGTCATCCGTAAGCTCGTCCGTACGACTGGCGTGACGGTGCTCTGCGTACTGCACGACCAGAAGGACGCCTTCGCGATGGCTGACCGCCTCGCGATCATGCACGAAGGCCGCATCGTCCAGGCTGGCCTCCCCATCGACCTCTATCGTCGCCCAGCGGACAGCTGGATTGCGACGTTCCTCGGATCTGCGAACCTCATTCCTGGCAAGGTCGTCCATGTCGGCGCCGGCGAGTTCGTCGCCGAGACCGCTGTCGGCGAAGTCCGAGGTGCGCTCGCGACGCCCGATAGCGCTCCGGGCCCTGGAGCGAAAATCGTCGTCTGCATCCGTCCCGAGTGCCTGAAGCTTGATTTCATGGCGCCCGACGAGAACGCCTTTGCAGGGTCGATCACGGCCTCGCTCTTCCAGGGCGATGTCTCGCTGCACGATTTCAAGACCAAGGAAGGCGTGGTCCTCAAGATCTCCGAAGCCAATCCGCGCCAGCGGGTCGGCTCGAAGTCCACCGTCTTCGCCTGGGCCGAGCCCGAGGACGTCGTCGGGCTGAACCGCTGATCAGGCCTTCGCGCGTCGGAATTTTCCGGGCGTCTGCTTATAGCGCGCCTTGAAGGCCGCCTGTAGGTAGTGGCTGTGCGTGAAACCTGTCTGCTCCGCGATGAGGTCAATGGTAAGGTTGGTTTGGCGGAGGAGACGCTCCACTTCACGGAAACGCACGCGCAGGATCTCGTCCTTCGGCGAACGCTTGAGCACCGTCTTCATGCGTCGATCGAGCGTGCTGCGCGAGGCGCCCAGTTTCACGGATAGTTCGTTGACGTCGAGTCCGCGGACGGCGCCCTCGCGAATGAGCGCGACCGCGCGGGCCACGAGCCGGTCACTGATCACTAGTTCGCCGGAAGAGCCGCGCACCACGATGCCTTTGGGCGCCAGCAGGATCGGCTTCGGCCGGCCGGACTTACCCTTCATCATTCGGTCGAGGAGTTCGGCGGCGGCGAAACCTACCGCCTGGCCATCAAAGCGGACGCTCGAGAGGGGCGGGGTGGTGAAACTGCAGAGCGTCTCCTCGTTCTCGGCGCCGACGACCGCGACTTCTTCTGGCACGGCGACGCCGGCCGTCTGGCAGGCCTCGAGCAGGCGCACACCAAGCTGGTCCGTCGTCGCGAAGATGCCGATGGGCTTGGGCAGTTGCGCGATCCATTGGATCAGGCGGGACTGGCTCTGCTCCCAGTCCGGGACGCGCTCAGGATGGTCCTCGGGGAGCTCGAGGCAGCGGTGGCCATAGGTGCGGACGACCTTCTTGAAGTTGTTCACGCGCTCGATGAAGAACTCCTCGTTGCGCTGGCTGTAGGCGGCGAAGTGCCGGAAGCCGCGTTCGTAGAGGTGCTCGGCCACCATGCGGCCGATGTCTTCATTGTTGCAGCCCACGAACGGCCGGCCGCCGGCGAAGTGGGTCGAGCGGAGTTCGACGGCTGGGAGCCCCGTGGCTGCGACTAATTTAGAGGTCTCGGCGCTGAACGTGCGGGTCAGGATACCGTCGCCATCCCAATCCTTCAGCCAGGTCGGAGGCGAGGAGTCGAGGGCACGCAGTTCGAGGTAGGTCGACCAAGGGCCGTGGGCCGCCACGTAGCTGCGGACCCCGGCGAGCAGCTCGCGCGTATAGCTACGCGTGGTCTCGATGAGCAGGGCGACCCGCGGGGCGCGGCGATGGGCGGGGGAGGGCATGGGGTTTGACCAAAAACCTTACTTTTAGTGCATCATACCTGTAATGACTTTTCGGGCAAGAAAGGATATAGTCCTCGCACCCCTATGAAACTCCGTCTCCTCACCGTCGGCCTGCTCGGACTTTGCGCCCTGGCTTCCGCCGCCCTCGTCGATAACAAGAACCAATCCGCCATCTCGTCGGGTGCCGACAAGCCCGAGAACGCAAACAAGCCCAAAGTCCTCGTGATCATCGGCGACGCCACCGAGCTGCTCGATACGATGTATCCGGTCTACCGCCTGCAGGAAGCCGGTTTCCAGC
The DNA here is from genome assembly GCA_037134475.1 of Verrucomicrobiota bacterium. GTDB lineage: Bacteria > Verrucomicrobiota > Verrucomicrobiia > Opitutales > UBA953 > UBA953. The sequence continues at coordinate 2,525 of JBAXMD010000064.1, read as the reverse complement.
CGGTCTTCGCGTCCATCGATAAGCGTGTCTACCAAACCGTCCTCCACGAAGTGAAGCCGGGTTGGACCATCACCAAGGAGTGGGAAGGCTACACGATCAACTGCGACATCGCCTTCAAGGACATCAAGCCCGAGGAATACGCCGGCATCTTCTTCAGCGGCGGCCGTGGCCCCGAGTATCTGCGTGAAGACGAAGCCCTCCTGGCGGCGACCCGCTGGTTCTGGGAGCACAAGAAGCCGATGATGAGCGTCTGCCATGGCGTCGAGATCGTCGCCCGCGCCGGCATCGTGAAGGGCCTGCACATGGCCACCGTGCCGAAGTGCAAGTTCGACCTCGAGGTCTGCGGCGGTATCTTCGTCAACGCCCCGGTCGTCATCGACGGCAACATGGTCAGTGGCCGCACGTTCCATGACCATGGCTCGTTCGTCGGCCCCTGGATCAAGATGCTCGAAGCCCAGCGCGACAAAAAGTAAGCCCATGCTTTCCCGCCGCGATTTCCTCCGCACCGTCCCGGCCGCCGCGGTCTTCGCGGCCCTGTCGGCCCGCGCCCAATCCAAGGACGACTTCAAGATCCGCTACACGTTGTCTTCGGCGCTCTACGGCACGATGCCGCTCGACGTCATCCTGCCCGAAGTCGCCAAGGTGGGCGCGGAGTCGATCGATATCTGGTGCAAGGTCCATGGCGACCAGCGCGAGCAGGCCACGGCGCTCGGTGAAGAAGCCTTCGCGTCCTTGCTGAAGAAGCACGGTGTGCGCGTTGGCTCCAGCACGCGCTACCCGCTTGGGCCCTTCAAACTTCAGGAAGAGATGGCTTGGGTGAAGAAGCACGGTGGCAACCTCGTCATCTGCGGGTGCGTTGGGCCCAAGAACCCGGAAGGCGCCGCGGCCAAGGCCGCGATTGCCAAGTTCCTCGAGGACATGAAGCCGCACGTCGCCAAGGCCGCCGAACTCGGCGTAACGATCGCGGTTGAAAACCACGTGAACCAGGCGCTGCATCACCCGGATTCCATCAAGGCGTTCGCGGACCTGAACACCTCGCCGAACCTCGGTATCGCCTTCGCCCCGCATCACCTGCACGAATGGCAGGATCAGATTCCTTCACTCATCCGCTACGCCGGTGCGAAGAACCTCCCGTTCATTTATTTTCAGGAGCACTCCGACGGCATTTTTAAGAAGGCTAGCAAGGAGGTCGAGATGCAGCAGCTGCCGGGCAATGGTGGAGGCCTCGATTACCGGCTCGTCGTCAAGGCGCTCCGCGACGTCCGTTTCAAGGGCGTGGCTGAGATCTTCATGCACCCGACCCCGCGCGGTATTCCGATCCTGCCGACCGTTGGCGAGATTACCGCGGCCGTGAACAAGTCCCGCGCCTACCTGGATAAGTGTATCCTCGAGACGGCATGATGCTGCGCGTCGCGATCCTGCTGGGCGCGGCCGCGCTGGGCGCCGAACCTCTCGTCACCGGCTTCGAGCGCTTCCACGCCGCGACACCGACGGCCGAAGGCGGACGTCTACTCTACAACGAGCTCGGTTGCGTCAATTGCCACGGTGGCGACACCGGACTGCCGGCTATGCACGGTCCCGCGCTCGCGATGGTCACCCAGCGCGTCCGTTCCGAGTGGTTGCGCAAGTTCGTCGCCGATCCCGCGTCGGTTCACCCTGGCGCAGTCATGCCGCAGGTGCTGGCCAAGGCCGATGATAAGACTCTCGCCGCGATCGAGCACTATCTCGCCTCGCTGAAGCCCAAGGCCGCGACCAAGGCCGCGGCGAAGATCATGCACGTGAACGGCGCCCGTGGCGGCGAGCTGTTTAATACGCTTGGTTGCGTTGCCTGCCATGCCCCCGGCAAGGATTTCGTTCCGACCGAAGGCGTGCCCAAGGCTTCCGAGTTCACGCATCGCAGTGTGGGCTTCGGTGACCTTAAAGCGAAGTACAGCCTCGACAGCCTCAGCGCTTATATTCTCGATCCGCTAAAGGTACGCACCGACGGTCGTATGCCCAAGACCGTGATGGACCGTCAGGACTCCATCGACATCGCCGGCTACCTCCTAGAGTTCCAGGGCAGCGATGGCCGCATTGATCAGCCGGTCGTCTCTATCGTCGCGGACAAGAATCTCGCGATTATCGGCCGCAAGGCCGTCATCGCCGCCCAGTGCGCCGCTTGCCACGAATTACCTAAGGATGCCGCCGTCGCGCCTGTCGCCTTGAAGAAGACCGAAGGAGGCTGCCTCGATGCCGCTCACGCCAAGGGCCCCCGCTATGCGCTTTCTGAGGCGCAGCGTGCTGCGCTGAAACTCTTTCTGGCTAAGAGGGATGAAGCCGCTTCGCCCAAGCTCGCCGCCGACCTGACGTTGCAGGCGCTCAACTGCGTCGCCTGCCATGAGCGCGACGGTAAGGGTGGCCCGGATGCCGGACGTAAGCCTTATTTCCAGGGCGACCATAACCTTGGTGACACTGGTCGCTATCCGCCGCCCCTGACCGGCGTCGGCGGTAAGCTCCGCCCGGAGTGGCTGGCCAAAGTGCTCGCC
>JBAXMD010000063.1:0-9177 GCA_037134475.1 Verrucomicrobiota bacterium | reverse complement strand
TTCAGGCCAGAATGAGCTTCAACTTCTTAAGCTCTTCAAGCATGAGCGGAGGTGCCTCACGGAGGTTCTCGTAGGATTCAACGTGCGCGAGCCAAGCCCAGTGATCGCCGCAATCCATCCGCTCCATGAACTTCAGACGCAGCGTGGCGATTGACCCCTTGAGCATGAAGAGACCCTCGCCGACGTGCTCGATCTTATCGCCAAGATGGGCAATCTTGTCCGTGGAGTTGCCGGACTTTTTGCCGAGCAGCTTGATGTGGTTGGCCTGATCCTTGGCCATGTAGTTGAGCAGGCCGATCGGATTGATCTCCAGATTAGCCAAGGTCTTGGTATCCTTGTACACACCGATGATGAAGCGCTTCGGCTTCATCGAGATCGGGGTGACGTAGCTGCAGATGTTCAAGTTACCTTTGCCGTTCGCCGTGGTGGCGAGGCTATAGATAGGTCCGTCGACACGGTTCCATGGTTTAACGCGGATGCCAGGCATAACGGGGGTGATAGTATTACCCTTAAATGTGACTCTTGTTCCCTGTTTATTCTGTCCCCCCGCGGCACCCTGACCTACAACCTCGCTATGGCCCCGCCCAGCCACCCAAGCTCCCTGCCCTCTCGATGAACCAAGTCGTCGCCTTACACGGGTTTACTGGCCAAGGGGCTGATTTTGGGCCGCTCCGCGACTTCCTGCCCCCCGGCACGTCCTTGGCCGCCCCCGACCTGCCTGGCCATGGCTCTAAAAGCCTCCTCAAAGACCTTTCAGCCTACTCCCTCCCCGCCCACCTCGCCGCCATCTCGGAAGCCGCCACGGGGCCGCAGGTCACGCTTCTGGGGTATTCAATGGGCGGCCGACTGGCCCTCCACTGGGCCATCGCCCACCCGGAACGCATCCGACGCCTGATCCTGGTCGGTGCCAGCCCCGGCTTGGCCACCCATGAGGAACGTGATGAACGGCGCCGCGGCGACGCTACCTTGGCGGAGTTCATCCGGACCCGCGGCCTAGAGGCCTTCTTCAAGTACTGGCACAACCAGACGTTCTTCCAGTCAATGCTACGTCTGCCCAAGGAGCAGCTCGACCCCATCCTCGCCCGTCGCTTCCAGAACGACCCGGAAGGCCTGGCCCTGAGCTTGGAAAATATCGGCACCGGCACGCTCCCTTCCCTCTGGCATCGGCTGAAAGAAATCCGCTTCCCGGTCGACCTCGTCGCGGGCGAGCACGACGTGAAGTTCACCCGCCTCGCCCACGAGATGGGCGCCCATCTTCCGAAAGCGCGCCACAGCCTGATTGAAGGGGCCGGCCACGCAGTTCACCTGGAAAAGCCCTCAGACCTCGCGATGCTGCTCTCCGCGTGAAACGTCGGTGATACGAGACTATCAAAAGGAATCGGGGTTAAAAGGCAAAGCAGCCCACAGATGATATTGAACGGCCCCTCACACCCCGAACTCCTTCGTGAAGAAACGCTGGCGGATATCCTCCGTCAAACCGCACGGCGTAGCCCTCACCATACCGCCCTGAAGTTCGGCGATAAGGCCGTCACCTATGCCCAGCTCCTCACCTCGGCCAATCGCGTCGCTCTTGCCTTGGCGAGATTAGGTAACGGCCCCGGAGCGATCGTCGGCCTCTGGCTTCCGCGCGGAACCGACCTGCTGGTAGCCCAGGCCGGTATCGCTCTCAACGGCGCCGCTTGGCTTCCCTTCGACGCCGATACGCCCGTCGACCGTATCGCCCTCTGCCATCGATCGGCAGCAGCCAAAGGCATCCTGACGACCCGCGCCCTCCTGTCCACCCTACGGGCCCTCGACCTCATCGCCTGGGCCATCGAAGACTTTCTCGCCGACACCGAAGCATCCGATGGCCTTCGCCCCGCTTCGCCGACGGATACGGCCTACGTGATCTATACGTCAGGTTCGACCGGCACGCCCAAGGGCATCGCCATCAGTCAACGGAGCGTCTGTCATTTCCTCCGCAGCGAGAACCAAGTACTCGGCATCCGCAGCGACGACGTGGTCTACCAAGGCTTCTCTGTCGCCTTCGATATGTCGTTCGAAGAGATTTGGATCAGCTATCTCGTCGGCGCCACGATTTGGATCGCACCGCCTGAAATCGTCGGCGACCCCGAAGCGTTGGTGTCCGCCTTGGATCGCAATGACATCACGATCCTGCATGCGGTGCCGACGCTGATGAGCCTAGTCGAAGGCGACCTGCCGAAGGTACGCCTGATCAATCTCGGCGGCGAAGCCTGCCCCCCGACCTTGGCCGCCCACCTCGCCCGACCCGGGCGCCAACTGTTCAATACCTACGGACCGACGGAGACCACGGTCACCGCCACGATCTCCATCCTGACACCGGACGAAGAAGTCTCGATCGGAAGGCCGCTACCCAACTACGGCGCGCTCATCGTCGACGAATCGCTCCGCCTCGTCCCTGTCGGCACAATCGGGCAACTGGCGATCACTGGCCCCGGATTGGCCCTCGGCTACGTCGGCTTACCTACACTGACCGCCTCGAAGTTCATCGCTAACCCCCACGCCCGGACACCCGACGAATCGGCGATGTACCTGACAGGCGACCTCGCTCGATTAAGGGAAGATGGCGCCATCATCTGCCTGGGGCGTCTGGACGACCAAGTGAAGATTCGTGGATTCCGCGTCGAGCTCGGTGAAATCGAGACCCGCCTCTCAACCCTTCCGGGCATCGGCGCCGCCGCCGTGGTGCTTCGCACAGACAGCTCGATCGAATCGCTCGCCGCCTATGTCGTCCCGACACCGCACGCCGTCATTGATATCGCGATATTAAGGGAACGCCTCTCGGCCGAGCTTCCTGCCTACATGGTGCCGGCGTTCTTCGAGTTGCTACCCGAAATGCCTCGCCTGAGTTCCGGCAAGATCGACCGCAAGACCCTCCAGAAACTCCCGCTCCGCACGAAACCCATCGACGTGCGCAATGTCTCCGCCGACGAAGACGAAGCCCGCCTCTTCGAAGCCCTTGAGAAACTCTTCCCAGGACGTACGTTCCTCACCCCTGACGACTTCTTCTCCGACCTCGGAGGCCATTCCCTGCTGGCGGCACGCCTAGTCTCGATTCTTCGTCATCAGACTGCCTATCGTAAACTGAGCGTCGGAGACATCTACCGTGAACGTACCATCGGACGCATCACGGCGGTCATGCGTAGGCTGAAAGCGGCGCCTGCCTCGGCCGCGCCGAGACCCCGCATGCCCGTCTCAGCCTGGCGCCACTTCGCCTGCGGGGCGCTGCAATGCCTCTGCCTGCCGTTCCTGGTGCTTTGCCACATGGCCTCGTGGCTGACGCCGTTCTTCACCTATCACTTCAACACGGGGGAACCAGGCGACTCGATCCCGCAGGCGATCATGCTCTCGCTGGCGGCCTTCGTCAGCGTCGAAATCCTTTCCTTCGGCATCGCCATCGTCGGCAAACGCCTGCTGACCGGCCGGCTCAGCCCAGGGCGCTACCCGCTTTGGGGCATGACGTATTTCCGTTTCTGGCTATCGGAGAAATTGGTCGTCCTCGCGCCGATCCGACTGCTACACGGTACCCCTTGGCTCAATGCCTACCTCCGACTCCTCGGAGCGAAGGTCGGCCAAGATGTCTTCATCGACTCCTTGGTCGTGACCGCCCCCGAACTCCTTGAAATCGAGGACGCGGCCGATCTCGGTGCCAACTTGATCATCAGCAACGCCCGCGTCGAAGGCGGCGAACTGATCGTGGGCCTGGTGCGCATCGGGGCCGGCGCCTGCGTCGAATCCAACTGCGTCCTCGAGAACGACACGATCGTCGGCCCAGCCGCTCATCTGGGCCCCATGAGCAGCTTGGCCGCCGGCCGCGCCATTCCCGCCGGTGAACAATGGGCCGGCGCACCAGCCCGACAAGAGGTCACCGCCCGCTCGGTGCTTCCGCCCCGCCCTCCGGCCAGCCGCCTCCGCCGAGCCCTGATGATGGCCCTCTTCGCCATTACAGCCCTGGCAGTAGCCTGTCTCTTCTTCCTGCCGGTCTTCCCGGTCTTCATGCTCATCGACACGCTCGATGCGCGTTACTTCGATATCTTCGAATCCGACGTCGGACCGGCCTTCGCCTTTGGGTTCTTCTTCCTGCTGGCCATCCCGGCGAGCGCCTTGCTCATCACGCTGACGGCATTGATGGCCGCAGGACTCAAACGACTCTTCCTGCGACGTCTGACCACGGGGCTTTCAGCCATCACGAGCTTGGGCTACTATCGTAAATGGGTCGTCGCTCGCATCCTCGATGCAAGCCTCGAGACCCTCCACGGACTTTACGCCTCGGTCTTCGCTTCGACTTGGCTCAGGCTAATGGGCGCGAAGATCGGCCGCCGCACGGAGATCTCCACCGCCACCGGCGTGATTCCGGACCTGCTGACCATCGGCGACGACTCCTTCGTGGCCGATGGCGTCACGCTCGGAGACGAAGAACAGCGGGGGGGCTGGATGTCACTCCAGACGACGACAATCGGTCGGCGCACCTTCCTTGGCAACGGCGCCTATGTCGCCGACGGGGCCGTCATCCCCGACGACCTTCTCATCGGCGTCCAAACGCGCACGCCACCCAACGAAAGCATGAGCCCCCAGCAGGTCTGGCTGGGCTCCCCTGCCGTCCTTCTTCCCGCCCGCGAAGGCGATCTCGGTTTCGATATCTCGCTCACCTTTCGTCCATCCGCGGCCCGCTGGTGCGCCCGTACGGTCATCGAAAGCCTGCGCATCGTGCTACCGATGTCTTTCGTCATCGCGACGGGTTACCTCATCGTCCATTGGGTGATGCCGTACGCCGAAGAAGAACAATGGGGTCAGGCCCTCGCCGCCCTTTCCCTCGCCGGCTGCCTTTACGGCGTGGCCTCCTTCGTGCTGATCCTGGCGATGAAGTGGATCCTAGTCGGACGCTACCGACCCGGTGCTCATCCGATGTGGTCTCTTTTCGTTTGGTTGAGTGAGGCGGTGACCTGCGCCTACGAATCCCTCGCCGTCCCCAACTTCCTGGATTTCCTCCGCGGGACGCCGATGCTGCCGTGGGCCCTTCGTCTCCTCGGTACCCGAATCGGCCGACGCGTGTTCATGGACACGACCGACGTGACCGAATTCGACTGTGTCGCGATCGGCGATGAAGCCGAACTGAACCATTCATGCGGGCCGCAAACCCACCTCTTCGAGGATCGGGTCATGAAGATCGGCGAAATCTCTATCGGCGCCCGCGCCAGCATCGGCGCCGCCTCGACGATTCTCTATGATAGCTCGGTGGGCGATGACGCCCAGCTCGGCCCACTCACGCTGGTCACGAAAGGCGAAAGCATCCCCGCCTCCTCATGCTGGACAGGCTCCCCCGCTCGTCCCGCCGGCTAAACCTGACCCAGATGAGCCTCATGCTGACACGCTGGCCGGAGATGCCAGCCGCCCCTTGCTCAGGAGGGGTCGCGGTCGTTCGCATCTGCCTCGACGCCCCGCGCGCCACCCTCCGTCAAGCCGCTCGCGACTGCGTCCTCCGTATCCTCCGCGCCTGGGGTCATGAATCAGCCTCCCTCGACGAAACCACCACTGGGCCGACGCTGACGGGCTGCGGCGTCATGGCGCTCAGCTTAGCTTATACGACGAATGACGCGTGGCTCGCTCTCGCCCAGAGCCACTCGCTCGGCATCGATGCCACGATCATCAAGGATGTCGCCGAACGTGACGAAGTGGCCCGGATCTACCTCGGCCCTTCGTCTGCCGTCATCGCTTCTTCCGACGACCCCGCTGCGGCATTCGCTGCCGCCTGGTCTCAGCACGAGGCCACGCTCAAATACCATCGCCTGCCGCTGACGGAATGGCGCCCGGGCATACCAAAAGCCCCGCGACACCTTTCGATGCGCGAGGCTGATATCGCCCTCAGCGTCGTCCTCGACCGCTGAGGACTTCGGCCGGACGAAACTTAGGCGAAGACGCCTGCCTGCGGAGCGGCCTTGTTGCCGACCTGCATAGGACGACCAGCCGGCGTGATGATATCGGTCTGTACCGGCAATCCGGCGGCATGAGCGATGGTCGCATGCAGGCTACCCGGCGAGACGCCGTTCTCCTTGGGCGCATAGCCCTTCTCGTCGCTGGCGCCGTGCACGTAGCCGCGCTTGACGCCGCCACCTGCGAGGACAGAGGAAAAGACGAGCGGATGGTGACCGCGACCGCCGCCGCTGAAATCAGGCTTCCGGCCGAATTCGGTGGCGACGACTACCAAGGTGGAATCCAGCAGGCCCTTGGATTCGAGGTCCTGGATGAGCGTGGCATACACGCGGTCGAAATCACCGCCGACTTCTTCCATTCGATTGTCGAGGGTGGCATGCATGTCCCAGCCGCCGATGGCGACTTCGACGAAGCGCACGCCGTTTTCGATGAGACGACGCGCCAAGAGACAGCCCTGGCCGAACTTGCTCTTACCGTAACGGGCCTTGGTCTCGGCCGGCTCGGCGGAGATGTCGAACGCCTTGAGATCCGTGCTCTTCATGAGCTGGAAGGTCGTCTCGTAGAACTCGTTGTAAGCCTTGACGCTCTCATCCGAAGCCTTGCCGCCGAAGCCGGCGTCCAGCTGGGCCAGCAGGCCGCTACGCTTGGCCACCGTCGCTTCGGCCACGGGGCTCTTGGTGTCCATCAGGCCGTCGACCGGATTGAGGATAGGCAGCGGCGAATAGGCGGCCGGGAACCAACCGTTGCCGTGGTTCGACGAACGGTTGACGGTCACCGACGACGGCAAGGTCTTGTGGCTCGCGCCGAGGAAGTGCTGGGCCCAGGCACCGATCGTCGGATGCTGCACGGTGCCGCGCTGCTCGAAGCCGGTGCGCATGATGTAAGAGGCGGAAGCATGCACGCCCACCTTGGCCGTCATGGAACGGATGACGGTGATCTTGTCGCTGATCTTGGCCGTCTCGGGGAGATAGGAGGTGAGCTGCATGTCACCCTTGGCGGAAACGATCGAGCCCGGGCCCTTGGAGGCTCCGGTCTTCGGATCGAAGGTGTCGATATGCGACATGCCGCCGTTGAGCTGCAGGAAGATGACGCGCTTGGCCTTGCCGAACCCCGGCAGGTCCGCGTTGGGCGCCTTGACCGCGCCCGGAGCCTCGGCGGCCTCGGCGATGCGCGTGAAGAACGGGAGGACGCTCAGGCCGAACGAGACCTTGGCGCACTTCTCGATGAAGCTGCGACGGTCTTCGGGGTTACGGAAGAGATTAGCGGAGGGGAGGATGCTCATTGGACGAAGAGGAATTCGCGGGTGTTAGCGAGGACCCAGGCCAGATCCGTCAGGGCGAGACCGTCCTTGAGCGACTTGCTCGCGGCAATCAGCTCCTTGTTGGTCGGCTTCCGGGAAAGATAGGAAAGATAGAGCGAGGTGACCTCACCATCGGTCGTCTTGACCTTCATGGCGTCCATGACGGCGGCGGAACGGGTATCGGCGACCAGCTTGCCGACGGAGCCGTTCATCATCTGGAGGACCTGCGGCACGCTGCCGTCGTTGGTCGAGGAATCGGCGAGGAGCCGGTCACCTTGGCCCCAGAGGCGCAGGAAGTGAGTCTCGGGGGATGGCTGCGGGAGTTCGCTCGCGCGGGCGAGCATCATGGAGAATCGGCTGACGGGCTTGTCGCCTTCATATCCGTTGGCCAATCCGAGCGAAGATCCCCCGGCGGCCTTCTTGCCTCCGGCCGCTTTGCCGCCGCCAGCAAAAGCCTTCTTGCTACGTTCCACGGCGTTCTTCACTTCGGCCAAGGTGACCTTGCCGGCCGGAAGCGCCATGGCCTTGAGGTCCTCTCCGCGACGGAGCAGGACGTTGTCCGCGTAGGTACCGACCGCGGTCACGATCAGGCTGTCCCACACCTGTTCGGCGCTGAGGCGACGGACGAGCGGACCATTGAAGAGATACTTGGCCTTGCCGAGGTCCGGCGTGGCGCTGGCCGAAGCCTGGTAGGTCTTGGAATTGTAGATGACGCGCTGGACTTCCCGGAGATCGAACTTGGCGGCCTTCATGACAAGAGTCAGGTGGGCCATGAGCTCGGGACTGCTCGCCTGGGCGAGGTCATCGATGTCGTTGACCGGCTCGATCACGCCGAGTCCAAAAGCCTTCTTCCAGATGCGATTGGCGATATTGGTGGCGAAACGCGGATTCTGCGGGCTCGTCAGCCAGCGGGCGAACTCGTCGCGCAGCTGGGAAGGGGACTTGGTGTTGACGTTATAGATCGGCAAGGACTTGTCGGTCTTGCTCCACGAGATCAGCGCCGGCGAAACCGGGGCGCCGGCCTTGGCGTCCTTATACTTGTAGTCCTTCGGGAAGGTCAGCTTCTGCTTGTCGGTGTCTTCCATCCGGAACGCGTTCATGTCGGCGATCTTCTTGACGGCGGCCTTCGGCAGGCTGGCGTCGCCCCTGGAAACCTTGTTGATGGCTCCGAGGATGGCTTCGTCCTTGCCATCGGTGGCCCCGAAGAAGGCGGCCATCTGGTAGAAGTCGCGCTGCTTCCATTCGGCCAAGGGATGGTCATGACACTGGGCGCAGGCCATGTTGGTGCCCAGGAAGGTGGTCATGAGGTTCGAGACGCCGTCCAGCGGCATCTCGGCGTCGAAGAGCATGAAGCCGGTCGCTCCGTTGTCGCACAGGCGGCCGTCGGCGGTGATCATCTCGGAGACGAGCTTGTCCCACGGGGTGTCCGCGGCGAGACGGGCCTTGAGCCAGTCCTCGAAGGTGAACGCCGGCACGCCCTTGGCGAAGGTGTCCTTCACGCGGAGGAGGTCCGCCATCCAGTTGAACATCTGCATGGTGTAGCTCGGCGAGAAGACGAGCTCATCGATCAGCTTGGCGCGCTTGTCCGGCGCGTTGCTACCCAAGAAGGTGGCCGCTTCCTTGGCCGTCGGCACGCGGCCGGCGGCGTCGAGATAGATGCGGCGCAGGAACTGCTCGTCGGTGGCCGGCGCGTTGAGCGACTGCTGGTTCGCGGTCAGGACGACGCCCACGAGACGATCGATGTCGGCCGCGGCCGAGGCGATCACGGCCGGGCTGAAGCTGTTCGAACGGTTGCGCTCGACGCAGCTCTTTGCGAAGTCGACATCTTCGGCGGACAGCATCTCGAGCTTGAAATGGAACGTGCGGCCATCGCGCGCCTGTAGGGTGATATACTCGCCGGCGAGACCGCAGAAACGGGCGTCGAG
>JBAXMD010000062.1:0-9263 GCA_037134475.1 Verrucomicrobiota bacterium | reverse complement strand
GAGACGCTCTGTTCGGAGAATTTCAGGAGCTCGCCGGCGGAACGTCCGCAGCGTTTGCCAAAAGCCCACATCGCAAAAAGCACCGACAAAAGCAGGGCGATCACGGGGTTGCCGATGAAGAGCGCAATCTTCCCCCAGAGGGCTTCCTTGGCCTGCAGCAACTCGACCAAGGTGCCCGTGAGGAGCAGGATCACTGGGAGCAGGACCGTGAAAATCGTCAGCCCGAACGTCGGCAAGGTCTGACCCGCAGACACCGACGGCGTGAACTCGGGCGTGGCGACTTCGACCCGCTTGACGGCGAGCTTGGCGAAGAACGGACCGGCGATGGCGGCAACGGGAATGCCGAGCACGAGCGCCCAGAGGATGACCTTCCCCATGTCCGCGTGTAGCGCGTCGATCGCGATGACAGGACCCGGGTGCGGAGGCATCAGGCCGTGCATGACGGAGAGGAATGACAGCAGCGGCAATACCAGCAGCAGGAAAGGTTTACCCGTTTCCTTAGCGAGGGTGATGACGATGGGCAGGATGAGCAGCAGGCCGACGGCGAACCACGTCGTCATGCCCACGCAGAGCGCGAGCAGGATGATGCACAGGCCGATGCGATCCGGCCCGAGCGTGCGGATGAACTGCTTCGCGAGGACCCCTGCCCCGCCGGATTCGGCGAGCAACTTACCGAAGACGACGCCGAGCACGATGATCGAACCCGTGCTGGCCAAGGTGTTCCCGAAGCCCGTCTGGAAGGCCTTAAGGACCTCCGTCATGGTGAGCGCGCCCTGCGTGGCCACGACCATCGCGCCGAGCGACAGCGAGCTGATCAGCAGGGCGATGAACGGATTAAGCTTCAGCCAGGTCACCAACAGGACCAGGACGGCGATGGCGAGCAGGGCGTAAAGCATGGCGCGAGAAGATCAGGGTTTCGGCGGGGCGACCGTGGCACGAGTAGCACCCGTGCTGATGCCCCCGTCAACCAACAAGGTCTGTCCGGTCACGTAGCGGCTCTCTTCGGAAGAGAGGAAGACCACCGGTCCAGCGAGGTCGTCCGGCGCGCCGGGGCGCTTGAGCGGGATGCGGTCGCAGAGGTAGTCGACCCATTCGCGATTCTCATACAGCACCGCGTTCTGGGCGGTCTTGAACCAACCGGGAGCGAGGCAATTGACGGTGACGCCATGGCGACCCCAATCATCGGCGAGGCTCATGGTGAGCTGCTTCACGCCCCCGCGGCTGGCACCATAGGGCGCGAGGCCGGCGTAACCGGCGACGCAGGTGACGGAGCCGATGTTGACGATGCGTCCATAACCGCGGGAGATCATGCCCGGCGCGACGGCCTGCGACGTGAAGAACGTGCCACGAAGATTCGTATCGAGGACCATGTTCCAATCCTCCCACGTGACCTCGAGGGCGGGCTTGCGCGCGTTGCAGCCGGCGTTGTTCACGAGGATGTCGATGCGACCCATCTGCTTCTCCACGGAAGCGACGGCGGCCTTGATGCTATCATGATCGCGGACATCGAGGTCGACGCCGCAGGTGCGGCGACCGAGGGCCTCGATTTCCTTGCGGAACGGGGCGAGCTTGGAAGCGTCGCGGCTCGACATCGCGATGTCGGCGCCGGCCTGCGCAAGGGCGCGGGCGAAGTATTGGCCGAGGCCGCGGCTGGTGCCGGTGATGAAGGCGACCTTGCCGGTGAGATCGAAGAAAGCCATTGATTCTACGGGTCAGACCTGAGGGGCGAGGATGACCTTCATCACGCCGGGAGCGCCGGCGTAGAGCTTCGCAAACCACTCGGCGCCCTGCGCCAGCGGCGCGACGGCAGAGATGATCTTGTCGACCTTGATCTGCTTGGTGGCGAGCAGCTCGATGCAGCGCGGAATCTCACCGGCGGAGGCGCAGGAACCCTGCAGACGAAGCTGGCGGGTGACGACGACCTGGAGCGGGAGCTCGGTCTTCGGCGTGAGATTACCGACGAGCGTGACGGTACCGCCCTTGCGGACGGCGTGGATCGCGGAGAGCACCGTGGCATTGAGGCCGACGCACTCGAACGCGGCGTCGGCGCCCTGCCCTTTGGTGAGCGATTTGACGAACTCCGTGAGGTCGCCGCCGGTCTTGGGATTGAAGCTGTGGGTCGCGCCGAGTTCCTTGGCGACGGCGAGGCGCGAGTCCTCGGTGTCGACGGCGATGACCTGCGCAAAACCCGCGATCTTGGCGGCCTGCAGCGTCAGGAGGCCGATCATGCCGGTGCCCACGACGATGGCGGTGTCGCCCGGGGCGACGGGCGTAAGGCGGACGGCGTGCACGCCGACGGAGACGGCCTCGATCATCGCGGCTTCGGCGAACCCGAGTTCGGCGGGAAGTTTATGAAGAATGCGGGCGGGGACGGTGACGAACTCGGCGAACGCGCCATGGCGACGATAGTCACCACAGGACACGCCGAGGACCTGGCGGTTGTCGCAGAGATTGACGTCGCCGCGCTGACAGTGGACGCAGTTGCCGCAGAAAACCGTGGAGTCGAAGGTCACGCGGTCGCCCGGAGCGAAGCCCTTCACGGCGGCGCCGACGCCGGTGATGACGCCCGCCGCCTCATGGCCCATGACGAGGGGCGGGATACGGCGACCCGTGGAGCCGTCGTAGCCATGGATGTCGGAACCGCAGATCCCGCAGGCGCGGACCTGGATCAGAACGTCTTCGGCACCGCAGACCGGATCGGCCACGTCGACGTAGGACATCTTCTTATATTCGGTGAGGAGCAGGGCTTTCACGAAGGATGAGGAAGGAGGGTTTTGGGGAGAGGAGCAAGACTAGGGAGGGCTGAACGCTGAGAGTATCGAGTATGGAGTATCGAGTATCGGGGGAGTGCCTGCCTCGGGTAGGGCGGCCATTGCCATGGCCGCCGTTCGCAGCGGCACGCGTGATGAGCCGGGCAGACTATTTACCCATTCCTACGTCCTTACGCCCACGGACGCGACGCCGTCGCGTCCCTACCTTATGCCCCGGTCTCCCTTGTTCGTCTGTATTTCCAACCGCTAACCGCCAACCGCTATCCGCCCTCACCACCCTTTAGTTTGCCTCCGCTCGGTCCCCACCCTACCCATTACGCATGAAGTTCCTCCCCGCCTTCTTCCTCTCCATCCTGACGACCTTCGCCGCCGAAGGCCCCAAGCAATCCATCGAGAAGCTCGATCCTGCCCTGGATGCACTCCTCGACAGTAGCGCCAAGATCGAGACGCTCGCGACCGGCTTCACCTGGGCCGAGGGTCCGGTGTGGTATAAAGGACGCATCGTCTTCTCCGACGTGCCGAACAATACCGCCTATCAGTGGATCGAAGGCGATGCGATGGCCTCCATCTTCCTCAAGCCCAGTGGCACCGACGAGGCTTCGGCCAACCAAGGCTCCAACGGACTAACCGTCGATGCCCAAGGCAATATGCTACTCTGCCAGCACGGCACCCGTCGCATCGCGCGCCTCGGCGGTGACGGCAAGTTCCAGGTGCTTGCGGCGAAGAACCAAGACGGCGCGCGTTTCAACAGCCCCAACGATCTCTGCGTCGCGAAGGACGGCAGCATCTTCTTCACCGACCCGCCCTACGGCGTGCCCAAGGGCGAGAAGACCGAGACGCCTTATCATGGCGTCTATAAGCTCTCGACCGACGGTAAGGTCTCCCTCGTGACCAAGGAAGTCCAGTGGCCTAACGGTATCGCGCTGAGCCTCGACCAGAAGTCCCTCTACCTCGCGATCTCGGACAATAAGAATACCCGCGTCGCGCTCTGCAGCCTCGATGGCTCCGGCCTACGCGACGTGTTCGTCGCCGCCAAACTGAAGAGCAAGGAACGCCAAGGTGGTTGTGACGGCATGAAGCTCGACGTGAACGGCAATATCTGGACCACCGGCCCCGGCGGCATCCTGATCATCACCCCCGAAGGCAAGCACCTCGGCTCCATCCTCTGCGGCCAGCCCACGGCGAACCTCGCCTGGGGCGACGACGGCCACACCCTCTACATCACGTCCAAGGATCGACTCCTGCGCGTGAAGACGAAGGTCAAGGGCGCGGGATTCTGACCGCGCGCTGACGCGCGCGGAGGGCCGTTCGCCGCAGGGCGAACCAAGGTAGGGGCACGATTTATCGTGCCCTCCCCTTCGGAGGTCGCGGCAAAGCCACGCCCCTACCCTCGGCCGCCCTGCGGCGGCCATACGGTTGAGCGAGTGCGCTCAACCCTACCCTACCTCAATGCACGCGGATGCGATGTCATCGCATCCCTACCCGAGGCATCGCGTGACGACTCCGCTTTCTCCGTCTATTCAGCCCCCCATTCAGTCCTCAGTTCCACGTGTCCTCCTGCCCTCAGGCCCTCCTGTCCTCCATTCGGCCCTTCTCTGCCGCCTCACTTCCTCTCCAACTTAACATAATCCAACCCAAACATATTCCTTGGCGTGGCGGCGGGATTGGGGGCGAGGATCTTAATCTCAAGGCGGTGTACGCCGACGTCGAGTTCATGGCGGCCGCCATTGAGTTCGCCGGTGGTGACGACTTCGGCCACGTTGTAGAAATCATAGGCCTCGTCACCGAGCAGCTTACCGTCGAGACGGAGTTCAAACTGGCCGTAGTCATGGGCCTTGGTGCCGACGAACTTCACTTCATAAGTGCCTTTCGCGGCGACGGGGAGCGCGAGCGTGAGCGTGTCGCCGACCTTGCCGCCGGTCCACCAGAGGTGGTCGTTGCCGCTCCAGCGGCTGGCCTTGAATCCACCCATCTTCTGGCTGGCGGCCTTGCCTCCGGTGATGGCGAGTACCTTCAAGGTTTCGCCTTCGATGGCGCCTTCGAGACGCCAGACGCCCGGCGCGGTATTAGGGAAGCCGTCAGGGAACTGCAGGTAAGCCACGAGGTTGATCACCTGCTCCTTGGTCAGCGCGTCGAGCAGGCCCTCTGGCATCAGCGACACTGCGAGGGTTTCGCGCTTCTCAACTTCGCCCTTGGCGATCGTGAACTTCACGCCGCCAGGTAGGGCGAGGCGGAACGACTGCGCGTCCTCGAACTGGACGATGCCGCTCATGGTGGCGCCGCTCTTGAGCTTGAAGACGTTGAGCTGGTAGTCCTTGCCGATGACGCCGTTGGGGTTGAGGACGTTCTCGAGGAAGTAGTCGAGCTTACCGATATTGGAACCGGCGAGTCCGGGCCCGACCTGGTTGCCGACGTAGCCGAAGGTATGGCAGATACCGCAGGTCGAGGTGAACAGCTGGCGGCCGGCCGCGATGTCGCCCTTGCGCACGGCCACGGGATTAAGGAGGGCCTCATACTTGGCCTTGTTCTTGGCGAAATCAGCCTTGGTCGCGTTGACCACGCCGACGACGGCGGTGAGCTGCGTATCGAGTTCCTTATCGCCGAGCGACTTCAGCTGACGCACCACGAGCGGCGACAGTAGGGCCTTGTCGACCTTGCCAGCGGCCACGGCGACGAGGAGAGCCTTGCCGCCAGCGGCGTTGCCCGCGAGCGCGGCGACGGCGTCGCCCAGCTGCTCGGGCGTGAAGACGGCGAAGCGTCCGATCAGCACGCCCGGCGATTCGGCGTCGCCCACGGTCGCGAGGGCCTGGATGAGCGCGCGGCGGAACGACGAAGTGGATTTCTCGGCGAAAACCTGGTGGATCACCCGGGCGGCGGCGCGGTCGCGCGAGGCGACGAGCACGGCGAGGGCGCGCTGACGGGCCGGGAGCGGGGCTTTTTCGTCGGCGAGATGGCCGCGATAATAGGCGCGGCTGGCCTCGTCGCCGGTGAGGGCGTCGAGTTCGTTGAGGTTCGCCAGCAGATCGGGCGAGGCGCCTTGACGGAGACCGGCGACGAGCGCGGCCCAGCCTTCGGGCGCCGTAAACGAACCGGCCTGACGGACGCCGTCGACCACACGGCTCACGAGCGTCGCGCGGCGGGCGGCGTCGGTCTCGCGCGCGGCGATGGCCAGCACCTGGGCGCGGGCGCCGGCATCGCTGGCCAGACGACGATAGATGAAGTCGGTCGTCTGCGGATGACGGGAGACGGCGGCCAGGGCGAGGCCCCGGGCGGCGTCGGCGCCGACCAACGGTTCGATACCGTACCAGAGGAGCAACGGGATGTTATGATCCTGGGCGTCTTCAGCGCGGGCAAGCAGCGGCTCAGCGATCGCGGCGCGCTGGGCGAGCGGAAGGTAGCCCAAGGCAGAGGCGAGTTCGCGACGGACCTGCGGCGAGGCTTCGGTCTTGGCCAATTCGGCGAGGGCCGGCACGCCGGCGGTCCATTGCTGGGAGATTAGACGGACCGACCAACCACGCACGGAAGGGTCGGCGTCCTTGAGGGCGGAGGCGAGGAGCTCGTCGTCGAGGAGATTGGCGGACTGCAGGATCCAGAGGGAGCGCAGACGACGGATCGGGTCGGCGGAGCCGGTCAGAGCGTCGCGGAGCTTCGCGCGAGACACGCCGGCGATGCTCACCCCGGCCAAGCCACGTTCGGCGAGAACCTTGCGGGCCTGCCGGACGAAGTACTCGTTGGCGTCGGCCAGGGCGATCTCGACGAGTTCCGCGTCGGCGAGCGTCGCCAGGTCGCGGGAGCGGGAGACAGGGTTGCCGTAGCTGACGCGATAGATGCGGCCGTTGGTGCGATCCCATATCTCCTGAGTGTTATTGTGGCAGACCTGGACGTCGGACCAGTCGCTGAGGTACAGGGCACCATCGGGGCCGACGCGTTGCGACACCGGGATGAACGTGGCGTCATTGCTGCGCAGGAAGTCATTGCCGTGGTGGCCAGCGAAACCGCTACCTGCGGGCAAGACCTGATCCGAGACGAGACGATGGCCGTGGAGATTGCCGAACATGAGCATCCCACGGTAGGCTTCGGGGAAATTGTCCCCGTTGTAGATCGCCAGGCCCGAGTGGGCGTGACCGCCGCCGACGGCGTCGGTGCTTTCCGGGACCTTGAGCGGATCAGGTCGATGGATGCGGCCGCCCGCATAGTGCGCGTGGTCGGCGATCGTCTTGATGTCGTCGTAGGTGAAAGAATTAAAGTGCTGGCCGGCCTGACGCTGATAGCGCGCGGAAGGAAGGATGTGATAGAGGTGCGGGATCACGCAGGCCGTGTTGAAGAACTCTCCGCGGGCGTCGTAATCCAGGCCCCACGGATTGCTCGTGCCTTCGGCGAAGACCTCGAAGACATGGCGAGTCGGGTGGAAGCGCCAGACGCCGGCGTTGATTTTCACGCGCTTGTCGTCGGGCATACCCGGCTTTCCAACGACCGAGTGTGTGAACACGCCGTGGTTACCGTAGAGCCAGCCATCCGGACCCCAGACGAAGCTATTGAGCGTCTCGTGCGTGTCGTGGAAACCCCAGCCGTCGAGCAGCACGACGGGCTTGCCCGCCTTGTCGTCCGCGTCCTTTGGGATGAAGAGAAATTCCGGAGCCGCGCCGACCCAGACGCCGCCGTGGCCGACTTCGATACCGGAGACGAGATTGAGTCCGTCCTTGAAGACCGTGACCTTAGAGTAACTGCCGTCCTTCTTCTCGTCTTCCAGGATCAGGATCCGATCGGTGCCCTGCCCGTCGGGACGTTTCTTTGGGTAGGACATGCCTTCCACCACCCAGAGGCGGCCACGTTCGTCGAAGCACATCGCGATCGGCTGGACGACCTTGGGCTCGGCGGCGACAAGCGAGACCTGGAAGCCCGCAGGGAGCGACATGGTCTTCATCGCGTCGGCTGCCGTCTGGCCGGTCTTATAAGCACCAGGCTGGACGTGTTCGACCGGGCCGGGAGGCAGGGCCGGAGCGGCGGCGCAGGTGGAAACGAGGAAGAGCGCGAGGAATCGCATGGCGGGGTGCGGTACGATTAGGGCGGAGGCGGAGTTAAGGAAGCCGAAATCCTGATACGCAAACGCCGTTCCTTGGTTAAGTTGGCCCCTTTCAGATTGGCAACCTTTGGGGCTGGGGTATGTCCTACAGTTACCCATGAAGCACCCCCTCGCTCTCCTCGCCCTCCTCGCCGCGTTCGGCCAAGCCGCCCTCGCCGAAGAAGTGAAGCTCGTCGAACAGAAGGACAAGCAGCAGGTCGACGTCCTCGTCGACGGCCAGCCCTTCACCTCCTACGTCTACTGGTCCAACCAGAAGAAGCCCCTGCTCTCCCCGCTGCGCACCTCGCAAGGCAACATCTTCACCCGCGGCTTCCCGCTCGAGAAGGTCGCCGGCGAACGCACCGACCACCCGCACCACATCTCCTCGTGGTTCAACTACGGTAACGTCAACGGCTGCGACTTCTGGAACTCGCCGCCCGAAGGTTTCGATCGCGACAGCAAGATCCCCTACGGTGCCGTCCGTCATAAGAGCATTAAGTCGGTCGCCTCGGGCACCGGCTCCGCTTCACTCCAGGTTTCTTCGGATTGGATCATGAACGACGGCTCCAAGGTTCTGCAGCAGGACGAGACCCTCGTCTTCCGCGCCTCCAAGGATCTGCGTGTCATCGACCGCATCATCACCCTCACCGCCCAGGATAAGGACGCCGTCTTCAAGGATTCCAAGGAAGGCGCCATCGCCATCCGCCTTACCCGCTCGCTCGAAGAGCCGTCCACCAAGGCCGAGATCTTCACCGACGCTTCCGGCAAACCCACCAAGGTCGCCAAGCTCGACAACACCGGCGTCAACGGTGTCTACCTCAGCAGCGAAGGCGCCGTCGGCGAGAAGGACGGCTGGAGCACGCGCGCCAAGTGGATGACCCTCTCCGGTAACGTGAAGGGCGAAGACGTGTGCATCGGCATCTTCGACCACCCGAAGAACGTCACCTACCCGACCTACTGGCATAACCGTGGCTACGGCCTCTTCGCCGCCAATCCGTTCGGCGCCAAGGAATTCCCGAAGGGCAATCCTTCCAAGACCGCGCTCAACTACACGCTCAAGGCCGGCCAGTCCGAGACCTTCCGCTTCCGCATCCTGATCCACTCCGGCAAGCTCACCGCAGAGCAGACCGAAGCCCAGTATCAGCAGTTCCTGAAGGAAGTGCAGTGAATTCGGGCGAGCAAGGCTCGCCGACTTCACAGGGACAGGGCTAGGGCCAGGGATAGTCGAAATGATGAAGGGGCCGCTAGGCCCCTTTTTTGTTTGGGTAGGGACGTGATTGCCATCACGTCCGTGGGCGGACGGATATCAGAACAGTCGATGATTTCGCCCGGCTCATCGCACGTGCGGATGCGAACGGCGGCCATAGCAATGACCGCCCTACCCGAGGCATGCTGAGGGTAACAGCAAAGGGAGACCGGAAACCGGATGA
>JBAXMD010000061.1:0-9436 GCA_037134475.1 Verrucomicrobiota bacterium | reverse complement strand
GTCGTCGATAAGCTCGAAGGCGCCAAGGCCGCTGAGATCTGGCAGACCGACCGCGGCACCACGTTCGGTTACCAGAATCTCGTCGTCGACATGCGTTCCTTCCCGATCATGGCTGGCTTCGGCCACCCGACGATCATGGACGCCACGCACGCGGTACAGCTTCCCGGCGCGGCTGGCGGTTCTTCCGGTGGCCAGCGCGAATACGTCCCGGTCCTCGCCAAGGCCGCCCTCGCCGCGGGTGCCGATGGCCTCTTCATGGAGACGCACCCGGATCCGCAGAAGGCGATCTCCGACGGTCCTTCGCAGGTGCCCCTCTCGGAATTCCCGGCGCTCGTCGAATCTTGCCTGCGCGTCTGGAAAGCCGTCCGCGCCTAAGCGGTCAGCTTCGCGATCGCTTCCCGGTCTGGTTTGCCGCTGGCATTCGTCGGCATGCTCGGTACGAACACGTAGCGCCGTGGACGTGCCGCCGGCTCGAGTGTTTCGCAAGCCAACCTCAGAGCGGCTTCGGCGGACGCGGGGCCGATGACGCAGGCCGTCACGACTTCGCCCCAGCGTGCGTCGACCATGCCGAGCACAAGCGCTTCCTTCACGAGGCCCGTAGACAATAGGGCCTGCTCGACGCGTGCAGGATCTACCTTCTCGCCGCCTGTGATGATCACGCGATCGGCGCGGCCAGAAATCTTGACGCTGCCATCGGCTGCAACCTCGCCGCGATCGCCGCTTGCCCAAGGGCTTTCGAGCGGGGCGTCTGGCCAGAGTCCGACACCCAGTGCCGGGGTGGCGATGGTGACAACCCCGTCGGCGTTCGTCCCGAACGTTACGCCAGGGAGGGGCGTGCCGCGCACGGATTCTCCCGACCAGATTTTTTCCGGCGGACAGAGCGCGCAGGCCGCCGCGGTCTCCGTTGAGCCATAGGTCAGGAAGACGGGCAGGCGCCGCGTGCGGATTTCGGCGAGTAACGGTGCCGGCACGGACGAGCCACCGAGCAGGATCACATCGAAAGCGCGCAACCAGGCTTCGCCCTCGGTGCGCACGAGCAGTCGCGACAATTGCGCCGGGACCAAGGAGATGATCTTCGTGCCGGCTGTAGGAAACGCCACGGAGGGCAGGGCGGTGTTCTCGGTGAAGCGACCGTCGATGACGAGATGCTGGCCGCCGGTGTCGCGCGCCCGAATCGCGGGCATGAACCCGCTCACGTGCCAAGGCGGGGTGCACGTCACGCCGTGCAGGATCGGCGAAAGCCCCCGGGCGACGAGCGCATCACGTAGGCCGTGTACCGCTGCCCTGAGGGTTTCTTCAGAATGGATGACGAACTTCACTTTGCCGCCCGTGCCACCGGTCGGAATCATCACGCGCCCGCGCCAGTTTTTAGGCCAATCACAGGTGCCGAGTCCGCGTGGTTCGAGCGCGCGGCCTTTGATGATCGTGCCGCGCGGAATTTGTCGCGCTGCTTCGGCGAGGTCATGTTCGGCCCAGCGGGGGTTGCCCAGGAATACGGGTAAGCCGGCGTCATGCGCTTGCAGGGCTTCCTGCAGGTGCGCGGCATGATCCGCGTGGAAGACCGCGACGGCGCTCATGTCAGGTCGTGCCAGAAGCCCGCCCAATCATAGTTCGGTAGGCCGCCCGCGGCCGGCCCGTGCGCATGTCGGTCGCGCCCGTCGCTTTCAAACCGGCCGAGCGTATCAAAGCCGACCGTGCCAGCGGACGCGTCTTGTGCGGCCAGCCAGAGCGCGCCTTGTCGGCCGATCGCGGTCTCGAAGCAGGAAGAATAGACGACGCTACCCACATGCGCGGCGCGCCACGCCAGCAGGTCGTCCCAATCTCCGGCGAGCAAAGGCTTCACGACAATCGTTCCGCTCCAGTCGACTCCGCCCGGAGTGAGGAAGGATTCGTCGAGCGCGATTTTGTCTGGTCCGATCGAGGCGTAACCTGGATGTCCGACGGGGAGAGGTTGTTCAAGGAACTCAACCTGCGCCTGCGTGCGGGCGAACTCGGTCCAGCGTCGCGCCGTCTGCAAGTCAAGTGAGCCATTGGCATCCAAGCGGAGACGTCCGGGGAATCGGCTCAGCACTCTGTGGATGGATTCTTCCGAAGTCTCGGGCGAGATTTTGACTTTCAGTGTCTTGAAGCCCGCGGCGACTTTCGCGTCGGTCTCCATCACGGAAAGCGTCATCAGTCCCGCGCAGGGCAGGCTGCCGCCGAAGGGGGCGATTTTATCCCATAGCCGGCAGCTGGAGAGCGCGGACGAGAGACAAGGAAGCGGAGCGGGCGACGCATCGACGGCCGCGATCAGGTGCGGAAGGTTTCCTTGGGCTGAGCGGAGGAATTCCAAGGCTTGTTCGACCGACTCAGTCGGGAAGCCAGGCCATGGGGCGATTTCGCCGTACCCGGTGCCTTGGTCGGATTGGGTCCGCAGGATGATGCGATCCACGCTGTCTACGGCGCCAGCGCCCGTCGTCACCGGCGAGCGCAGTCGGCGGCGGACACGTTTGAAGTCGAAATAACCGCCGGTCATGGGGCGAATAGACGGCAATCCGGACAAACTCGCAAAATCAATTTGCCACCCCTCCGGGGGGTGCCTAACACCCTTTGGGGAAACCGACCACTCATGGCCTCCTCGAAATCCAAGGGCCGCGTTTCCCTAGACGAACGCTTTTACCTGTCCGCGGACGACTTCTTCCCCGCCAACGCCGGCCTCGGCCTGACGTATGACGACGTCTCCCTGGCGACCCGCTATTCCGAGGTCCTCCCCCGGATGACCCGCCTCGATTCGTCCCTCTCCGACTCCCTGGCGCTTTCCCTCCCGATTGTCTCGTCGGACATGGACACGGTCACCGAGCACCGCATGGCCATCGCCAT
Source organism: Verrucomicrobiota bacterium (assembly GCA_037134475.1). Lineage (GTDB taxonomy): Bacteria > Verrucomicrobiota > Verrucomicrobiia > Opitutales > UBA953 > UBA953. Next base: position 6,577 of record JBAXMD010000061.1, on the reverse strand, counting down.
GGCCCTCAATGGCGGCCTCGGCCTCCTTCACTATAATATGCCGGAAACCGACCAGGTGGCCGAAGTCCGCCGGGTGAAGAACCATATCCACGGCATGATCGGCGACCCCGCGGTCGTCTCGGCCGACGATACCATCGCCCAGGTCCTCGCCCGCATCGAACGCGACGGCCTGGCCTTCAGCACCTTCCCGGTCACCTCCTCCGACGGCACCCTCCTCGGCCTCCTTCCTGGTAGCACCGTCAAGGAACGCCACGGCCAGCGTAAGGTCGTCGCGGTCATGATCCCGCGCGACAAGGTCTTCACCGTCGCGGAGAAGGATCTCGGTAAGGACCCCATCGCCACCGCGGACCGCAAGTTCTCCGAGCACGTCGGCCAGAACAAGCTCCTCGTGGTCGACTCCAAGAACAAGCTGCGAGGCCTTTTCACCCTGAGCGACATCGAGCGCATCTCCGAGGAATCTCGCGCTCATGTCCGCCCGACCCGCGATGCCGATTTCCGCCTCCGCGTCGGCGTCGCCATCTCGGTCCCCCGCACGGCTGACGGTGAAATCGACCGCGCCCGCCTCCTCGCACACGTCAGCGCCCTCATCGACGAAGGCGCGGACGCCCTCGCGATCTCCACCGCCCACGGCCATACCAAGGGCGTCGGCGACGCGTTGCGCCTGCTGCGCAAGGCGCATAAGGGTATCACTCTTATCGCCGGTAATGTCACCAGCGGCGAAGGCGTCGAATTCCTCGCCGCGGCCGGCGCCGACACCATCAAGATCGGCCAGGGCCCCGGCTCCATCTGCACCACCCGCATCGTCGCGGGCGTCGGCATCCCGCAGCTCACCGCGCTTTACGTCGCTTCTCGCGCCGCCGCCAAGAAGGGCGTCCGCATCCTCGCCGATGGCGGCATCACGAAGAGCGGCGACATCGTCAAGGCGCTCACGCTCGCCGACGCGGTCATCCTCGGCGGACTCCTCGCTGGCAGCCGCGAAGCCCCGGGCAAGCTGATGGAGATCAACGGCAAGACTTATAAGGAATACCGCGGCATGGGATCGCACGAGGCCATGCGCAAGGGTTCCGCCGCCCGCTACGGACACTCCGCCAGCGGCAAGTTCAGCAAGGTCGCCGCCGAAGGCATCGAAGCCCTCAAGGAAGTTTCCGGTACGGTCGACCAGGTGCTCGGCACCCTCGCCGGCGGCGTCCAGAGCGGCCTCGGCTACCTCGGCGCAGCCAACCTCGCCGAACACCGCAAGCGCGCCCGTTATATTCGCGTCACTCCTGCTGGTCAGCGCGAAGCCGCCCCGCACGACGTCATCGAAATCAAAGCGGGCTCCTGAACATCTCTATGGCAGCATTTTTCCGGGGGCTTCTCCTCTTCCTTTGCGGCGCGCTCGTCGGCGCTGCCGGCGTGCTTTTCCTTACGCCGAGCTTCAATGTCGTCGTCAGCCGTAGCAACGCCGCTGCCAAACCCATCGAAGTCGCGGTCGCTCCGGCTCCGCTCATCGCTCCGGCCGTGCCTGTTTTGCCTCAGGCCTCGGCTCCAGTGGCGACTCCCGCTCCGACGGCTGTCGCGGTCGCCCCGGCCCCCGTCGTCCCGGCCCCTGCACCTGTCGATGAGCCGACCATCGATTTCAAGTCCATCTCCGAACACTTCATCCTTTGGCCGACCTCAGTCACGGTGAAGACCGCGACCACGGTTCCGGTCATGGCTGACGGTAAGAAGGTCCAAGATCTCGCGCTCGATGCCGGCACGGTGCTCCAGGTCTCCAAGGTACAGGCCGATGGCTCGATTGAAGTGCGCGCCAAGGGGGCTAAGTTTGAGATCAAGAGCAGTCTGACAGATTTTTCCGTCGAGCTCGGCAAGCGTGTCTCGGAGCTGGTTGCCAAGGGCGCGAAGATTGATTCTCCCTTTGCCGCCAGCCCGGTCGCGATGGCACCTGTCGGCGTGACCGCTCCCGTTGTCGCCGCTCCCGCCACGGCCGCTCCATCGACGCCCGTCGCCATCGTCGCTACTCCTTGGGTTCGGCTCGCTTTGGCGCAACGCGTCGACGTTCTTTTCGGCAATAAGCCTGATGCGGTTGTGCCGGCTGCGCCGGTGACCGCGTCGCCTGCTGCTCCCGTCGCTTCGCCAGCCCCTGCGGCCGTCGCTCCGGTCACTCCCGTCGTTGAAGCCGCCCCGATGGCTGATCCCAAAGCGGTTGAGAAGGGCAAGGATCTCGATCGCAAGTTGAACCAGCTCTTCAAGTGATCCGTCCGTGAGTCACGCGAAAATCTATTCTTGGAACGTCAATGGCGTCCGCTCGGCCCTCGGCAAAGGGCTTGCCGATTTCATCGCCTCCGCGGACCCGGACGTGCTCTGCCTGCAGGAGACGAAGTGCGAGACTGCCGTCGCCTCGACCCTGGGGCTGGCTTACCCGCACCAGTTCTGGCACGAGGCCGAGAAGAAGGGCTACTCCGGTACCGCCGTCCTCTCGAAGACTGCGCCGCTTTCCGTCGCTACCGACTTTCCCGGTGATCATCCGCCCGAAGGTCGCGTGGTCACGGCCGAGTTCAAGGGCGTCTTCGTGGTCAGCGCCTACGTCCCTAATTCTCAGCGCGAGCTCGAACGGCTCGACTATCGCCTGCAGTGGGATGCGGACTTTCGCAAGTATCTCGCCCGCCTCGCGAAGAAGAAGCCGGTCGTGGTCTGCGGCGACCTCAACGTCGCGCACGCCGAGATCGACCTCGCTAATCCGTCCACGAACCGCCGCAACGCGGGCTTCACCGATGAAGAGCGCGAGTCTTTCAGCCAGTTACTTTCTCAGCACGGCTTCACCGACACCTTCCGGGCACAGCATCCTCAACTGGCGCAGCGTTACAGCTGGTGGTCCTATCGTCCTGGCATCCGTGCCCGCAACATCGGTTGGCGCCTGGATTACTGCCTGACGTCCGATGGGCTCAAGTATGCGCAGGCGGACATCCACGATAAGGTCACTGGCTCGGATCACTGTCCGGTGTCGGTCCGCGTTCAGGCGGAGCTCTGATCGCTTGCTGGGGCCTCCCCGGTTAGTCGTTTCACCCAAGGTACCAGTATCAGCAAGAGCACAGTCATTCCGCCGACGAGCAGCGCCTGCTGCCAGAAGAAGTGCGCGAGGGCCTGCGGGTCCTTGGCGTTGAACTCCGCTGCGACCACTCCAGCCAGCTTGTTGCCGAGCGCGGTGCCGAGGAACCAGATGCCCATCACGAGCCCAGTGAGCTTCGCGGGGGCGAGCTTGGTCATCGCGCTCAGGCCGACGGGGCTGAGGCAGAGTTCGCCGAGGGTCTGGAGGAAGTAAACGCCGATGAGCCACCATGGGCTGACCTTGCCGGCGGCGGTAAGTTGCGCCGCGGGGACGAGCATCGCGAACGAGAGACCAAGGAAGACGAGGCCCCAGACGAACTTCATCGGGATTGACGGCTGTCGTTCCCGCAGGCTGACCCAGAGCCACGCGAACAACGGCGCCAGCGCGAGGATGTAGAGGGAGTTCACGGACTGGAACCACGACGAGGGGAAGTCGTAGCCCAGCAGCTTATTTTGGGTGAGTTCTTCGGCGAAGAGCGTGAGCGACGAGCCGGCTTGTTCAAAGACCGCCCAGAAGAGAATCGCGCAGATGAAGAATATGAGAATCGCCGCAATCCGGCGGCTATCTTGGTCTCTTTGCACCACGCCGAACCAGATGACCCCGACGATCGGGAGGGCGTAGACGATCGGGTTGATCCAGCCGACGTAGTCCGACGCGATCATCACGCCGAGCAAAGCGGCGGTGCCGAGTGCGACAAGCGCGAGGCGTCCCCATGGGCGCGGCGTGCTCGCTTCGGGCGGATGGCCAATGTGCGAGAGCCAATGCCAGTGGCGTAGGTACACGATCATTCCGAACGTCATCCCGACGCCCGCCGCACCGAAGCCCCAGTGCCAGCTGTGTGTCGGGTCGAGGCCCCAGCCAGTCAGGAGCACCTTGAACTGTTCGCCCTGCGCGAGCCAGCCGACGATCAACGGCGCGGCGAAGGCGCCGAGGTTGATACCCATGTAGAAGAGCGAGAAGCCGGCGTCGCGTCGCGTATCGCCATGCGAATAAAGTCCGCCGACGAGCGTGCTGATGCTCGGCTTAAGTAGTCCGGTACCGAGCGCGACGAGGATGAGGCCGGCGTAGAACGTCGGGACGGAATTGAACGCCAGCAGGTAGTGACCGGCGGTGATGATCAGTCCTCCGACCAGGACCGCACGCCGGGCCCCGATGAAGTTATCCGCGAGGTAACCCCCAAGGATGCACACCATGTAGCTCGCCATGGTATAGTTACCGTACACCTGCGTCGCTAGCCCCTGGTCCATCCCCATTCCGCCCATCGCCAGTGGGGCGATCATGAAGAGCAGGAGAATGGCCCTCATTCCATAATAGGAGAACCGCTCCCACATCTCGGCGTAGAACAGCATGCTCAGCCCTCGGGGGTGACCAGCGATACCCCCATGGTCGCGCTCAGTGTGCTTGGCCGGCGATTCGACGTCTGGGGTCAGTTCGTGCATCGGAGGGGTTTATAAGTGTTTAAAGGGGTGAGAGGGAGACGGTAATGCAATTCCGACCTGTCAGCGGGTCGGCGTTGACAAAGGGGGGCTTAGGCCTAGTTTTGAGACTCATTCTCAATTAGAGTGACTCCGCTATCCCAACTTCTGCCTGGCCAATTCGGCAAGCTGGCCTCGCTCAATCCCGAGCGCGGGGTGGATCAGCGTCTGATGGCACTTGGGCTACTCCCGGGGATGGTCCTGAAACTCATCCGCCGGGCTCCCCTCGGCGACCCGCTCGCCATCGAGTTCGGTGGCCAAGTCGTCAGCCTGCGCCTCGCCGAGGCCGAGAACCTGATCGTCGACGTTTCCGCCGACTGTCCCATCCAACGACCGCGCCAGCCGTGAGCACTCCCGATGCAGGCCTCTTGGTCGCGCTCGTCGGTAACCCTAACACCGGCAAGTCGACACTCTTCAACGCCCTCACCGGGCTGCGCCAGCGCGTCGGCAATTACCCAGGCGTGACCGTCGCTCGCAAGTCCGGCACCTGCGACCTCGGCGACGGACAGAAGGTCGAACTCGTCGACCTGCCCGGACTTTACTCGCTCGCCGCCGCTTCGCCCGATGAACAAGTCGTCATCGACGCGCTGTCGGGTAACATCGCCGGCGACCGTCGTCCGGATGCGGTAGTACTCGTCGTCGACGCGACGAACCTGCTCCGTAATCTCTTCCTCGCTTCGCAGGTCGCTGAGCTCGGTCGTCCAGTAGTCATCGTGCTTAACCAGGCCGACGTGGCCAAGGAGCAAGGGCTCCGCATCGATACGGAGCTGCTCTCCCGTCGCCTCGGCGGCGTGCCCGTCGTGCTGTCATCCGCCTGGAAAGGCGAAGGCATCCTCGATGTGCGTCGCGCGATTGCGAGCGCGGTGGCTAAGCAGACGCCGATGAAGCGCGTCGCCTGGCCGAACAACATCGCCGCGGCCCTCACCGATGTCGCGACGGCCGCTACGAGCGACACGGGCAGGCCGGTCACGGAAGCCGACGCGCAGCGCCTGCTCTTTGACACGAATCCGTCCACCGCCGACCGCCTGGGCTGGACCCTCGCCCAGCGGGACAAGACTTTGCGCTCCGCGCGCGATCGCGTCCGTAACTCTGGCTACAACCCGATGGCCGCCGAGCCGCTCGTGCACTACGCGCACCTACGCCTTCTCCTCGAAGGCGTGGTGACCGAGGGGGCCGGTAAGGCTGGCCGCAGTGCCGCGGTCGACCGGCTGCTGCTCCATCGCTTCCTCGGGCCCGTTCTGTTCTTGGGCATCATGCTCGGCTTCTTCGGCTCGGTCTTCTGGCTGGCGAAGTTCCCCATGGAGTGGATCCAGTTCGGCGTCGACGCCTTGAAGGGCGTCGTCGCGCCGCAGCTCGAAGCCTACCCGATGCTCCAAAGCCTGCTGGCGGACGGCATCATCGGCGGTGTCGGGGCTTTTCTGGTCTTCCTGCCCCAAATCCTGATTCTTTTTCTCTTCATCGGCATCCTCGAAGATAGCGGTTACATGGCGCGCGCCGCGTTCATCATGGACCGCCTCTTCAGCTGGTGCGGTCTTAATGGAAAGAGCTTCGTGCCGTTGCTCTCCGGTTTTGCCTGCGCGATTCCGAGCCTTCTTTCGACGCGGACCATCGAAGACCCTAAGGCTCGCCTCGCGACGGCCTTCGTGGTGCCGTTCATGAGTTGTTCGGCGCGCTTCCCGATCTATGCGCTGATGTGCGCCGCGTTCATCGGCCCGCTCTACGGCCCCGGCTGGGAGTCCGTCGTGATGGTTGGCATGCACTGTGTCGGCCTACTCTTCGCCGTCCCGACCGCTTTCGTGCTCACCCGCCTCGTGCTCAAGGTGAAGCCGCAGCCGTTCGTCCTCGAGCTGCCGCGCTATCAGATGCCGAAGCCGCGCGACGTGCTCTGGCGCATGTGGCAGAACGCCGCCGAGTTCGTCTCGAAAGCCGGTACCGTCATCTTCGCCATCACGATCATCGTCTGGGCGCTTTCCTACTTCCCGCGAGACGCGTCCGTCGCTGAGCGCATCAAGGC
>JBAXMD010000060.1:0-9453 GCA_037134475.1 Verrucomicrobiota bacterium | reverse complement strand
ATCCTCCTCGCCGCCGCGGCCATCCGCCGCCGGCGTCGCAAGGCCTGAGTCGCCTCCGGCTTACTCGCCCGAAAGCCCGCCGCGTTTGCCGTTGAGCAACGAGGCGCCGATGAGCGCGACCGACAGGAACGCCATGGACCAGACCCCGAGGGCCGCCGCCAGCTGGGGGCCGTCGCCGAGCGCGCTCATGAGGGCGAACGTCGCCTTGGTGATCGGGAAGTGTTCCGCGCGCTGGGCGAGGATCAGGCTATCGCTCACCTCGAGCATGGAGAAGGCGAACGCGAGCACGCCGCCGGCGGCGAGGTGCGCCGCGAGCAGGGGGAGGGAGATGCGGCGCAAGGTGGACCAGGCCGAAGCTCCCATGGAACGCGCGGCCTGTTCGAGCACGGGGTCGCACTGTTGCAGGCCGGCGACCGCGGCTCGCGTCACGTAGGGTAGACGCCGGACCGCATAAGCGAGCCCGAGCAGCAGCAGCGGGCTGCCCCCGGCGCCCACGAGGATGGCGAAGGGTTTGCCCTCCTGAGACAGCGAGAGATAGCCAAAGGCCAGGACGAGTCCAGGCACGGCGAGCGGCAACATCGTCAGGGTATCCAGGAGGTGGCGGATACGCAGGTCGGAGCGCGCGATCACCCACGCGGCGGCGATCCCCATCACCAGCGCGATCGTGGTGGCGAGTCCGGCGTAGGACAGGCTGTTCTGGATGGAAGGCACGACCAACGCGCTGCCGAGGGCCTCCTGCCAGTGCGCAAGCGTCAGCTCGGCCGGCAGCACGGAGTTATGCCAGTGGCCGGAGACCGACATGAGGATCACGCCGAGGTGCGGCAGGCAGGCCAATGCCGCGACGCCGGCGAAGAGTCCGCTGCAGGCCCATCCACGCCAGCCGAGCAGCGGCTGCGGAGTTGAGCGTAGACTCGGGCGGGGCGCCGCGCCGTGCCGTCCGCTGCCGAACAGGAGCTTGGACGCCAGGAAGACGCCGCCGGCCACGACCAGCACGATGGTGGTCAGGGCGTAAGGCAGCGGATTGCGGTCGAGGTTCTTGATGCCGTCCAGGATCTGCACCGGCGCCACGCGAGGGAAGTCGAAGACGAGGGGCACGCCGAGCTCCGTGAAGGCCCAGATGAAGACGAGCGCTCCGCCGGCGAACAGTCCCGGGGTGATGATCGGCAGGGTCACCCGCGTAAGCCGCCGCCAAGGTGAACAGCCGAGGTTGGCCGCGGCCTGCTCCATGGCCGGATCCATCTGCGCCAGCGCGGCGGCGAGGTTCAGGTAGAGGATCGGGTACAGGTGGAGCGCGTTCATCACGACGATCCCGAGCAAACGGTTCTCGGCCATCCAGTCCCGTGGGTGCAGCGGGTCCATCCAGCCCAAGCCGGCCAGCACGGCGTTGAACGAGCCCTCTGTTCCGAGGATACACTTGATGCCGATGGCGCCCACGAACGGCGGCAAGATCATCGGCACGAGCAGCGCCAGCGCGAGGAAACCGCGGCCGGGGAAGCTGTAGCGGTGGTTCAGCAGCGCGAGCGGCAGGGCGAGCAGGGCCGCCACGACCGTGCTGGCCAATCCGAGGAGCAAGGCGTTGGTGAGGCCGTCCCGGTACAGCGGGTCGCGCAGCACGGCGAGGACGTAGCCGAACGTGAAGCCGCCGTCGCGTGGGTCGACGAACGCTTCGCGCAGCACGCAGAAGGCGGGGTAGAGGAAGCCGACGGCGAGCAGCAGCCCGACGGCGGCGCAGAGGATCCAGGCGGTACGGCGGTTCATGTCAGCGTTTCTCTTGGTGTTGGCGGGCGAGCTCCGCCGCGCGGCGGTAGTTCTCGCGGAAGATGGCGCCGAGTTCCGTCATGCGTCGCGCCGAGACGAGGGCGTCGCGGCTTTCGAGTCCGGGGTCGCCTTCGCCGCCGGCGCGATAGGGTAGGGCGCTGACATCACCCATGACGGCCAGCGCGTCCGCCGGCATGCCGGCCTTGATGATTTCCGCCCAGGCCTCCTTGAGTTCCTCGTGCGTGTCGATGCACATCACGCGCACCGCCCGGCGGATCGTCCCGAAGGACGCGGCGGTGAGCTCGGGGCGGTATTGGAGATGGTCGGTGCCTAAGTAAGGCGATTTGGCGGCGCGTTCCGGCGGCAGGGTGGCGTAGGTGTCGCGGCGGACGGGCGGGCGGAAGAGCTCGCGTTCCTGCGGGCCGTGCACGGCGCCGACGGGGGAACTCCAGAGGGCCTGGCCTTCGGGGCTGAGGACGAATTCGACGAACGCCTGGGCCAGTTCCTGTTCGGGCGCGCCACGCAGAACCGCGATGGGGTCGCCGCTCACGGTCGTGCCGCCGGCGGGAGCGGTCCAGATCAGGCGTACGTCGTCTGGACGGTTGACCTGATGGGCGAAGGCGGCCCCGTAATAATCCACGCACATGCCGGCGACCGCATTGCCATCGGCGACGTCGAGCGGGATCTTGGTGGAGCTATCGGAGAAATAGCGGGCGTTGGCCGCCATGCGTTGCACGAGGCGGAAGCCGTCCGTCCAGCCCAGCGCGAGCCGTTCCTTTTCCGGGAGCGCCGAGCGTTCCGGCGACTGGAGGCTGCGCTGGATCTCGGCTTGGATGATGAGTTCGAACGCGCGCGCGACCGAGCCGCTCTTGGTGGGGTCCGCGAGGGCCAGCTGTCCACGGAGACGCGGTTCGGCGAGGTCCGCCCAGCGGACGGGATCCGGCAGGCCGTTGGCGCGCCAGCGAGTCGGGGCCCAGCAGATGCCGAAGCGGGAAAGGCAGGAGGAGCTCCAAGTCTTATCCTTGGCCCACAGGCGCTCGCCGGTGAAGAATTCAGGAATCGGTCCGCCGGCCGCGAACCACTCCGGATGTCGCGTGAAGACGTGGAGCGGCAAGAGACGTCCCTTCTTGGCTTGGCTGGCGAAGTCCGGTTCGCCGCCGCCGAAGAAGACGTCGGCGCCGATGCCAGCCCGCTTTTCTTCGTCCGCCGCCTTGTAGCCGGCATCCAGCATCAGGCGGATTTCGGAGGTCCCGCCGGGGCTGCGCCAATCGATATACACGTCCTCGCCGTGTTCAGCGCGCCAGTGGCGGGAGAAGGCTTCGGAGAATTCCCGGCGGATCGTCTCGCTGTGCGGCGTGAAGACGACGAGACGGCGCGTACCCGGGGCGGGGCGCTGGGTCGTGTCCTTACGCAGCAGCATGGGCAGGGCGATCAGCAACGCCAGCGCGCCGAAGGTGATCCACCATGCGCGGGTCGACTTCATTTCCGCGGAAGTACCACGACGTCCGAGGTGGCGACGGAGACGGTGAGTTCATGGCCGGTCGTCAGATCGCCCGGCGGATTGATGATGACGATACGCAGCAAGCCCAGTCCGGTCCGCAAGGTAAGCTGCGCACGTTGTCCGAGGTAGATTTTCTCGACCACGACGCCGGTCAGCGCGTTGGCCTCGCCGAGGGCGGCCGGCCGCCAGGCTTCGGGGCGCACCGAAAGTTCCGCGGGCTGTCCGGCCACCGCCGGGCGGTTCGGGTCGCCCAGGATGCCGGTAAAGACGCCGGCGGCGGAACGCGCGGTGACCGTGGCCCCGTCTTGTCCGAGGATTTCGACCGCGATGAGGTTGGTCTCGCCGATGAAGCGGGCTACCTCCGTCGTGACGGGTCGACGATAGACTTCCTCGGGGGTGCCGACTTGCGCCACGCGCCCGCGGCTCAGGACCGCCATGCGGTCGGCCATGGCCAAGGCTTCTTCCTGGTCATGCGTGACGTACACGGCGGTGAGGCCATTCTCTTTCACGATGCGTCGGATCTCTTGGCGCATCTCGACGCGTAGCTGGGCGTCGAGGTTCGAGAGCGGTTCGTCCAACAGCAGGCAGCGAGGGCGGACGACCAAGGCGCGGGCGAGGGCGACGCGTTGTTGTTGACCGCCCGAAAGTTGGTCGATGGAGCGATCGCCCAGCCCATCGAGGCGGACGGAGGCCAAAGCTTCGCGGACGCGTCGATCGCGTTCTTCGGCGGGCACCTTGCGTTCGACGAGCCCGAAGGCGATGTTCTCTGACACACTCAGGTGCGGCCACAAGGCGTAGCTCTGGAAGACCATGGCGGTCTCGCGAAGGTGCGGAGCGAGGTCGGTCACGTCGCGGTCGCCGAAGAAAATACCCCCTCCGGTCGGGAAATCTAGGCCGGCCAGGCAACGCAGCAGCGTCGTCTTGCCGCAACCCGAAGGACCGAGCAGGAAGAAAAGCTCCCCGGGTGCGATGGTCAGGTTGACGTCGTCGAGGACGGTGAGCGGTCCCGTCGGAGTGGGGAAGGTCTTGCGGATAGACCGGAGGCTGAGCGTTTCCATGGGGAGGTCAGATTTCAGAGGGCGAGAGCCAGCGGAAGGACAGGATGATGTAGCGGCGCCCTAGCAATAAGTTGATGGGGGATTTCTTGGAATCGCGCAGTCGGTCGTGTGGGAGATTCGTGGGGTCGATGTATTCGGGCGTACGCTGCACGACCAGTTCGAGCACCGCTCCTTGACCGGGTCCCATGTCTTCGTCGGCCTCGCCGTAGGCCCGAATTCTGAAGGTGTCGGAGCGTGTCGCCAGCGCCGGACCAAGCGCCTGCAGGAGATCGCCTTGGAAGAGGCAGCCGTTGGCGCCGAAGCCCGTGTGGGTCCGGTTGATATTATCGGTGTCGAGGATCTCCACGTTGCGGAAATAGAGGCCCGGAGGCATCCCGGTGCGGCCGCCAGCGACGCCGCCATTGGTCCAGTTGTGCGAGACGGAGGGGTCGATCATTTTCGCGCTGGATCCACTGGGCATTTTGGCGAGGGTTTCGGAGCCGAGGGCCTTGTCGGCCCGGGCGATGGCCGATTCCATGGTACCTGAGCGGAACATCCAGCGGGCGTTTTGTGCGGTCACCGGCAGCGTGGTGTCTGCCGCGGTGTTCTCGATCTGGTAATAGGATGTGTTGTTCGTCGACGAGGTGCTGACAAGAGCCCCGGCCTTCTTGGTCGGGCCGAGGAAGCGGTTCACGAACTCGCAAAGACCCAGGAAAGGCGTTCCGGGACTCTGGGCGGCGGGGAAGCCGAGGAAACGGCGGGCGGCGGGCGGGTATTCCTGATCACGCTCCGTGCGCTGGAGGAATTGTGCCCGCGCCTTGACCTCCGCTACCGTCGCGACGGCGAGCGCCCGGAGTTGCGTGTCCGAAAGGTTGGCATAGCCGTTCCAATAGGCGGCGTCGGCGATGTTGCGGGTAGCGGGCGTCTGCGTGGTGTCGCCGATGATCCGGGGTACACGGGCATTATTCGTCGCTGCGGGTGAATTCGCAGCCTGCGACCCGAGGGCTAAACCCTTCAGCGAGCCATAGAGACCCGTCCAAGCTTCGACGGAGGTCGAGTTCACGTTGAAAGCGCCGACGTTAAGCAGATAACTTGAGAAACGGCGGTAACCATCCGGTGCCGCTCCGGTGCTGTCGGTCAGGAAGCCGTCGGCGAGGAGCGCGCTGGCGGAGGCGGTATTGTTCGGGAATAGCGTCATGCGGGGGTTGGCGAGCGTGCCCGTGCCTTCGGTGAAACCGGTCATCACCTGGGCGAGGCTCTTCGCACGGACGGCGTTGTAGTTACCATTGCGCGAGCCGTCGCCGAGGACCGGCGCTGCGCCCGAGAAGAAGAAACTGTCCCAGAGGGCGTTGTTCATGAGGTAGCTCATGTCTCCGAAAGTGTGTCCACTGATATAACTCGTGTTGGTGTGCGGCGTCCCATGCGTCCAGCTCTTGTCGAGGGGCACGACCATGGAGGGAAAGGAATTGCCTACCGTACGATAGGGCATCCAGTCCCAGGGTGAGAGGTTCGCGTGCATCAACTGTCCGAGCGAGACCGGCGCGGCCACCGGGACTTCGACTGCCATCGCCGTGCTTAGACCGCCCACGCCGTGGGAAGGGCCGCCTAGACCATTGGCACCGTTCGCTTTCGCGGCGTCGATCTGCAACAGGTTGCTCCAGGAGGTGGTCGAGCCGTTGAGGGCCAGTTCGTCGCCACCGAAGAGCTGGGTGCGTAGGCTCGCCATGCCGATACCGGGCAGGCCGTTAAGCGCCGGATTAGAAGACGTCTGGGGCAGGGGGTTGCTGAAGAGCCAAGCGGGATGGGCGGCCGGCACCGGATTGGCCTGCGCTGAGAAGTAGGATAGCGCGTTGCGATCGTAACTGGTGGTGCGGGCGGTGTCCGCGACGCGGGCGCGCGTGTCGAATGCCGCGACCACCGGTCCCGGGGCCGTCTCGGCGATGGTGCGGATCGATGACACTGGGCCGATGGCGACCGGGTTCGTCACGCTCCCTGCGTCGCCGACGTGCGTGACGTTGAAACCGCTGCCCCCGACGTTGATATAGTGCGCGTAGCTAGCGAGGGAGTTGTTACGGCTCGTCCCGAGCACTTCGCCTGCCCCGAGGTCTTGACCATCGGCGCTCACGGCGTCGTCCTTCAGGCTCTTCTTCCAGCCCGAGTTGAGGTAGATCCAGTGGTGCCAATACATCGAGCTCGTCAGGTCGATGCAGCACTTGACCTGATCCGCCGCCTTGAAAAGGTAAGGCGCGGCCACGGTTGAAGCGCGGATATCGGTGTGGAAGCCGCCGGTGAAATAGAACCCGCGCTGCATGTTCAGGATCGGGATGTTGGCGGCGTCGGTGGACTTGCCCAGCGTCGACGCGTCCACGAGGTCCTTCGTGGTGAAGACGGCGAACTCGCCGGGTTCCAGCGTCGTCGCGGGCACGACCGCTACGAGGTTTTCCGCATTGGAGCCGGTTGAGGAATCGGAAGCCGCGTTGAAGTTGAACAGGGAATCGAAGAGCCTGGCGGTCGCGGTCGTGTTGAACGCCTGCGCAGGGTCGTTGCCGACATGGGTGAACACCTGCAGGCGCATCTGGTCGAACTGCGAGAACGAGACCTTCAGCCCGCCTTTGATGCGTGGGTCCGGCTCGCCCGTCGTCGGCTCCTTCAGCTTCAGCTGGACGTTGTAGGGATTGTGGATGACCAGGATCGGCGTGCAGACGAGCTTGAGGGTGTAGTTGGCGCCCGACTGCACCGTGCGTAGTGAGAATACCATCGAGAAGCGGTGGACCGCGGGCATGTAAGCGCCGCGCACCGGGCGGGGGATGAAACGCCCGACGCCGTGGCCGGTCAGGTCGCCGCCCTTGAGTCCGTTCACCCAGCCGAGAGGGTCGGGAGTCGAGTCATAGCCGTCGGTGTAGGGAGAGGTCACCTTGCCTCCGCCCGACCAGAGGGCGTTGTCCAGGTCGTAGCGGGCGTACTTCGCCATCCGGTAGCCGCCTTTGTCGAATTGGTTGGTGTTGGGGAAGAAGGAACGGGCGCCGAGCGCGGGATTACCGGCGTTCCAGTCGACTTCCTTGTAGAGCCGGTAGTAATCCCGGACTAAGTGCCAGAGCGGTCCGACTAGTCGACGAGGCTGACCGTCCCAATTCGTGTTCGTCGTCACGGTCGGCATGTTCTTGCTCGTGTCCACGAGCGGCTGAAGCATCTCATCCTCGCGGATGAAGACCGGGCTCCAAGGAAGGTATTTGGTGCCGCTCGTGCCGAGGTTGCGGCCAGGATTGTCGACATTGTCTTCGTACATCGGCACCCAGACGCGCGGGCGCGGGTCGGCCGAGGAGACCGTGCCGGGGTTCGTCTTCGCGGTGCCGTAGCTCGGGAACCACGAGCGACGCTGGCCGAGGATCGGGTCCGCGGTGTAGGCTTCGATTACGGTCTCGTGACCGCCGCCGGAACCGAAGTCCGATTTATCGAACAAGGAATCCTCCATCTCGAACGCCAACGAAAGGTCGCGCCGTAGTCCGCCGCGGTAGCTGTCCGCGAGCACGCCCGCCGACCACAGCGTGTGGTGGTGGAAGGCGAGCTTAGCCGGGGCCTGCCCGGCGGCCGCCGGATCGTTGAGGTCGTAGCCGGGTAACAAAGGTAACGAGGCCGGAGACAACACGGACGTGAATTTCGGCTCCTTGATATTGACGCTTTTCAGGCCCAGCAGCAGTTCGGTGCCGCGCCGGCCAGGCGAGCGGAGGGCGTTGACCGTATCGAGGGCCGTTGGCGCGGCTTTGGTCACGTCGCGAGGGTCGGTGAGTCCGAGGGAGACCTTCACGCCTTCGTCGCCGATCCAGTAGGCGAAGTTCCCCGTCGTGCTGTTGGCCCATGGGCCCGGCAGCGGGATTTTGGGAAGCGCGACGCGGCCGTCGATGTCGTCGGCGGTGCCTTGAAGTCCATCCGGGCCGGGATCGAGCGTGGCGCTGGCGTTGCCGACCAAGGTCGCGTAACTCTCCTTGTTTCCCGCGGCGTAGGTGATGGGGTAGTCGCGTTGCCACGGTGCCCAGTAGGATTTATCCGCGCTGTAATCCGTGGCACCCGAAAGGCTCACCGTCTGTGCAAGGTAGGAGGTGGTGTTAGCGAGCGACTTGCCGCCCTTGCCGCTGATCAGCCATTGGGGCGGCTCGTCCGGCTTGTCGGTCCGCCAGGCGCCGGTCCAGTAACGCTGCCCCTGTCCCGGCCGCTGGGTCCAATTCATCCCCGGGTCGAAGGGGCTGATCGGGGCCGGCGTACACGCCAGTTCTCCGGTCGCCGTGCTACGGGTGTCCGGTCCGGTCGCTTGTTGAAGATGGGCTAAAGCAAGCCGCGCGGACATCAGGGCATTGAGGCGCGCCCTTGTCGATAGGATCGACCATTTCGATGCGCGGGATTCGATGGTCAGAAAGGTCGTCAGCACGAGCAATAGCATGACGATCATCGTCATCATCGTCAGGGAGAGGATGATCGAGAAGCCCGCCCGCTTGCCCGCTTTCGCTAGGGTCGCTGCTTTCACCTTACTGGAGCGTCCGGAGGCCCGTCCGGCGTTTTTCGCCGCCACCGGCCGGCGTCACGGGTGCCGCCGTGGGCTTCTTGGCATCTGCGGTCACGCGCTCCTCTACGCCGCGTACCTTGATGATGCCTTCCTCTCCCGGTGCGGGCACCAGGAAGAGGAGCGAGCGGATATCGTCGAGCTGGAGCCAGCGAAGGCCGCCCGCAAGGCGCCAATCGCCTCCTTCTCCCGGGAGGAAGAACTGCGCCTGCCCGTATTGCTGGGCCTTCACCTGGGGGCGTACGGTGAGCTCCTGGCCGGAAGGCAGCACGCGTCTGGCGCCTGGCACGCTGAGCCCGACCGGCTGGGAGCATAGGTTGAAAAAACGGATGGTACCCGCGGCGGCGGCTCCGCCGCCATCGGCGATGAGGTTGAGCCGGGTGGCCTCGCCGACGCCAGAAAGGATCGCGATATATTTCCCTCCCGCCGGCGGGGCGGGCAGCGTGGCCAAGGGGACCAGCGGCTCCTTCGGGTCCTCCGTCTTTGGCTTACGGTAGAAGGTCAGCTTGCCTTCCTTCGTACGGCAGACAATCGGCTCGCTCAGCGCATGGGAATAAAGGGTGATGGGTTCGGGCCGGCCGGCTGGATCGAGGATCACGACC
>JBAXMD010000059.1:0-9613 GCA_037134475.1 Verrucomicrobiota bacterium | reverse complement strand
TATCTCTTCCAGGAAGAGCGCCGTTACCCCTACGCCTACACCTACCGCGACTGGGTAGTGAACGCTTTCAACAAGGACCTGCCGTACGATCAGTTCCTGCGTCTCCAAATTGCCGGAGACCAGATCGCCAAGGACCCCGAGAATAACCGCGACCTCGCCGCGCTCGGCTTCCTCACGCTCGGCCGTCGCTTCCTCAACAGCACCCCGGACATCATCGACGACCGCATCGACGTCGTCATGCGCGGCACCCAAGGCATGACAATGGCCTGCGCCCGCTGCCACGACCATAAGTTCGATCCCTTGGCTACGGCCGAATACTACTCGCTCTACGCGATCTTTAATTCAAGCCAGGAGCCGAAAGAGCTTCCGCCGCTCAAGCCGTTCGCCCGCACGAAAGAGACCGATGAGTTCGACACCGAGCTTGCCGGTCGCCAGAAGAAGCTCGACGACTTCATCGACAGCCGACGTGAACTGTCCTTCGGCCCGACCAAGATCGCCGACTATCTCGCACTGATGCTCCGCGCGGCGAAGGAGCCGAACTTCAATTACACGCAGGAAGCCAAGCGCACCAACCTCTACCCGACGGTGCTCAATGGCTGGCAGCACGTGCTGACGAAGAAGCTGAACGACAAGGACCCGGTCTGGGGCGGCTGGTATCAGCTAAAGGATACGCCCGACGACCAGTTCGCCGCCAAGTATGCTGCGCTGATTGCCAAACCTGAACAATTCCAAGACGCACTCCTCCGTGCCGAGTTGCAGAAGAAGACGCCGAAGAAGTTCAGCGAGCTCACCGCCGCCTACGCCGCGATCCTCGCTGACGCGCACAAGCCTGACAAGAACGGCGGCGTCGCCTGGAAAGTTTGGCGCGACCTCGTCGAAGCATCTAATGGCCCGATCGCCGTGACGGCCGCCTCACTGATTCCTACGTACAACGTCGCCGACCGCAACACGCGCAACAACCTCGAGATCCAGGTCGTCGGCTTCAAGGCCACGAGCCCCAAGAGCCCGCCCCACGCGATGGTGCTCCTGGACAAACCCACGGCAGTCAAAGGCGTTATCTTCGTCCGCGGCAGCGCCTCCCGCCCGGGCAAGACCGTACCGCGCCAATTCCCCGCCGTGCTCACCGAAGGCAAGGTGAAGGAATTCACCGAAGGCAGCGGACGTCTCGACATGGCCAACGCCATCGCCAGCAAGACGAACCCGCTCACCGCCCGCGTGATGGCCAATCGCATCTGGACCGAACTCGTCGGCCGCAGCCTGGTCGAGACGCCGAGCGATTACGGAGTCCGGACGCCTTTGCCGAAGAACCCCGAGCTACTTGAGTACCTCGCCTCGACCTTCATGAAGGACGAATGGTCCATGAAGAAGCTCATCCGCTCCATCGTCCTCTCCCGCACCTTCCTGCAGACGGTCGACGTGCGCCCCGAAGGCTTGGCCAAGGATCCCGACAATGACCTGAGCTGGCGCGCCCAACGCCGTCGCCTCGACTTCGAGGCCATGCGCGACAGCATGCTGCGCGTCGCCGGAAGTCTGGATGCCGCCAAGATCGGCGGCCAGCCGTTCAATCTCGAAGCGAATTTCTCCGAGCCGCGCCGCACACTTTACGGCAGCATCGATCGCCAGAACCTTCCGGCGTTCTTCCGGACGTTCGACTTCGCCAATCCCGACTATCACGTTCCGAAGCGCAACCAGACCACCACGCCGCAGCAGGCACTCTGGATGATGAACCATCCGTTTGCGCGCACCCAAGCTGAAGCCCTCGTCACCAAGGTCGCCGCCCTGCCCTCGAGCGAAGCGAAAGTAAAGGCCCTCTACCTTTCGGTGCTCGGTCGTTCGCCAAACAAGAATGAGCTCGCCCTCGCCCTGGACTATCTCCGCGAAGCAGAACTGGCGCCCGCCCCGGCGAGCTGGCGTAATGGCTACGGTGGCTGGAACGCCGCGACCAAGACCGTTGCGTTCACCGAGATGAAGGTCCAGGCCAAGGATCGCATCTCGCCCTCCGACAAGGTGCCGGACAAGGAGTTCGCCCATACCTTCCTCACGGCTAAGGGCGGACACCCGGGAGATAAGACCGACGCGACTGCCGTCATCCGCCGCTGGACGGCCGGCAGCGCTGGCAAGTATCGGATCGAAGGCACCCTCGCCGTCAGCAGCAAGGCCAGCGACGGCGTCCGCGCCCGCATCGTCACCGCCCGCAAAGGCATCCTCTCCGAAGTCGTGACCAAGGGCGGTGCTTCTTTGTCCGTGGACCTCGCGGAAGTCGAACTCGCCGCCGGTGAGAGCATCGACTTCATCGCCGACAACTTCCTCGGTTCCAATAGCGACAGCTTCTCTTGGGCACCAGTCATCAAAGACGCCAAGACGGGCGAAATCCTGACCTCCGCCGCCGGCGAGTTCGGCAAGAAGCCCGAACGGCAGTCTGCCATTTCCACGTTCGCTCAGGTCCTCCTCACCAGCAACGAATTCATCTTCGCCGACTAATGAACCATCTCGAACCCCTCTCCCTCGGCTCTCGCCGCGAGTTCCTCCGCCGGGTCGGCATGGGCCTCGGCGGCGTCGCCATGGCCTCGCTCCTGCAGCAGGAACTCCGTGGCACCGAGATCAAGGTGGACCCGCTCCACCCCCTCGCCGCCCGTAAACCCCCGCTTCCCTGCAAGGCCAAGCGCGTGATTCACATTTTCGCCAACGGCGGTGCTTCGCAGGTCGACACGTTCGACCGTAAAATCGCCCTCGATAAATACCACGGCAAGACGCTGCCAGGGGATTACATCGCCACCGAACGTAAGACGGGCGCCGCGTTCCGCTCGCCGTTCACCTGGAAGCGCTACGGCAAGAGTGGCCTCGAGGTCAGCGAGCTTTTCGACAAGACCGCCCAGCATGCCGATGATCTCTGTGTCATCCGCTCGATGAAGGCCGACGTGTCCAATCACGAGCCTTCGCTCCTCCTGATGAACTGCGGCGAAGCCCGCCAAGTCCGCCCCTCGATGGGCTCGTGGGTTACCTATGGTCTCGGCACGGAGAATGAAAACCTCCCCGGCTTCATGACGCTCTGCCCCGGCGGCTTCCCCATCCAAGAGACGCAGAACTGGCAGTGCGGCTTCCTCCCCGGCGTCTACCAAGGCAACTACGTCGACACCTCGAAGCGCTCCGTCGAAGAGCTGATCGAGAACATCCGCAACTTCGGCCTTTCCCGTCCGGCCCAGCGCAAGCAGCTCGACCTGCTGGCCAAGCTTAACGCCGCCCACCAATCCGTCCGTCCACAGGACGCCGCCCTCGAGGCCCGCGCCCAGTCCTTCGAGATGGCCTACCGCATGCAGCTCGAGGCCACTGACGCCTTCGACATCGGCCGCGAATCCGAAAAGACCCGCGAGATGTACGGCGACACCACCCTCGGCCGCCAGTTCCTCATCGCCCGTCGCCTCGCTGAACGCGGTGTCCGCTTCATCCAGCTCTGGCATGGCGCCGGCCAGCCGTGGGACAGCCACGACGATATCGAGAAGAACCATAAGCGTCTCGCGATGGAAGCCGACCAGCCCATTGCGGCGCTACTCACCGACCTTAAGCGCCTCGGCATGCTCGACGAGACCCTCGTCATCTGGGGCGGCGAATTCGGCCGCACCCCGACCGTCGAACTTCCGACCCCTGGCTCCAACGCCGGCAAGATCAACGGCCGCGACCACAACAGCCACGGCTTCACGATGTGGATGGCCGGCGGCGGCGTGAAGGCCGGTACGGTCTACGGCGAAACCGACGAATTCGGCTACAAGTCCGTCAAAGATGTCGTCCACGTGCATGACCTGCATGCGACCATTATGCGGCTCCTCGGCTTCAACCACGAAGAGTTTACCTTCCGTAGCTCCGGACGCGACTATCGCCTGACCGACGTCCACGGGAATATCGTGCAACAGATCATCGCCTGATGCGCCTCCTCGTCCTGCTGCTGAGCCTTGCCGCCACGTCAGCGGCGGCGATTGAGACCAAGGTCATCAAGGACATCCCTTATAAGGACGACGTCATTTCCCAGACGCCCTACGAGCAGGAACGCTGCAAACTCGACCTGACCGTCCCCGCCGGTGCCAAGGGCTTCGCCACGTACGTCTGGTTCTACGGGGGAGGTCTGAAGAACGGCGCCAAGGATCTGCGGACGGAATATTGTACCGAGATCCGCGAAAGCCTAGCCCAGGCGGGCGTCGCGGTGGTGACGCCGGACTATCGTCTGAGCCCGAAGGTCAAATACCCCGCCTACGTCGATGATGCCGCCGCGGCCTTCGCCTGGACGGTGAAGCACATCGCCGAACAGGGCGGCGACCCGCACAAGGTCTTCATCGGCGGACACTCAGCGGGCGCCACCCTCGCCTTGCTCGTCGGCATGGATCCGAGTCGGCTCAAGCCCCACGGCCTCACCCTTGGCTCGGTCGCCGGCATCGCCCAGGTCAGCGCCCAGGTGCTCACGCACTACACGGTCCGCGAAGAACGCGGCCAGCCCCGCTACGCCATCACCTGCGACGAAGCCGCGCCGGCCTTCTACATCCGTAAGACGTTGCCGCCGATCCTCACGATCTACGCCCAGCATGATATGCTCAGCCGCGCCGAAGAGAACATGTTCTTCGTCACGACGCTCAAGGCCGCCGGCCATGCCGAGAACTATTCGCTCCGCGTGGATGACCGCGATCACGCCACGGTCGGTCACAGCATCCGTAACCTCGACGACCCGGCCCGCCTCGCGATTCTGAACTTCATCGCGAAGCAGTCCGCGAGCCGCTGACCGCAAACCTCCTCCTGTCCTCGGCCCCCCTCTTGTCCTCGGGCCCTCTGGCCCTCTTGTCCTCTAAATCGATGTTCCTCCGCTTATCCCTCCTCTGTCTCTTCACCCTGCGCCTCGCTGCAGCCGAGAGCTATGACGTCGTCGTCTATGGAGGCACCGCCGCCGGCGTCATCGCCGCGGTCCAAGCCAAGAAGATGGGGAAGACCGTGGTCATCGTTGGACCCGACAAGCACCTCGGCGGCTTGAGCAGCGGCGGCCTCGGCTTCACCGACAGCGGCGATAAATCGGTCATCGGCGGACTGTCCCGCAACTTCTACCACCGTGTCTGGCAATATTATCAGAAGCCGGAAACCTGGGTGCACCAGAAGCGCGACGACTTCGGCAACAAGGGTCAGGGCACCGTGGCGATGGACCAGAGTGAGCGCACGATGTGGATCTTCGAGCCGAGCGTCGCGGAGAAAGTCTTCGAGGACTACGTAAAGGAATTCAGCATCCCAGTGCTTCGCGACGAATGGCTTGACCGCGCCCAAGGCGTCCGCCTCGCCGACGGCCGGATTGCTTCGATCACGATGCTCTCGGGCAAGAGCTTCGAAGGAAAGATGTTCATCGACGCCACCTACGAAGGCGACCTGATGGCCGCCGCTGGTGTCAGCTACCACGTCGGCCGCGAAGCCAACGCGACCTACGGCGAGAAGCACAACGGCTCACAGGTCGGCGTCCTGCACCATCGCCACCACTTCGGCGTACTCAAGTCGCCCATCGACCCCTACGTCATCCCAGGCGACTCGAAGAGCGGCGTCATCGCCCGCGTCTCGACCGAAAAGCCCGCACCCAAGGGTGAGGCCGACCAACGCCTCCAGGCCTATTGCTTCCGCATGTGCCTCACGAACGTACCCGAGAACCGTGTCCCGTTCACGGCTCCCGCCGGCTACGACCCAAAGCAATATGAAGTCCTCGCCCGCGCCTACGCCGCCGGCTGGAAGGAGACATTCGGTAAGTTCGACCTGATCCCGAACGGCAAGACGGACACCAACAACCATGGCGGCTTCTCCTTCGATAACATCGGCTTCAACTACGACTACCCCGAGGCCAGCTACGATCGACGCAAGGAAATCATCAAAGAACACGAAACCTACCAGAAGGGCCTGCTCTATTTCATCTGCACCGACCCGCGCGTCCCGGCCGACGTCCGCGAGAAGATGAACACCTGGGGCCTTCCGAAGGACGAATTCAAAGACAACGGCAATTGGTCGCACCAGATCTACGTCCGTGAAGCCCGTCGCATGGTCGGCGCCTTCGTGATGACTGAAAACGAGCTCACGAAGGTGAAGCCGACCCCGGAGTCGGTCGGCATGGGTTCGTACATGATCGATTCGCACAACACCCAGCGCTACATCACCCCCGAGGGGTGCGTGCAGAACGAAGGCGATATCGGCGTCTCACCGCGCGGCCCTTACGAGATCGCCTACGGCTCGCTCGTCCCGAAGAAAGGCCAGGCTACTAACCTTCTCGTGCCGGTCGCCTGCAGCGCCTCGCACATCGCCTACGGATCCATCCGCATGGAGCCCGTCTTCATGATCCTCGGTCAGTCCGCCGCCACGGCCGCCGTCATGGCGATCGACGGTAAACTAGCCGTGCAGGACGTCCCTTACGAAGCCCTTAAGGCCCGCCTGCTCGCCGACGGCCAGGTGCTCAGCAAGGCGGTTGACCTCTCCAAATACCCGGCTGAATCAGACGACCACGCCTCCGCGCCTCGCCTGCCCGGGATCACGGTCGATGATGCCGACGCCAAACTTTCCGGTGATTGGACCGAGAGCCAGGCCGGCAAAGGCTTTGTCGGCGAAGGCTACCGCCATGACAGCAAGGGCTCGAAGGGCCCGATGAGCGCCACCTTCTCCACTAAGCTCCCCAAGGCCGGAAAGTATGAGGTCTTCCTCACGATTGTCCCGAACGCTAATCGAGCCACCAACGCCAAGGTCCGTATCGTCCATGCTGACGGCCAGACCGAACGCGTAGTCAACCTCGCCAAGGCTCCCGCCGATCGACTGGTCTCGCTCGGCACCTTTGATTTCACGGACAAGTCGGATGCCCAAGTCATCGTCAGTAACGAGGGGGCCAACGGCTACGTGGTCATTGATGCGGTGAATTGGCAGGCCCGCTGAGGACTTTTCCTTAGAAATCCATTGAAACCCCACAGGCGGAGGGTTGTCATAAGTACATCCCCATGCGCGTCCTGCCTATAGTCGCCCCGTTGCTCGTCGCCGGACTCCTCGGAGCCGCCGAAACCGCCGATACGGTCCGCTTCAATCGCGACATTCGTCCGATCATGTCGGACACCTGCTTCCACTGCCACGGCTTCGACGCTAAGGCGCGAAAAGGTGAGCTGCGCCTGGACATCCGTGCCGAAGCGCTGAAGGCCGGCAAGAGCGGCGAAATCGCCATCGTCCCGGGCAAGCCCGAGCAAAGCGAGATCATCAAGCGTCTCTTCACCAAGGACGAGGACGACGTGATGCCGAATAAGGAGTCACACAAGACACTGACCTCCGCGCAAAAAGAACTCTTCCGCCGCTGGGTCGCCCAAGGCGCCGTCTACGAACCCCACTGGGCCTACAAGCAGCTCGAAGCCCCCATCGTCCCTGCCCTGCCGGAAGGAGGCAAGAACCCGATCGACGCTTTCATCGGAGCTAAACTCGCCGAGAGGAAGCTTACCCCTTCCGCCGAAGCCTCCAAGGAACGGCTGCTCCGACGCGTCGCGCTTGACCTGACCGGACTGCCGCCCACGCCCGCCGAGACCGCCGCCTTCCTGGCCGATAATTCTCCCACCGCCTATGAGAAGCAGGTCG
Source organism: Verrucomicrobiota bacterium (assembly GCA_037134475.1). Classification (GTDB taxonomy): domain Bacteria; phylum Verrucomicrobiota; class Verrucomicrobiia; order Opitutales; family UBA953; genus UBA953. Next base: position 2,005 of record JBAXMD010000059.1, on the reverse strand, counting down.
ATCGCCTGCTGGCCTCCCCACGTTTCGGCGAACGCATGGCGGTCTGGTGGCTCGATGTCGCCCGCTTCGCCGACACGGTCGGTTACCACGGCGACCAGAATCAGCGCATCTTCCCTTACCGCGATTACGTCATCAACGCCTTTAACACCAATAAGCCGTTCGACGTCTTCACCCGCGAGCAGCTCGCCGGCGACCTCCTGCCTAACCCCACCGAAGAACAGCTCATCGCCAGCGGCTATAATCGCCTGAATATGATGACCCGCGAAGGCGGCGCCCAGGTAAAGGAATACCTCGCAAAGTACGGCGCCGAACGTGTCCGCTCCGTCTCCAACGCCTGGCTGGGTAGCACCTTCGGCTGCGCCGAGTGCCACGACCATAAGTTCGACCCGATTAAGTCAGCGGACTTCTACACCCTGCAGGCATTCTTCGCCGATGTGAAGCAGTGGGGCGTCTACGCGGACTACAATTACACCCCGGAACCCGAACTCAAGGGCGTGGGCAATGACCATCCGTTCTACCCCGAGGTTCGCACCAAGAACGCTTATCGCTCGAAGAAGGACGCTGAGTTCCGCGCTGAACTCGCATCGCTCTACACTCAGAGGTTGGCCGAACAGAAGGACGGCTCCGACTTCTCCGCTTGGCAGAAAGACATCGCCTCCTTCCTATCCGAACATCCGAACGGACTGCTCTCCCCGGCTGGCACTTTCTTCCTGAAGGCCGCACCCCCGGTCGCAACAGCGAAGATGGCCGCCAAGGCCCCAGCGAAGAACACCGACGCAACTTCGGTCGCCAAAAAGCCGGCCGCCAAGAAACCGGCCGCACCTGCCCCGGTCGCCTTCGCGGCCGGCGCCACCATCAAGATGCCCAAGGGCGTCGCCAAAGGCGAAGACTTCGCCATCACATTGAATACCGGCGCCACGCCGATTGCCTCCGTCCGCATCGATATCCCCAAGGGCTCGATTCCGGCCGACTCCGCCGCGAACATCACGGCCCGCTTCGGCATCGTCGACGCGAAGGGCAAGGAACGTCCGGTCGCCTTCCATCTGGCCGATGCCACCCATCGCGAACCTCGTTATAACAGCAGCTTCGAGCTGACCGACATCAACAGCGTGTGGTCTTTGAAGATGCCTGACGCCGACGTCTATGCGGTCTGGTTACTCGATACGCCCGTCACGACCATGGCCGATGAGAAGTTCGTGATCCACTTCGAAAGCAACGCCGCTCTGACGCTCAAGGCCTCGGTCTCTCCGCTCTCGCACGATGACCCCCTGAAGGTGACTGCGCCGGAGACCCTTACGCAGTCGAGCGGGGGCCGCCCGACCCCGGCAACCTTCGCCCTCTATGTGGCTTCCCGCGGCAGTGATCGCGCCACGCTCGAAAAGACGAGGGCACTGACCACCACGATCCGTCGCCAATACGACGGCCACGCCTGGTCGATGGTCACGCAAGCCACCAAGCCGCTCACGGTCCGCGTGCTGCCCCGCGGCAACTTCCTCGATGAGACTGGCCCGGTCGTCCTGCCCACGACGCCTTCGTTCCTACCCGGACTGCGCACCAGCACCGAACAGAAACGCCTGACGCGCCTAGATCTGGCCGACTGGATCAATTCGAAAGATAATCCGATCACCGCTCGCACGGTGATGAACCGCCTCTGGCAGATCTTCCACGGCACTGGCCTCAGCGCCGGCCTCGACGACCTCGGCTCACAAGGCGAACTGCCTTCGCATCCTGAACTGCTTGAATGGCTCTCCCTGGAGTTCCGCGACAAGGGCTGGGACGTGAAGAAGATGATCCGCCTAATGGTCACCAGTCGCACCTACCGCCAGAGCAGCAGCCTGCGGCCAGACCTGAAGGAGACCGACCCCAACAACCGCCTGCTCGCCTCGCAGAATCCGCGCCGCCTCGACGCCGAGTTCGTCCGCGACAATGCCCTCTTCGTTGCCGGACTGCTTAACATCGCGGATGTCGGCGGGCCCAGCGTGAAGCCTTACCAGCCCGAAGGTTA
>JBAXMD010000058.1:0-9717 GCA_037134475.1 Verrucomicrobiota bacterium | reverse complement strand
GACCTCGGCGATTTTCCGTTCCATTCGTTCTGGGGTCCGCGCGCCGGCCTGCCGTCATCGCAGTGGATCGCTGATTCGGCCCGCTGGATCGAAGAGCATGAGCAGCCCGACCTCAGCCTGGTCTACCTGCCGCACCTCGACTACGACCTCCAGCGCTTCGGCCCGGCCGATCCGCGTTGCGATGTCGCGCGTCGCGATGTCGATAAACTCGTCGGTGACCTCGCCGAATTCCTCGAAGCCCACGGCGTCGAAGTTCTCATCGTCTCCGAATACGCCATCACCGCTGTCGACCGTGCCGTCCCGCTGAACAAGGTCCTACGTGCGCACGATTGGCTCGAGCTCAAGCCTGAGGATGGCAGTCTCACCCTCGACACTTTCAATTCGAAGGCCTTCGCCGTCGTCGACCACCAGGTCGCCCACGTCGTCGTCCTCGATCCCTCGGTCCGCGAGGAAGTCCGTAAGGTTCTGCTCGCCACGCCCGGTGTCGCGCAGGTGCTCGACGCTGACGGCCAGGCCGCCGCCGGCATCCAGCATGTGCGCAGCGGAGACTTCGTCGTCGTTGCCGACGACCATAGCTGGTTCTCATATTATTGGTGGGAAGAAGGACAGGGTGAGCCCGACTTCGCGCGCTGCGTGGATATCCATCGCAAGCCTGGATACGACCCCGTCGAACTGTTCATCGACCCCAAGATCCGTTTCCCGATGCTCTCGGTCGCCTGGTTCCTGCTGAAGAAGAAGCTTGGTTTCAAGGCGCTCATGAAAGTCATCTCACAGGACGCCTCGCTCGTGAAGGGCTCGCACGGCCGCCTCCCGGAGGACCCGCTCGACTGGCCGGTGCTCATCGCGCCGTCGTCGGCCGCTCTGCCCGCGCAGGTCGCTTCGACCGAGGTGTATGGCCAGATCGCGAAGGGCTTCTAAGCGCTCGTTTTCCTTGGTCTGGGGTTGATGAGGAACCTCGGCCGCACAAGGTTGGTCTTATCCCCATGTTCGCCCGCAGTCTCGCCCTCGTCCTCGGTGTCGCCGCCTTTGCCGCGCCGTTCCCGGAGCCGCATAACAACCAGAAGGAGACCATCCCGCTGCTCACGCCGGCGGAGGCCCTCACCCAGCTGCACCTCCCCGAAGGCTTCAAGGCCACGCTCTTCGCCGCTGAGCCGGACGTCCGTCAGCCCATCGCGCTTTGTTGGGACGAGCGCGGCCGCCTGTGGATCGCCGAGAACTATACCTACTCCGACGGCAAGGAGCGCTTCGACCTGAACCTACGTGACCGCATCGTCATCCTCGAGGACAGCGACCACGACGGCAAATTCGACAAGCGCACCGTCTTCACCGACGACGTCCAGATGCTGACGAGCATCGAGCGCGGCTTCGGCGGCGTGTATGCGATGTGCCCGCCCAACCTTCTCTTCATCCCGATGGACGGAGACAAGCCCGCCGGTCCGGCCCAGGTCGTACTCGACGGCTTCAGTACCACCGCGGCCAGCCGCCACACCTTCGCCAACGGACTCAAGTGGGGTCCTGATGGTTGGCTCTACGGCCGCGTCGGCATCTCCAGCACCTCATGGATCGACGTCCCTGGCGTGCCGCGCGAGAAGCGTCAGGCCACCGCTGGCGGCCTCTGGCGCTATCATCCGGTGACCAAGGTCTTCGAGCCTTACTGCCACGGCACCACCAACCCTTGGGGCTCCGATTGGACCAAGGATCACGAGCTACTGTTCATCAACACCGTCATCGGTCACGGCTGGCAGGGCATCCATGGCGCGCACTTTAAGCGCATGCATGGCGAAGACCCTTATCCGTTCGTCTACGAACTGATCGATCAGCAGGCCGACCACTATCACTGGGACACCGGTAAGAAGTGGAACGATGCAGATGGAGGCCGCGGCGGCGCGGACAGCCTTGGCGGCGGGCACGCGCATGTCGGCATGATGATCTATCAGGGGGAGAACTGGCCTGCGCAGTATCGCGATAAGCTCATGACGCTCAATCTTCACGGCCGACGCACCAACGTCGAAGCCATCGAGCGAAAGGGGAGTGCGCTCATCATGAAGCATCAGCCCGATATCCTTAAATCCGACGACCAATGGTTCCGCGGCATCGAGCTCAGCCAGGGTCCGGATGGCGCCGTCACCATCCTCGACTGGAGTGACATCGGCGAGTGTCACGACCAGGACGGCATTCACCGCACCACCGGCCGTATCTTCAAGGTCAGTTACGGCGACCCCAAGCAGCCCGGAGTCGACATCACCAAGGCCACCCCGACGGAACTCGTCGAACTCCAGCGCAGCAAGAACGAATGGCTCGTCCGCATGGCCCGCTGGGAACTGCGTGAGCGTGCTTGGAAGGGAATCGACCTTTCGTCCGCCACCGCGGCTTGGGAGAAACTCGCTTCCGAAGAAGACAGCGTCCTCGCGCTCAATGCCCATTCGACCTTGCTCGCCCTGCGCACCGTCAAGTCGGGCGACCAGCCCTTCGCCGCGCAGCACCTCAAGCACTACGCGCCCGCCGCCATCCTCGCCGAGCAGCGCCAGGATGTCCTCGCCCGTCTCATCGAACGCGAGCTCACCGATCCGCTCGTAAACCGCAACAACGCCATGGCCAAGTTCGCCCAGCAGTCGGGGTTCATCGCTAACGGCGACGAACAGGAAGCTGCGCTCCTCAAACTGGCGGGCGAGTCTCGCGGCCAGCGCGTGCGCCTCGCGCTCGCGGAAGCCCTCCCGCATCTCTCCGCCCCAGTGCGTGCGCTCGTCGCGCAGCACCTGTTACGCTACGACCAGGATGCCACGGACCATAATCTCCCGCTGCTCGTGTGGACCGGCATCCGCGAGCTCCCGTTCGCCGATCTCATCGCCTGCGCGCATGTCAGCCGCGTCCCGCAGGTCACCAAGCTCATCGCCCGCCGCATCGCGGAAGGCGCTGACAAGCAGCCCGCCGCGCTGAACGACCTCCTCGCGAACGCCGCGCAGATGCCTGAAGGCCAGGCCGAGATCGTCGCCGGTATCGCCGAAGCCCTCAAAGGGTGGCGCAAGGCGCCCAAGCCGGCCGCCTGGGATCCGTTCGTCGCCACCATTGCGAAGAAGGATACCGCCGCGCTGGATCAGGCCCGCCAGCTCAACGTTATCTTCGGCGACGGCCAGGCCCTTGATGAAATTCGTAAAATCGCCCTCGATGACAGTGCGCTCATGGAGCAGCGCCGCGCCGCCTTACTCTCGCTCATCGATGCCAAGGATGTGCAACTCAAGTCCGTCTGCGAGAAACTGATTTACGTCAAGGGCGTGAACATGGAGGCCATCCAAGGTCTGACCCAGTTCGACCAGGACGGCGTCGCGAAGCGCATCATCGACCGCTACCTGCAGCTCTACCCGCATGAGCGTCCGCAGGCCATCATGGCCCTCGTCTCCCGTCCGCGTTTCGCGACCGACCTCCTCAAGGCGATTGAAGCCGGTAAGATTCCTAAGGCCGACTTCGGTCCTTCCGCCGCGCGTCAGGTGCGGGCGTTCAATGACGCCAAGCTCAATGAACTGCTCAGCAAGGTCTGGGGCGAGGCGCGCGAGACCTCGGCGGACAAGCTCAAGCTCGTCGCTGAACTCAAGGCGCGGCATACGTCTGAATCACTCGCCAAGGGTGACCAGAGCAAGGGTAGGGCGATCTTCGCTGGCGTGTGCGGACAGTGTCACAAACTTTACGGCGAAGGCGGCGCGCTCGGGCCCGATCTCACTGGCAGCGGACGACACGACCTAAACTATCTCGTCGAGAACATCGTAGACCCCAGTGCCGTCGTGGACGCCGCCTATTATCTCAACATCATCGAGCACAAAGATGGTCGTGTGCTCAGTGGGATCGTCGGTGCGCAGAGCGAACGCACGCTCACGTTGCGCGCGGTCGGACAGGAGAGCGTGATCGACAAGCAGGACATCAAGGCGCGCAAGATCATGCCCCTCTCGCTCATGCCGGAAGGTCTCCTGCAGGCCTTCACGCCCGAGCAGCAGCGCGACCTCCTTGCCTACCTCATGGGGAACGCTCAGGTCCCTTTGGCGAAGTAAGGTCAGCCGCAGGCGAGGGGCGGCGATGCTCGATGACCCAGGCAGGTGTGGGGCCTTCACCGCGGTTGGAGGCGTCCTTCCTGTGGGTCGCCCCAGTGAGCGCTTCGATGACGGCTTCGAGCTTGGGCCAGAGTCCGATGAATTCTAGGGTCGGGTTCAGTAGGTTGGTGAGCGGGCAGTAGTAGGTGTTCTTCGGGTCGGTGTGGTGTAGTGCGTGCTGCCGAGGGGTCTGGAGAATCCAGCAGTCCTGCAGAAACGAGACGACTCGGCCGTTCTCGGCCCGCGTCTGGTGCGACCATTTATGAACCTGGTTGGCGTTGATGCTCAAGAGAACGAAGAGCCAGACATGCCAGGTGAGCACGCCGGCCCAGGCGGCCCCGCCAATCATCAGTACGCCGATGAGCAACAGGTCCCAGGAGCTCTGCCACCAGGTCAGCTTGGTGAAGAAGCGCGGATAGTGATGATGGATGATGTTGGGCCTGATCACCAGCGGGCCGAGTACCGGGGTGTCCTCGGTGCCATAGGCGTCTTCCAGCCAATGAAAGACGCCGGCCAGGAAATCAGCCAGCAGGATGACGCCGAGGGCTTGGAGCAGGATCAGGAGGGTGTGCATGGCGTGTTTATCGCCGTCTATTTTACTTCCACCGGGCCCCGACCGTTAATCGATATTCTTGATATGACCTATCACGTCGGGGATAAAGGGCGTTGCTAGCCCCTTTTATGGCGTGAAGATGACTTCACCCCGATGAACGTCCATCACCTCGAGCTATTCTATTACGTGGCCAAACACGGGGGAATCAGCGCGGCGGTCCGGCACATCCCTTACGGTATCCAGCAGCCAGCCGTCAGCGGGCAGATAGCGGCCCTCGAGTCGAACCTCGGCGTGCGGCTCTTCGAGCGGTCGCCGTTCCGCCTGACGTCCGCGGGCCGGAAGCTCTACACCCAGATCGAGGCCTTCTTCTCGGGGCTGGACGGGCTCGAGGGCCAGTTACGCGAAGCCGATCGGCCCGAGCTGCGCCTCGGCGCCTCGGAGCTCGTCCTTCGCCTGCATATCTCGACCGTCACCCAGCGCCTGCGGGCGCGCCACCCGAAGTTGCTGCTCAGCCTGACGCCCGGGTACCAGATGCAGTTCGAGACGTGGTTGCGCGATGGCGTCATCGACCTCGCGATCGTGCCGATTGAGGCGAAGACCAAAGGACGGCAGAGCCAGTTGCGCCTCGCCCGCGTCCCGCTCGTCCTGCTCGTGCCCAAGTCGTCGCCGCACCGAAGCGTAGCCGACCTTTGGAAGCAGAAGAAGCTGCGTGAACCGCTGGTCGCTTTGCCGCCCGCTTCCAGCGTCACGCGCAGCTTCTTGCGCGACCTCCGCGCGAAGGGCGTCGTCTGGAACCAGACCGTCGAGGTCAGTTCGATGGAGATGGTCACCAGTTACGTCGCCAATGGCGAAGGCTATGGCATCAACCTCGCCATCCCTGAAGCCATCGAGCATCCGGAAGTACGGGCTTTGCCGCTCGAAGGTTTCGCCCCCATGGATATCGGACTGCGCTGGACGTGCGAACTCACGCCACTGGTGCGCGACGCTATCGGCGAATTCCAACGCTACACGCGCGAGACCTGGCCGGACTGGGTACTCGAAGACGTCTTACCCGAGCCCAAGAAGCCTGGCCGACGGAAGCAGGCCTGACTCAGCGTTTTGCGAGGACTTGCGTGATCGCCACACAGGCGAGCGCGGCGTTCTCGGCGCGGAGGACGGTCGGACCGAGCACCACTGGCATGAAGCCCGCGGTGCGAGCGGCGGCGTATTCTTCAGAGGTCAGGTCGCCTTCGGGTCCGATGAGCCAAGTGACCTTCGAGGCTTTCGTGAAATCCAGGTGCGCGACCGCTTCGGCGTCGAACTCCAATGAGCCAGTGAGGCGCAGTTCGCCTTCGACGGCGGCGGGTAGGCGTTCGATCCATTCGCGGAAGCGCATCGGCGCGGAGATCTCGGCGCGCCAGGGATGGCCGGATTGCTTGCAGGCCTCGACGGCCTGTTGCTGCCAGCGTTCGCGGCGGGTGCGGGCACGGTCGGCATCGAGCTTCAGTTCGCAGCGCGCGGTTTCGAGCGGGATGATGCCGGCGGCGCCGGCTTCGCAGCAGGAACGGACCAGGTCATCCATCGTGCCGCCCTTCGGCATGCCTTGGGCGACGTAAATCGCGGGAGTGAGCGGGTCGGCCACGCGGGCACGAACCACTTCGACTACCGCGGCGTCGCCGTCGGCGGAAGCGAGCTTACCTTCGACGACCAAGCCTTCGCCGTCGAGGAGCACGACCGCGTCGCCGCGGCGGGCGCGGAGGCTGCGGACCACGTGGGCGGATTCGTCGGCCGAAAGCTTCACAAAGGCACCGGGCTTGCAGGCCGGGGCTTGTTCGTGATCGATCCAGACGCGGAGAGGGCTCATCAGGCGAGGGCGACCGGGCGGTCGTAGGAAGGGTCCCAGTCTTTCCACACCGGTTCGTAGCCGTGGGCGCGGAGCATCGCGGCGACTTCTTCGGGCGAGCGGTCGTCCTCGATGGCGAACTGCTCGAGCGAGGCCTCGCGGCCTTCGGCGTAGCCGCCTGGATTCGTGTGCGAGCCCGCGCTCATCGCCGTCACGCCCACGCGGCAGGCGTGGTCGCGGAATTTGCGGCTCTCGCGGGTGCTCAGCGTCAGCTCGACCTCGGAGCTCAGCAGGCGGAAGGCGCAGATCGCTTGGACTAGATCGCGGTCGGTCATCTCGACCTTCGGTTGTAGTTCGCCTTCGTGTGGACGGATGCGCGGGAAGGAGACGCTGTAGCGGCTCTGCCAGTGCTTGCGTTCGAGCCAGCGGAGGTGGAGGGCCGTGAAGAAACATTCCGCGCGCCAATCCTCGAGGCCGAAGAGCGCGCCGAGGCCGATCTTGTGGACGCCGGCGGCGCCAACGCGGTCAGGGGCGTCGAGGCGATAGGCGAAGTCGGACTTACGGCCCTTCGGGTGGTGGACGTTATACGTCTCGCGATGATACGTCTCCTGGTAGACCAGCACTGCGTTCAGGCCGTGCTTGCGGAGCACGGCGTATTCCGCGGTCTCCATCGGCTGCACCTCCATCGAGAGCGACGAGAAGTGCGGACGCAGCAGATCGAGGGCCTGGACGAAGTAGGGGACCTCCACCTTGTTGGACTCGCCTGTCAGGATGAGCAGGTGGTCGAAGCCCAATTTCTTAAGGGCGCCCGCTTCGCGGAGGATTTCAGCTGGGTTGAGCGTACGGCGCGGGACCTTGTTGCCGGCCGAAAAGCCGCAGTAGGTGCAGATGTTCTGGCACTCGTTGGAGAGGTAGACCGGCGCGAAGAGCTGCATCGTGCGTCCGTAGCGGCGGAGCGTGCGCTCGTGGCTCAGGCGGGCCATCCGTTCCAGGTGGGGCGCGGCGGCCGGCGAGATCAGCGCCTTGAAATCCTCGAGGTCGGCCGAGTCGGCTTCGGCGCGGGCGAGCGCGCGGAGCACGTCGGCGTCGGTCTTAGCCGCGACGGACCCCAGGACATCGTCCCAGGGATGGGCGGCATGGACTTCGGCGAACGACATCGGCCCGTCACTGTGGGCCAAAAACCGAGCAGGGCAAGGGTGGGCGCGCGCTCAGAGCGTCGCGGCGTAGCCAGCGGCGTCGAGCAGGGTGGCGAGCTCGGCCGGATTCTTCACCTTCACCTTGATCATCCAGGCGCCGCCGTACGGTTCGCGGTTCACGAGGTCAGGGGAGTTGTTCAGGCCCGAGTTGGCTTCGAGGACCTCGCAGGAGATCGGGCTATAGAGGTCGGAGGCGGCCTTGACCGATTCCACCGTGCCGAAGACGTCGCCATGGTTGAAAGAGGCACCGATCTTCGGGAGGTCGACGAACGTCACGTCGCCGAGCGCAGCCTGCGCGTGGTCGGTGATACCGATGACGGCCGTGCCGTCGGCGGCGACCTTGATCCACTCGTGGTCCTTGGTGTAATGGAGGTCGGCAGGGACGTTGCTCATGGCTTCTGGGTAAAGTGGGCGGGGATTATTTCAACCCTTCACTTCACGAAAGGCTCGGTCGCGAGGTGGAGCGGGATGCGGTTGCCGCGGATGTCGACCGTCAGCGAGGCGGAGGAAGCGTGGCCGGCGGCGACAAGCGCCGTGCCGATCGGCTTGCCCAGCACCGGGGACTGCGTACCCGAGAGCACTTCGCCGACGGGCGTCTCACCGGAGAACACCACCGCGCCTTGGCGGGCGATGCGGCGGTCATCGAGCGAGAAGAGCACCACCGAGGAGGTCGGGCCGCCTTGGGCTTGGCGGTGGAGCGCCTCGCGGCCGATGAAGTCTGCCTTCGCGAACTTCACCGTCCAGCCGAGGCCGGCCTGGATGGGCGAGATACGTTCCGAGATTTCGTGTCCGTAGAGCGGGTAGTTCGCCTCGAGGCGGAGGGAGTCGCGGGCGCCGAGGCCGGCGGGGACGAGCCCGTGAGGCTTACCGGCGGCGAGGAGCGCGCGGGCGACCTTTTCCGCGGAGGCGGCAGGCAGGTAGAGCTCGAAGCCCGGCGAGCCCGTGTAGCCCGTGCGGGAGATGATGCAGCCGGCGGCGCCAGCGACTTCGCCGAGCACGAAGCCGAAGCGCTTGATCGACGCGAGCGGCGTGGACGTGACCCGTGCGAGGATCTGTTCCGCGAGCGGGCCTTGAAGCGCGAGCTGGGCCCAGGCGGCGCATTCGTCGAGGACTTCGACTTGATGGGAGCCGACGTGGGCGCGCATCCAGGCGATATCCTTCGGCGCGTTGGAGGCGTTGAGGCAGATGAGGAATTCCTCTTCCGCGAGGCGGTAGACGATCAGGTCGTCGACGCAGCCGCCGTCAGGCTGGCACATCACCGTGTAGCGGGCCATGCCGACCTTGATCGTGGCCATCTCGTTGGTCATGATGCCGTCGAGGAACTTCGCGGCGTCGCGGCCGCGGACGCGGGCTTCGCCCATATGGGAGACGTCGAAGAGTCCGGCCGTCTTGCGGACCGCCATGTGTTCTTCGATGATGCCCGTGTATTGCACGGGCATCTCCCAGCCGGCGAAGGGGACGATGCGGCCGCCGAGTTCGACGTGCAGGGCGAAGAGAGGCGTGCGGGAGAGCGTGTCCGACATAGACACGTTAACGTGTGCCCTGAAGGATTCCTTCCAACAAAAAAGCCCGGCTTTGCGGCCGGGCTTTTCGAGGAGGACCGAAGTCCGGCTCAGAGACCGAGTTCCTTGCGGAGGTCGGCGAGGGTCGCCTTGTATTCTTCCTCCGTGATCGCCTTCGCGCGACGCTTGCTTTCGAGCAGGGCGTAGCGGGCGTTGAACTCGGAATACTTGAGGGCGTCGGCCTGGGCTTTGGCGGCGGCGGCTACCTTGTTGGCTTCGGTGACCTTCGCATTAGCGTCGGCCAGCTTGGCTTCGGCGGCGAGGCGTTCGTCGGCCAGGCTCTTCTCGGCGGACTTGGCGGCTTCGGCAACCTTGGCGTTGGCAGACATGTTGGCTTCGGCGAGGGCCTTGGCAGCGTCAGCGAGCTTAGCTTCGGCAGACTTGGCGGCGTCAGCGAGTTTAGCCTCGGCGGACATGTTGGCTTCGGCGAGGGCCTTGGCAGCGTCAGCAAGCTTAGCTTCGGCAGACTTGGCGGCGTCAGCGAGTTTAGCGTCGGCAGACTTGT
>JBAXMD010000057.1:0-9733 GCA_037134475.1 Verrucomicrobiota bacterium | reverse complement strand
GCCTTGTTCTTCTCGTAGTATTCCAGGATTTTGCCCGGGTTGACGTCCAACGCGGCGCGGCGGATCTGGTTGACCATGTACTCGAAGATGATGCGGTCCTCGATGAACTTACGATGGGCGAGGGGCGTGGTGCCAGCCGCGCGGAGCGAGGCGACGAAGCGGTTACGGTCGCCGTTGAAATCGCGGCGGATGGTCTCCTCGATGTCGGCGTCGATGTAGGAAGCGGGCAGGCGGCCGGAAGCGCGGAAATCCGCGATGACGAGCAGGCGCTCGGCGATGTTGTTCAAGGTTTCTTCCGCGGCGGCGGTGAGGGCTTTGTCGAACTCGGCATCGGTCTTGGCGCCGGCGCGGATCTGACCGACGATGGGGTCGATCTGGCGGCGGATATCCGAAGTGGTGATGCCCGTGCCATCGGCGTCGGCGGCGATGCGGTCGACATGCATCTCGGACCAGCGCTTGGCGGCGGCTTCCTCCAGGGTCGGCTGCTTGAGCTGGGCGGAGGCGGCGGTCGCGGTCAGGACGAGCAGGCTTGAGAATAGGAAGGATTTCATCGGGCGGGAGGTGCGGGCAGTCGTGAGAGGAAGCCTCGGATTTCCTTCAGTTTCCGCAGGGGGTCTCGCACGGTCAAGCGGGGAAACCGATTGCCGACGAGAATAGGCTCGGGTGCGCGTCCGCCCGCCGCTGACAGGCAACGGATGATGGCTCCATCGGTCGTCACGGAAACGACGCATTTCTCCTCAGCCAGACAGCGAATCTCCGCCAGGCTCAGCAGGGCGTCCGCCTCCGGCGGGAGCTTGCCGTAGCGGTCTTTGAGGGAGGTGCGGAGTTCGGCGACTTCGGCGGCATCCAGCGCGAGGGCGATTCGCCTGAAGGCTTCGATGCGTAGGCGGGTCTCAGGGATCCAGTCGGAGGGTAGCGTAGCGGTCAGCAGCGGGACGTCGCCGTCGCTGCTGTTCGTCTGTTCGGTGCCAAGGGCTGCCTGGGTGTGGTCGATGAAGTCGAATTGCACCTCGCAACGGTCGATGATGGCTCCCTTGTCGCCGCGCAACTTGGCGACGCTCCGGCGCAGGAGTTGGCAGTACAGGTCGAAGCCGACGGTAGCGACGTGGCCGCTCTGAGCCGCTCCGAGGATATTGCCGGCGCCGCGCAGCTCGAGGTCGCGCATGGCGATGCGGAAACCGGCCCCGAGCTGGTTGTATTGCCGGATGGCGGATAGGCGTCGATGGGCGGTGCCGACGAGCGCGGCGTGGCGGTGCAGGAAGAGGTAGGCGTAGGCCTGCCGATTAAAACGGCCGACACGCCCTCGTAACTGGTAGAGTTGGGCTAGGCCAAACCGGTCCGCGCCCTCGATGATGAGGGTGTTACAGTTCGGGATATCCAGGCCGGTCTCGATGATGGTCGTGCACACGAGAACGTCGTATTCGCCGGCGACGAAGGCCGACATGACGTCTTCAAGCTGGCCGGCAGGCATCTGGCCGTGGCCGACGATGATGCGCGCCTTGGGTAGCAGTGCGGCGAGACGTTCCGCGACGGCTTGGATGGTCTCGACCCGGTTGTGGAGGTAGAAGACCTGGCCGCCCCGGGCGAGTTCTGCCTTCACGGCATCGCGAACGAGTTTTTCGTCGTAACTGCGCACGATGGTGCGGATGGGCAGGCGCTCGCGCGGTGGGGTCTCGATGACGCTGAGGTCGCGCGCGCCGACAAGGGCGAGGTAGAGCGTACGGGGGATGGGTGTGGCGCTCATGGCCAAGACGTCCACCTCGCTGCGCAGCTGTTTGAGGCGCTCCTTGTGCCGTACGCCGAAGCGATGCTCCTCGTCGATGATGACGAGTCCGAGCCGGCCGAAGCGCGTACCGTCTGAAAGCAAGGCGTGCGTACCGACGACGATGTCCACGGTGCCCGCTTCGGCCCGTGCCCGGACGTCGGCCTTCTGCTTGGCGGTGCGGTAGCCGCTGAGGAGTTCGACGGAGACCGGCCAGCGGGCGAGTCGCTCCTTGAAGCTTTCGAAGTGCTGCTGCGCAAGCACGGTCGTGGGCGCGAGGATCGCGACCTGGCGTCCGCCGAGTACGCACTTGAACGTGGCGCGCAGGGCGACCTCGGTCTTACCGAAGCCGACGTCGCCGCTGACGAGGCGATCCATCGGCGCGGCGCGTTCCATGTCGGCCTTCACGTCGATGATTGCTCGGGTCTGGTCGGGGGTTTCTCGGTGAGGGAAGGAGCGTTCGAACTCGCCCATCCACGCGTTGTCCGCGTCCTTGGGATGCGCGATGCCGGGCTGGGTCGAGCGCGCGGCTTGCATGGCCAGCAGCTGCGCGGCGAGGTCCGCGGTCGCCTTCTCGGCGGCCTTGCGCGACTTCTCCCAGCCGCCGCCACCGAGCTTCGACAGCTTCGGGTGCGCGCGGCCGATGCCGATGTATCGGGTGAGGAGGTGCGACTCCCGCACGGGGAGGTGCAGCATCGACTTCTCGGCGAACTCGAGGCCGATGAAATCTTCGGTCCGTCCGTTGTGCTCATGGGCCTTGATGCCGCGGAATAGGCAGACGCCTTGCGTCGCGTGCACGAGCGCGTCGCCGTCGGCGAGTTCGCCGAAATCAAGCGCACGGCCGACGGCGGCGCGGATGGCGGTGCGTCGGCGGGGCAGGACGGCGAGCGGACGCTTGCGTCGGCCGAAGAGCTCCCGCTCGGTGAGGAGCAGCAGGCCTTCCTTCAGGAGTCCTGGCAGTTTTCCAGGTGCGATGACCACGCCGCCGCCGAAGCGTCCGTGGAGCACGCGCGGCACGAAGCCGCGGATTTTCGCCGCCGCGACGTCGGCGTTCAGGCGATCGACGGAGCCGTCGGTATCGCCCGCGAGCAAGCAGTGACGTCCATCCTTGGCCAGCGAGGCGGCGGCGCGGAGCAGGGCGGGGCGTGTGTCAGTGCTATCGGTAGCCGAGCCGATGAGCAGGGATTCGGCGGGCGTGGATTCGAGCGCGTGAGCGTCGTAGCCGAGCGGAGCGTCGTCGGTCTCTTCGAGGATGAGTTCGTCGACCTTCGCGGAGTGGAGTTCGGCGCAAAGGATGTCTTCGTGGCAGCGGTCGACGGAGACAATCAGCGCGTCTGCCGGCAGGTGGCGAAAGAAGGGGGACTCGGGGGATGAGCCGGAATCATCGCGCGGTGCGCAGATGACGAGTCCGTCGACTTCGCCTTCGCTCCGCTGCGTTGCGGGATCGAACGGACGCAGCGACTCGACCGTGTCGCCGAAGAGATCGATGCGCACGGGCATCTGCGCGTTGAGCGGGTAGACGTCGAGGATCCCGCCGCGGAGGGCGTATTCGCCGGGCTGCTCGCACAACGCCTCGTGGGCATAGCCGAAATCTTCGGCGAGGCGCTTGGCAAAATCCTGCAAGGCGAGCTTCTCGCCCTTGCGGATGACGATCTCGGCCCTGGCGGTCGCCTCGGGGGCGGGCGATCGGCGGATGATGGAGCCGGGCGTACACGCGATGAGCAGCGGCCGCTTTGCTTCGTGGTGGCCGTGGCGGAGGAGCGAGAGGACGCCGAGGAGGTCACAGTCGGCCTCGAAGGCCGGCACGGCGGCGTCGGCTTCGGTGAGCGTGCGGGCAACCGGTTGGGCGCCATTCAGCAGCTTCAGCAACTGGGCGGTCTCTTCGGCGAAGGTCTCGGCTGCGCCGAGGTTGGAAGCCAGGAAGACGATCACGCCGCGTTCGGCGCCTTCGGAACAGGCACAGGCCGCCCAAGCGTGCGCGGGCACGCCGGTCAGGGCACGGCGTGGCTGAGCGGACATGACGCTATCGAGGCGGTAAGCCACGATGCGTCAAACCCAACCCCTTACTTCAGGACCTCTTCGGCGATTTCGTCCCAGAGTTCATCGATCTGGGAGGGCTTCTTCACGGGACGACCGGCTTCGATGAACCAATAGCGGGCGTTGCCGAGGTCGCCTTCGATCAGATGCAGTAGGGCGTGCAGCCATGATCCGATGGGCGTCTCGATATCCTGAGCAATATTGTGCGCCGACTCCCAGTCGCCCTTCTTGGTGAACCAGAGGGACTTCGCTTCGCAGGATAGGCCCTCCGGCGGCTTCGCATCGATGGCGGCGGAAGCCTTGAGCTGTGCCGGCGTCATGGTTCAGCGCGCAGGATTCAGTCGCGCGAGGGCGTCGGAGCCTTCCGGAGGGATCTCCTTGAGCAGCTTGATGGCGAGTTCTTGTCCCGCTTGCACGTCCTCGAGCTTCATGGTCTTCGCGAGCTGGCCGATCTTCACGTCGTCATCCGGATTGTCCTCGACTTCGATGAGCACGAGCCGCCAGGCATAGGCCTGTTGAAGGTCTTTAGGCGATTTCTCGCCCGACTCATAACGATCGGCGAGGGTGCGGATGGAGATGGGGTCACGGCGCATGGCGGACCGCGTGTAGTAATCCACCGCGAGGCGGTAGTTCTGCGGGAGGCCAGGCTGCCCGGTCTCGTAGGCCAGAGCCAGTTCGCGCAGGCTGTGGCGGTCGCCGGCGTTGGCCCCCAGCTGATATTGTTCGTAGGAACGTTTCAGCAGTTCCATCCGTTCGTTTTGCTTGGCCTTGTAGTCCGGCGAGTCTTTGGCCGGGTTGATCGTCTTGGCTTCGGCCGCGGCGATGTCGCCCAACATGCGATAGCCCATCGGTTGACTTTTATCGGCGGCACGATTCGCCCACACCTTGGCCTTGGTCAGGTCCTTCGCGGTGCCTAGGCCGCGCAGGTAATAAAGCGAGAGCACGGCCATCGCCCTCGGGTGACGGTTCTCGGCGGCCTTCTGCGTCCACTGGAAAGCGACGCCCACGTCGTCGCGGATCTGCAGGTCGCTCGGCGCATACTTGGTATGGCGCAGGGCGTAGATGTATTGTGCTTGGGAGTTGCCGGCTTCGGCAAGGCGAAGGAGCTCTGCGGGCTTTGCGTCGGCCTTGAGTTCGCTGATGTAGCGGTCGTGGAGCTCGTTAGGGAGCTGCGCAATCGGGACTTCCCATTGGTTGGAGAGGTCGACGACCAAGATCGTGCCGACAAAGGCGGCGATAACGTAAGGACGGAGCCGGAGGAGGTTGCGGCGCATGGGAGCTGGCCTCATCCAATCCGCCGGATGGGTGAAAGCAAGGGGAGTTCGACTAGACTCGCAGAAGAGGCATCTCTCAGTTCACGTTTCGTCGAGAAAACGCCGCGGAAGAGCTTCGTCGGCCTCCGTTGGCTAGAAATCGAAGACGTGTTCGACGGTCAGCCCGGCATCGGCCATCCGCTTGAGGGTCGTGTGCAACTCGGCCACCGGTGTGGCGATAGCCCAGCGGTGGAAGCCGGGTTTCGTCGGAATGGACTGACTGAAGAGGGATACGGCCTTTCCCGTCGGCTGCCAATCAGCTGGGCCTACGGCGCTGATCAGGATTGCCGTGCGATTGCCGGCGATTTCGCGGAAGGCGATACCTTGGCGGGCGGCCTCGATGGCGAGAGGGGTGAAGGGGCCGTAGCGTGGCCATTCGGCTAAGACGCTACCATCGGGGTAGGTTTCCTTGATGGTGACGCCAGCCATCTTGCCGGCGGGAGCTCGTTCGAGGACGACGTAAGTGATCAGGAGCTCTTCGCCGTAGGCGGCATGGGCGGCGATCTTGTTGGCCCACCCATAGGCGGCTTTGGTGAGCATTTCGGAAGTTAGAAAGAAGCGTCGCTCGAGTTTGCGCAAGGGATGCGCACCAAACCAGGGCACATCCATCCAGAGGACTTTAGTCTGCTTGATAAAATCGAATTCATACCATGGAACGAAATAGATGAAGTCGATATACTCTTGAGCGAAACGGGCGGCAAAGCGGTCCTCCTCTGTAGCAATCGTGCCGGAGCCGACGTCCGTGATGCGACCGATGACTTCCTCATAGGCGGCTTTAATGCCGAATTCAAAAGTCGAGCTGATGTTAATGACCCGGATGGTAGTGTTATACTCATCATTAGGTGGGTAGTTCCCGACGAGTTGGTCGCTCACGGCCGCATAGCTTTCCCACGCTTGGTGGATGTGGGTGGTGAGCGGAAAGGTTGTGGCGGTCCGCGTGCGCATGGACTCGGCGTACTCGGCGGGACCGAAGACCAAGAACCACTCGGGGTAGGTTAGGTAGGTCTGATCCGGCGGGCGGACGTTCTTGGCTGGAGCGAGGCTTGGGGTGGCGTTGTGCAGCCAAGCCTTCGGCACGGGCGCCCGTTCGGATACTCGGAACGTCGTCGACGGACGGACATACCAGAAGCAGGCGACTGCGATCAGCGCCACGCTCCACGAGATGACATAGAGGCGCCGCATCGGCTCAGTTCTTGATCAGGCGGATTAAGGCGTTGTCCGAAGGGTCGTTGGGCTGAAAGAGGGCTTTGCCCACCGGAGTGAAGCCATGGGCGGTCAGCATATCGGCCCACTCCTTGATGGGCCGGAAGCCCTTGAAGTCGCCGGCATCGACTTCCCAGGTCGCACCGAGTCCAAGGTTGAAGACCGTGTGTACGAGCGAGACGAAGGTGGCCATTTCGGGACTACGCACGTCGTGGTCGCGCACGATGAGCGTGCCGCCTGGGCGGAGCGTGCGGTGAATCGAGTCGATGAAGGCAGGCAATTGCGGGAGCGGACAATGATGGAATCCAATGTAGATGGTCGCCATGTCGAGGCTGGCGTCCGGAATGTCTGCGGCGGAGATGGGCTTATAATTATCGAGCGGGAGGAACTGGCCCAACTTGGAAACCTGGCCGCGCTCCATGATGTCGCCTGGGCTGTTGGACGGGGCGACGTCGTTGATGAGGTAGATCGGGCCTTCGAAGGGAAGGTGCTTGCGGAGCTCACTGACATAGCGACCGGTGGAGCCGATCTCAAGGTAGCCACGGACGGGGCCGCGCTTGCCAATCAGTTCGAGCGTCTCGCGGGCCATCTCCTTCTTCTGGGTCCGCAGCGCAGGCAATCCGTAAGATAGCACGGAGAGGAACGGCGTGATCTCGGGCAGGCGGCGCTGGACTTCGCGGTAGATGGCCTCGTCGTTGTCGTGCTTGCCGCAGACTTCGTGGATCAGGTGGTGGAACTTGTCCTCCGGATAGAGATGGAAGACCACCTGCAGGAACCGGAAGAACGCGTCGCGTGACTCGGTGCGGTCGAAGACGATGTGGAATTCAGAGGCTTGTTTTGTCATGGTGGTGAGAGTAGTAGGTGTTCCAGAGGACGTGCCGTAGGCGGTGGTCCGGGTCGAGGCGTCGCTTCAGCGCGAAGAGTTCGCGGGCACGCGGATAAGCTCGGTGGAATTGAGCCGGGGTCGCGTGCGCCTGGTAAGGCAGGTAGTACGTGCCGCCGAGGGCGATGGCGGCCTCGATCAGCTCCCGCGTCCAGACGGCGACGGCGCCGCGGGCGCTCAGGGTCGTCTCTTGCTTATGGTAGATGACAAAGGCGAAGACTTCCTCGCGGGCCCAAGACAGCAGCGTCCCGGGGTCGGGCAGGGCGTGGCGGATCGAGATGTTGAGGATCTTGACGTGATGGCGCTTAAGGATCTCCGTCAAGGTGTCGGCGTAAGCGTCGAAGTGACGAACGGGGATGAAGTATTCCTGCAGGACGTAGGAGTCGTCGCGGCGCGACTCCGGTTCCAGTTCCGCCACGTCATAACCAGCCTCGTAGTTGCGCCAATATACGCGGTTGCGGAAGAAAAAGACCGGGTCGAACATATGTTCGCGGCGCCAGTGGCCGCCCGGAGTTTCGGTGTAGGCCCAGATGAAGTAGCGCATCACCGGATAGGCCGCGTTCAAGGGCATTAGGCGCGTGGACGTCGTCGGCGTCCGTTCCGTCTTCCGCCAGGTGACAGAATTGATCCGTTGATAGTCCGGCGGGTACATGTCGCCGTTGTGGAGCACGGTCAGCGGGTCGTCGCGGATGTCGGACTGGAAGTGCGCGGCATAGTCGGATCGCGCCAGCTTCCGATTGGAGCATTCGATGGCCGTGTTGTCGGCGAGGTCGAGTTCGGCTTCGACGATGATGCCGATCGCGCCGTAGCCGCCGATCGCGGCGAAGAAGATGTCCGGGTTCTCGGTCCGGCTCGCCCGTAGCACACTGCCGTCCGCCAGCATCACATTAATGTTGCGGACGGAAAGGACGGCCGGCCCAAAGCCGATATAACGCCCGTGGGCGTTGACGCTCAAGGCCCCGCCGACGGTGAAGTTGGCGTAGGTCTGCATGATCTTCACGCTCAGGCCATGCGGGTCGATGTGGCGTTGGATGTCGCACCAGCGGACGCCGGCCTGCACGCGAATCCATTTTTGCTCGCGAGAGAAGTCGACGATGGCGTTGAGGCCGCGGAGGTCGAGGTGCAGGCTGCCGGCGCTTGCCGTCTGGCCGCCCATGCTGAACCGTCCGCCGCCGACCGAGACCGGCCCAGTCGTCGTGCTCAGGATCTGGCGCAAAGCCTCGACGGTGGTCGGGCGCTCCACTTTGGCGACGACGACGGGATGAAGCTGGGTGACTTCGTTGATGACGATGCCGCTCCCATCGGCAGCGGGCTGCCCTTGATCATTCTTCAGATAATCCTCGGACATGCCTCTGGCCGCTCCGTAGGGGTTGGCGACGTCTAGTCCGCTTCTGGCCAAGAGTTGCCAACCGAGCCAGAGGAGCCCGAACACCGGGATGAGGATGGCGAGCAGCCACCAGCCACGGCGCCCGATATCGTGAAGACGTTTGGTCGACGTCGCGATTAGGCACCAGATGAGCGTAGGGGAGAGCAGCCACGGCGTGAAGTCGCCGAGAATCCGGCCAAGGCTTTGATCCAGTAGGTAGAACGCGCCTGCGAGTAGCAGCAAGCAGTGCAGGTACTCCAATCGGCCAATCCTGCCTCTTCGGGTGAAGAGCATATAGGTAAGCGGAATTTTTTGACGCAAAGGGGGCATGGACTTCTGGTTTGGCGTGGCTGCCAAAGGGTGGGGTGTAGCGATGTTAGGTGCGGACTCCTTGTTTAACACGGTTAATCGAGGATTTGTTTTGTCAGCTGCGTGGTATGGGATGCGTTGGCCGTCCGGCGGGCCTTTCTAGATTATAGCTTCTAAAGCGAAGAGGGGTTAATCGATAAGTGTGATGGGGCTTATCGGTCCACCCGATGCGAATCCCCATCTAGACCTGGAACGCCGTCCCCTTGACTTGCCTGCGGCGGGTGCTTGGTCATGGTCGAGCCACTCCCTCGCCTTATGCGTCTACTCGCTTGCTTGCTCACTTTTGTCTCATTCGCCGAAGAGAAGCCGCCCGTCCTCGGACATGGCGACCTTCGCTATTCGGTCGACCTGAAGTGGGCTAAGGCCGATCCGGCGGTCGCCCCGGTGGTCAACTCGCACGCGCTGGCGGAAGGCAAGGATGGTCGGATCTACCTGGTGACCGATCACCCGAAGAACGACTTCATCGTCTTTGAGAAAGATGGCCGCTACGTCCGTTCGATTAGCGCTGGCCTCGGCGGCGGGCACGGACTCGCGATTTTTGAACAAGAAGGCATGGAGTATCTCGTGCACGTCGACTCCGGCTGGCATATGGCGGCCGAAGGCTGGAATCCGTCCGCGGTCGAGGGGCGCATCACCTTGCTGACGACCGACGGCAAGATCGTGCGCAAGTTTCCGACGCCGAAGGAGCTCGGGTTGAGCGATGGTAAATTCATGCCTTGCGCTGTCGCCCGGACTCCCGCCGGCACGCTGCTGGTCGCCGATGGCTACGGCTCGAATTTCATCTACGAGTTCACGCTCGA
>JBAXMD010000056.1:0-10006 GCA_037134475.1 Verrucomicrobiota bacterium | reverse complement strand
TCCTCGGCCCGGAGCGGGCCGACGAGCCCCGCGAGCAGGAGCATGTGGAGGGGAATTTGGCGGAGGGAGTTCATGGTGGGGCCTTTGTAAGTTAAGCGGCGGTGGACGGCGGATTTGTTCAATTAGTCTCGAGTGGCAGCAACGTGAGCTGGTCGTTCGGACGATAGTTGATCAGGCGGGTGTTGCTGCGAGCATCTTCCCAGCGGGTCGTATCCTGCCAGCGGACCCGGACTGGACGGGCGAAGGAACCGTCGTCCATCTGGACCGGGCGGAAGAACTGCACGTCGGGGCGAGACTGTTCGACGCGTACGAGCTGATACTGCGGGGCCTCGGGTTCGGCGACGCCACCAAGGAAGATGAAAGCGGCGGCAAAGGCAGCCGCGAGCGCGGTGAGTCCCGCGGACCAGGCGATGATCACGCCGCGGCGATTAGACGAAGCGTCGAGTTCGCGGGCGAGGTGAGCCGTCACGGCAGGCCCGGGTGAGCGAGGGCGGAGCGAGGCGAGCGCCTCGGCAATATCGTGGTCAGGGTCAGTCATGGGTGCGGGCGGTGATGTGTTTGCGCAAGGCCTCCATGGCATAGCGCCACCGCGAGGCCGCGGTGTTGGGAGAAATGGAAAGTTGTTCGCCGATCTCGTCGAAGGTGAGGTCGCCCCAGACCTTGAGCACAACGACCTCGCGCTGCTCGGCAGGTAAGAGCTTCAAAGAATCGGCGAGAGCCGCGAGCCGCGGGTCGGCTTCGGGCTCGAACCACGTCACGGTGTCCATGTCGTCACCCACCACCTTCTCGCGGGCCGCGCGACGGTCGCCGCGGCGCAGGAGGTCGAGGGCGGAGCGGCGGAGGGAGGTCACCACGAGGGCGTTCGGATTACCGGGCAGGTGACGTTGATGTTTCCAAAAGCGTACAAATGCCTCCTGCAGGACGTCATCCGCATCGGCCTCACACCGGGTCCATTGACGCGCGATCAGCCGGAGCCTGGCGCCGTGTTCGGCGAACCAGGCCCGCCAATCCTGATCGGCATGGGCATCGGGCATCTTGTAATAGAGGGCGTCGCGGGCGGGCGGATTTGTCTACCCGGGACAATCCTAGCGGAAGGGGCAAAAGCGTCAAAGCAGTTGCGAAAGGCCCCCTCCCCTTCTAACTGCGAACCAGATGTCCACCCCCCTTGCCCAGCGTCCCGAGGACGGATTATTGCGTTCGCTGATTCGATGGTTCGATGCGGATCATATCCCGGAAGGGGTCGAAGCCCTCCAGAGCTCCCCCAAGAAGGTGGATTGGACCCGTTCCATCCCCTTTATCATCCTCCATCTGGCCTGTTTCGCCGTGATCTGGGTCGGCGTCAGTCCCATCGCCGTCTGGACCGCGGTCGGACTTTATTTCTTCCGGATGTTCGCGATCACCGGCTTCCTCCACCGGTATTTCTCGCACAAGACCTACTCCACCTCGCGCGTCTTCCAGTTCGTGATGGCCGTCTGGGCTGCCCTGGCCGTCCAGCGCGGTGCGCTTTGGTGGGCCTGCACGCACCGTCACCACCACAAGCATTCCGACGAGGAAGATGACAAGCACTCCCCGGTCGTCGACGGGTTCTGGTGGTCACACGTCGGTTGGATCACCGCGAAACGGAATTTTCCGACCGATTACTCGAAGATCTCCGACCTCGCGAAATACCCCGAGCTCGTGTTCCTGAACCGCTTCGACATCCTCATCCCACTGCTCGCCGGCGGCCTGACCTACGGCGCCGGCGCCTGGCTCGGAGCGCATGGCTACGACACCAACGGTCCGCAGCTCCTCGTCTGGGGCATCATCTCGACCGTCGTGCTCTTCCACGGCACCGGTTGCATCAACTCCCTGGCCCACGTCTTCGGCACCAAGCGCTTCCAGACCACCGGCGACGAATCCCGCAATTCGCTGATCCTCACGCTCATCACCCTCGGCGAAGGCTGGCACAATAACCACCACCGCTACCAGGCCACGACGAAGCAGGGCTTCTACTGGTGGGAGTTCGATCCGACGTATTACGGGCTCAAGGTCATGTCGTGGATGGGATTGATTTGGGGCCTCAAGGGCGTACCGGCTTCGGTCTACGAGGAGGCGGAACGCACGAAGGCGGAGGCCTCGGCTCCGCGTGCGTGAACGGATCGCCATCGTCGGCTCCGGCGTGAGCGGCCTCGGCTGCCTACGCTTCCTGCGTGCGCATCACGACGTCACCGTCTTCGACCACGATACCCGCCCCGGCGGCCACGCCCACACCATCGACGTCACCGAACCCGGCACTGGCAGGGCGCTGCCGATGGACACGGGCTTCATGGTGTTCAATGAGGTGACGTACCCGCACCTCTGCCGGCTCTTCAAAGAACTCGGCGTGAAGCCCAAACAGACCTCGATGTCCTTCGCGGTCCGCCACGACCCGACCGGACTGGAGTGGTGCGGCAGTTCGCTGAATCACCTCTTCGCCCAACGGCGCAACCTCTTCAGCCTGCGCTTCTGGAAACTCCTACTCCAAATCAACCAGTTCAATAAGCTCGCCAAGACCGAGTGGCAGTCGACCGAGGCCGAGACGACCTCGCTGCGCGACTGGTGCGCGCGCAAGGGCTTCGGCCAAGACTTCCTCGACCTCTATCTCATACCCATGTCGGCCGCGGTGTGGTCGACGCCGGCGGAAAAGATGCTTGGCTTCCCCGCCGCAGCGCTGATGCGCTTCTTCCATAACCACGGCTTCCTCGGACTCGATACCCAGCACCAGTGGCTGACGCTTGAAGGCGGCTCACGGACTTACGTCGAGGCCCTGCTCAAGGCTTATCCGGCTGATTTCCGCTTTGGCCAAGGCGTCACCGCCGTCCGGCGCGACGGCCCCCAAGTCATCGTCACGACGGCCAAGGGCGAGGAACGTTTCGATCGCGTGATCATGGCCGCGCATGCCGATACCACGCTCAAGCTGCTGACCGATGCCGACGCCGAGGAACGCCGCCTGCTCGGCGCCTTCGCCTACAGTCAGAACGTCGCCATCGTGCACACCGATATGGGGCCGCTCCCCCGCTCCGCGAAGGCGCGCTCCTCTTGGAACTATCGCACCTGGGCCAAGGACGGAGGCCTCGCGACCTCGACGCACTACTGGATGAATTCTTTGCAGGGCCTGACAGATAAGGGCGACTTCGTCGTCACGATCAACCACCCCGACCAGGTCGACCCGGCGAAGATTATCCGTACCATCCCGACGGAGCACCCGCTCTTCACGCTCGAAGCCGTGGCGGCGCAGGCCGAGGTCCCCGTGCTCAACGCCCGGACGGGAGCACGCGTGCATTTCACCGGAGCGTGGCAACGCTACGGCTTCCACGAGGATGGCTTCTGGTCGGCCCATCGCCTCTGCTCGCAACTGCTCGGCCGCGACGCCTGGGCGGCCTGATCAGAAGGCGATCTTCTGGGCCTGGCGCTCGAACCCTTCGGCCTGGAAGAGAGGCTCCGGCTGCATCTTCAGGATGTCGGCGACATAGCGGTCCGGCACGCGCTCGAGGCGCGTATTATAGAACGTCGCGATGTTGTTGCAGTAGGCGCGGGCCAGCGCGATGCGGTCCTCGGTCTCGACGAGATTCTTACGCAGCTCGTCGAACGACTCCTGCGCCCGGAGGTCCGGATAGCGTTCGGCCACGGCGATGAGCATCGGGGCCAACGCGGACGTCCGGGCGCCGGACGCCTGGGAGCGGAGCGCGGCGACGAGCGTCTGGACGGACGCCTCGTGAGCGCGGAAGCCTTGCACGCAAGCGACCAGCGGAGGAATGAGGTCGGCCCGGCGCTTCAGCTGGATATCGATGAGCGACTGCGCCTGGCGCACTCGGTTGCGCAGCCCCACGATACTATTAAAGACCATCCACACCCAGCCGAAGCCGAGGGCGATGAGGTAGAGGATGACACCGAGGAGCAGGCCGAACGGAGCGACCTCAGGCCGGGCGCCGGCCATGAGCATGGCGCCGAAGCCACCGGCAAGCAGCGCGCCGAAGACATTCCAGAGCACGAAGGCCGAGGCCTTGCCTTCGCTGACCTCATGCGCCTTGCGCGTCGTGATGATGAACATGTCCGCCTTGTCCTCGTGCTTGATCTGGGCGGCGACGATATCGGGGCGCTCGCTGGCACGGCCGCGGACGAAGAGCGGCGTGCCGATGACCAGACCGTGCTCGGTGAAACTGCGTTCGCCGGTCGAACCTTCGACCGCGTCGGACGGACCCTTGTCGTAGTAAAGCGGATCGCTCTCATCGACGTCGCGGTCGAACATCGTCAGCGTGTCCATGTCGGCGCCCTCGGGGTTGACCCAGACGTAGCCGGTATCGTCCTGGATGTAGAAGCCGCCCGTCTCGCCGCCGGAGGCGACCGTGTCCGATCCGGTGTCGATCACCGTGCGCGTGCGGGTGCGGCCCTTGTCGTCCGTATAGGTCTCCTGCCGGGCGCGCCGCCAGTGCTCCTCCACCGACCAGCGGTAAACGACGCACGGCTTCTCGGCCAAGTAACTGATGAACGGATCGCGGCGGACGCAGACGCCCTCCACCTCGACCTCCCCGACGAAGACCCCCAAGGCTTTCGAGATCGGGGTATCGTCGAGCAGGCGACGCTTGCGGCCGGCGTTCAACGCAAGGAGCAGGCACCCGCCGGAGGCGAGGAGAGCGATCAGACCGGCTCCGGAGGCATCTTGGGACACGGACATCGTTATGCCCGGGGCGGACGGTTTAGCAAGGTTTGGGCGAGGGGACGCTTGCACCCGACCCTGTTCCTTTCACCCTGCGAACAGATGCCCCGACTGTACGATGCGGAAGTGATGCACGCCCGGCTCCGGCCGAAGCGTCATGACTTCACGCATGCGGCCTTCGCATTGGCCATCGACGCCGCGGCCCTGGAGTCGGCGCGCGGTGGGCAGTTCATGTTGGGGCGACGCTTCTCACCCTACCGCTTCCGCGACCAGGACTTCCTGCCAGCCGCAGAACTCTTCCAGCCGGAAGGCGTCCCGCAGGCTTTTGGCCGCGGGGCCGATACGCTGGCCGGGCGCTTCCGGGCCTTCGTCGCCGCCCAAGGCGAACCCCTACCGGCCCACGCCCAGATTACCTTGGTCGCGATGCCTCGCGCGTTCGGAAAATCCTACAACCCCGCCGTCTTCATGATGGCCACCGTGGACGGCGCACTCGCGTGCGGGATTGCCGAGGTCCACAATACCTTCGGCGAGCGTAAGGCCTGGTTCCTCGGCAAAGCCTGCCTCAAACGCGATTACGATGGCGACGCGTACTTGCAGCTCCGAACGCCGAAGCGCTTCTACGTCTCGCCGTTCTCGAAGCTGGATACCGAATTCGAATTCACCCTCCGCCTGCCGGACGGCCACCTGGCCATCACCGTCGACCACTATGAAGACGGCCATAAGTCCCTGGTCAGCGCCTGGACCGGCCGGCAAGTCCCGCTGACGGACTTACGTCTGCTCTGGCTGACCCTAAAATCACCCCTGCTGATTCTCAAGGTCATCACGCTCATCCACCTGCACGCCGCCTGGCTTTGGCTGGTGAAGAAACTTCCCTTCCGCCGTAAGGGCGACGACATTCCCGACCAGCGAAACCTGCGGCACCCCACCCCTGAACTTACTGGACGACATGACTAAACCTTCCCTCGCCCGCCGCCTCGTCCTTGGGGAACTCGCGAAGCTTTCCAAGGGCCGCCTCTCCCTCCGCCTCCCCGAAGGCACGGAGCTCACGCTCGGCGACCCGCAAGCCAAGGCCGGCGCGCGCATCGAGATCTCGGACGAGAACGCCTTCCGGCGCATCATGCTCGCGGCCGATATCGGCCTCACCGAAGGCTACATGGAAGGCGAATGGGATTCACCGGATCTCAATGCCTTGATCGGGTTCTTCATCGAGAACATCGACCAGACGCCGGGCATGTCCGGTTCGGCCCGCAAGGCCCTTGGTGTCGGCCTCTTCCGCATCGCCGACCGCATCGGCCACCTGCTGCGTCCGAACGATAAGAAGACGGTCCGTCGCAACATCTCGGAGCACTACGACGTCTCCAACGATTTCTTCCGCCTCTTCCTCGACCCGTCGATGATGTATTCCTCGGCCCGCTGGGAAGGCACGGACTCGCTCGAGCAGGCGCAGGCGAACAAGAACGATTCCCTCTGCCGATTCCTGCAGCTCAAGCCGTCGGACCACGTCATTGAGATCGGGACCGGTTGGGGTGGTTGGGCTTTGCACGCCGTCAAGAAATACGGCTGCCGCGTCACTTCGCTCACCATTTCTAAAGCCCAGCACGACCTCGCCGTCGAACGCATTGAGGCCGCGGGGCTCTCCGACCGCATCACCGTGAAGCTTGAGGATTTCCGAGACCACCAAGGACTCTACGATAAGTGCGTCTCGATCGAGATGATGGAGGCCCTCGGCCACAAGTACCTGCCCGCCTTCTGCGCCTCGATTGGACGCCTGCTTAAGCCGGACGGCATCGCCGCGTTCCAATACATCACCTGTCCGGACAGCCGCTACGCGCAGTTCCGCGACGGCGTGGACTTCATCCAGAAGCACATCTTCCCCGGCTCGCTGCTGCTCTCGATCAACCGTGTCGGCGACCTGATGACCCAAGAGAGCGGCTTCCAGCTCGATCGCGTCGAGGAGTTCGGCCGCGACTACGCGCGCACCCTCGACGCCTGGTGCCAGGCCTTCGAGGCCAACCTCGACAAGGTCCGCGGGATGGGCTTCGACGAACGCTTCATCCGTAAGTGGCGCCTCTACTTCCGCTACTGCCAGGCCGCCTTCGAACACCGCAACATCGGCGTCGTCCAGGCCGTCTACGTCCGCCCGAACCGCAAAGGATAAGTCTGGGTCGGGCTGAGCGGCCTGGTCGGCCGAGAACGACTAGAAGCGTACGTTCACCGAGGCGTTGTAGCGACAGTCCTTACGGAACTCGCGATTGCCACGCACCTCGGCGCCGAGGCGGAAAGTGCTTCGGTTATTCATCTGCAACGAAGCACCAAGACCTAAGGTCGTCGAATCGCGGTCTTCGATCGCGCGGACCACGGTCATCGGGACGCCGGCGCCGCCGAAGGTGGCGCTGACACTGCCGGCGTCGGACGCGTACTCATGCTCGTAGGCGGCGGAAAGCTCGAAGGTCAGCACGGTGGTGGCAAGATAGGTCAGGCCCAAACCGGCGACCAGGCGAGAGGAGTCCTGGGTCATCGCATCGAGGGAGAGGTTGGCACCCGTGCCGGACTCGGTGAAGGCGTCCATCGTGGACCGGCCCAGCACGTAACCGAGCGTCGGGCTGAAACTAAGGCGGTCATTTTTAAAGAGCTCGACGGAGCCGGTAAGCTGGCCACCGAGGGAGCGCAGATTCTGGGAGCCGCTCGTGGACCCGTGTCGGGTGGCTTCGAAGCGCAGATCAGAGGCGACAAGCGCGCCCTTGAGGGTCACCGGGTAGGCGGTGCCGAAGCGGCCGACCGACGTCAGGCCGAAGACGCTGCCTCGGTAGTCGATGCGGGCGGTGTCAGCGACGGTCTTACCAAGGTTATGGCCGTAAAAGAAGCCGACCGAATATCGCGGGCTGAATTCGTAAGCCACGGCGACGAGCGGGCTGTCGCTGGTGAGGCGGTAGTTCAGGGAATCAGAGGCCCCCAAGTAAGTGTGCTCAGCGCGGTTCAAGCCGGCGCCAACCGTCCACGAACCGGTCTTGATCAGCGTAGCCTGCGAGAGCGCGGCGTCGGTGAGCGAGCGGGAGACCGTCAGCGCGTAGTCGCCGACCGCGAGGTAGGCCTCAGGGGAAAGCGCGTCGAGGTAGCTGGCGGTATCGGGAGTGGTCAGGAGTCCGATGGCGGCCTGGCCCAGGGCCGTACTGCCGTCCAGGAAAGCTCCCGGATGGGCGGTCGTCGAGGAGGCCGAAGCGGTGATGGCGGCGGACCACAGGCTGGCGCCGATAGCGGCGCGCGCCGCGGTATTGCCGTAAGCGGCGAAGGTCTGGCTGCCGGTCAGCCCCGTACCGTAGAGGTAGCCATACTGGTCGGCGGGGTTGGAGTTGTTCTCGTAAATGATCCACTGGCTGTAATCCGGGTTCGTGAGATCGCTGAAGCCGCCGACGATGCCGTTGTTCGCGCGAATGACGGCGAAGATGTCCCGACGGGCGGGGACGAACGTCGTGATCCCGTCGGCCTTGACCCAGGACCGGACGTCGATCCTCACGTTCGAGGCGATGGTGAAGGTGCCGTTCTGGACGTAATATTGGTCGTGGAAACCATTCCCGTTGCCCGGGGTCGTGCCACCGAGCTGAGCCAAGAAACTGGAGCCTGAGCTAAGCGTGGTGTTGCCGGTGGCCTGGGTCTGGAGGCCAGGCGAGTTACCCGGAGACAAGGCGCCCGCCACGGTGACCGCACCATTGATCGTACCTGAACCACCCAGCGTCCCGGCGGAGGAGACGGAGATGCCGCCGTTGATCGTGCCGTTATTGGTAAAAAGACCATTGGCGACGACGACGTTAGCGGAGTTGATCACGCCCGTCGCATCGACGAGCAGCGTACCCGCGCCCGACTTGGTCAGCTGGGAGATGGAGCTGGCCGTCGAGCTGGTGAGCTTAAGGGAGTGGTCGGCGACGTCCAAGGTGAGGCTCTTGCCTGGGGCCGTGCCAGCGATGGCGCCGGACAAGGTGTAATCCTGATTTCCACGCAGGGCGACGGTGGCGTCGCCGGACAAGTTCACCGCGATACCCGAAAGACCGGCGGCCGAGCTGCCCGTGCCATCTAGGACCAAAGCGCCCGCCTGGCCGGTGCCGCCATTCCCCGCGATGGTCACCGCACCGGAGAAAGCGATGTTCGTCGGCAGGATGATCGTGCCGCCGCTGGAGACGGAGTTGTTGGAGGACGGAAGCGAGGCGAGATTGGCGAGGCGGAGGGAACCACCGGTGACCGAGATACCCCCGCAGGTGTTCGTCCCGGAGATGACATTATTGCCGTTAGCGTTCACGAGTATCCCTGCGCCTGAGATGTTGCCAGAGAGGGTGATGATAGAGCTCGTGGAGCCCGTCAGCGTCAGGCTCGTGCCAGAAATGGCGACTGCACCCGTGCTGGTGATGTTCTGGCTGGCCGCGTCCAATGCGCCCGTGGAGGAGGCGAGGATGTTGATTCCGTTCGAGAGATTGAGTGCGCCTACGCCCACGGGCGCCAACGAGCCACCTTGGAACTGCAGGACGTTACCACCCGTGATGCGTGTGTCGGAGGCAGTGATGGTGGTGCTGATGGTCGTGGGGCCGGACGGGCGGAACGAAGTCAGGAGCATACGGTTTCCCGAGCCGCCGCCTGCAGTGAGGGTGAAACGGCCCGTCCCATTAGGTGCATTCATGGTGGAACTGAATAAATTGAAGTCTGACCATGCGCTTTGCCCTACGAGTTCCCTGGAGAGATCCAAGGCGCTAACCGACGTGAAATACATCATATTCCTGAAATCCGAGAGCGTAAAAATGCCATTCCCGCTCGAAGCTCCCGACACGGTCATGGTCAACCCCGTAAACCAGGCCGGGAAAGCGCCCGTAATCATAGGCCTGTTCGGCATGCTGGTCAGGTCAAGGCCGATCGTGGCGGTTGCAGTAGCGGTGTTGCCTAATGAAGCACCGCTCCAGACAGCGGTATAATCGGTCGCGCTAACGCTGGCAGCGAGGGTAGCGGCAGCGAGGAGGAGGATGCGGGGTAGGGTCATTTCCCCTACTTCTCGAAATTAAAGCGGTGGAATTCGACCTTTAATATTATCGAAAAGCCAACATGTCGTAAAAGTAACAGAGTTGCCAAAAAACGGACAAATGGCCGCGAGTAGGGCTGACCGGCCCAGTCTTCGGTTTCCCTTTGAGTGCATACATCGAGGTAGGGCCAAGCATCCCTGCTTGGCCGCGGCCGACCAAGAATGGTCGGTCCTACCCGAGATACCTAGGACAGCACGCGGTGCTGTCCCTACCACGCGATCAATAAGCCTTAGCCATCACCACGCGGCGGGCGCTGGGCTCGCCGGTGACG
>JBAXMD010000055.1:0-10152 GCA_037134475.1 Verrucomicrobiota bacterium | reverse complement strand
ACGAGTCCTGCCCGACCTGCCGGTCCAAGGGCAAGAACGTCGTCGCCCGCCGCCTTCGCGCCGAACATCAGGCCACGCATGTCGTCATGGTCGGCGACGGCGCCAGCGACCTCGAGGTCAAGGCCGACGCCGATAAAGTAATCGGCTTCGGCCGTTATGCTGTCCGCGCCAAAGTGAAAGCCGGAGCGGATGCGTTTATTATGTCGCTGGATCAGTTGGTCGGAGTGGTCTGAGGTAGGGACGTGATCACCATCACGTCCGTTCGCCAAGCGATGTAAGGATTTCATAGGATTGGCTAAGAGCCGATGAGATCTCGGCCTCGGTTTCGAACGGATGCGATAGTGATCGCATCCCAACCCCAAGACCGAAGCAACTAGGGCAGCACGCGGTGCTGCCCCTACCCATTATGGGTAATGGCGGTTGGCGGGTAGCGGTAAGCCGACGGAAGTCGCAGAGAAGCAAAAGAGGTTCATTTTCCGGCCTTTTTCTTTCCCAACCGCTAACCGCCAACACCAGCCTCACTCCTTGCCATCCTTAGCCCATTCTCCTACCCATACTACATGCGCTGCCTCCTTCCCCTGCTCGCCCTCGTTTCCGTTTTCGCGGCCGATGCCCCCGCCCCGCTCCGCGTCTTCATCCGCTGCGGGCCGAAGACCCATGGCCCGGGCGACCATGATCATCCCGCCTTCGCGCGCGACTGGCAGCCCCTGCTCACCGCGGCCGGCATGAAAGCCACGGTCGGCGACGCCGACGCCAAGGGCGTGCAGACCTTCCCGTCCGACGAAGAACTCGCCCGCACCGACGTCCTCATCATCCACCGTCAGGGCGGCGGAGACTTCAAGCCGGACGAACAGGCCCGCGTCGCGAAGTTCGCGGCCCGCGGCGGCAGCTTCGTCGTCATCCACGCCGGTTCCGTCGCCGGCAACGACGCCTCGGCCAACTTCTACAAGGACCTCATCGGTGGCTCCTGGCGCCAGAAGGTCACCAAGTGGCGCGAAGGCCCGATGGAACTCAACCTCACGGATAAAACCCACGCCATCTCCACCGGCATCGCCGACTTCGCCATGAAGGATGAGATCTATTACGACATGGATATGCGACCTGACGTCCATGCGCTCGCGAGCGCGGTCACGCCGAAGAAAGGCGAGAAGCCGGATATCCAGACGCAGCTCTGGACCTACGAGAAGCCCGACGCGCAGCGTGCGTTCGTCTTCATCCCTGGACATACCTACCTGAACTTTAGCCGCGTCGACGTGAAGCTCCTGCTCCTGCGCGGCATCGCCTGGGCCGGCCGACGCGCCAACGTGGGCGAATACGACGGCTGGGCACGCGTATCGCTCTCGCCTTCGTTCCCTTCGGACTCGCTGCCGAAGAAGTGAGTCGGAAGGGTCAGGGCTTGGGCTAGAGTTAGCCTTCTCTCGATTAGCAGCCCAGGATCTCGCGGATCTTCGTGCGTCGATAGCGGAAGATGCGTTGCACCTTGGACTTCACGAACGGATAGGCGACCTCGCCGAATGGCCAAAGCGGCAATTTGTAGAGAACTTCGTCATCCATGCGCGTCTTGCCCCCTTCGTCGGTGAAGGTATGCGTGTGGAACCAGACGGCATACGGACCCTTGATTTGCTCGTCGGCGAAGACGTAGGGCGGATCCCAATGGGTGATGCGCGTGCGCCAGCCGAACGGAATGCCGCTCATCTTCAGGTCGTAATCAATCAGAGCGCCTTGGCGCATGAAGATCGGCAACGGGGTCTTAATGCGAAAGCTCAGCTCCGGAGGCGTGATTGCCTGGAGATTCTCGGCCTTGGAGAAGAATTCGAAGACCTGCTCGATGGGCAGCGGTAGGAGCGTGCTCTCGAAGTAGCGGTGGACGCCGGTGGGTAACGAATTCGGCTTCGCGAGATGGTCGCGGCGGTGGGCGCGGATGACGTCGCTGTAATCGGACACGGTGGGTGGCGTTAAAGGCAGGCTGGCGTGCCCGGGGCGGGGTGTCAAGGGACGCCCAAGGGGAAAGGGCTTGCCGAGGGCACCGGTCGGGCTTCCCTTGGAGGACATCCTTTCCAATGGCCTCCCCCCATTCTCGCCGCAGGACCACCGGCGCCTTCGGCAACAACAAGCCCCGCGACATCACGCGCGACTTCACCCGTCCTGAGCCGGCCCCGGTCGACACGACCCCGCGCGAACCCAGCTTCGCCGACAAGCTCATCACCTTCGCCCAGCCGATCCTCGAGCAGGCCGGCGGCAACCACACCGCCGCCAAGGGCGCCATGAACGTCGCCATCCTCATTTGGAACGCAGCCATCGAAGGCGGCCCCAAGATCCAGGATGCCAAGGCTACCCTCGCCAAGCTACCTGGCGCGACCGGCGAACAGGTCGAAGAACTTGTCACCACCATGGTCGCCCGTAAGACCGAGCTGTACCCCGAGGAAAAGATGATCGTCACCAATTTCATCCTGAAGTTCAGCCACAAGGGCGGCGCCCAGTTCCGCGTCTCCGCCGTCAACATCAACCCGGAAGGCGTCAAGAAGGCCGACCTTTCGGACATGGTGAAGGTCACGGCCTGATTCGAAGTTTCCCGTTTGCCGTGGCTGGGGTTTCGGGCTGAATAAGCCTGCCCATGTCCACCGTCGTCCTCCGCAACGCCGAAATCATCAACGAAGGCCGCCTCCTCCGCGCCGACGTCCTTATCCGCGCCGGACGCATCGAGCGCATCGGAACGATCCCTGCCGGCACGATCGCCGACCAGGAATACGACCTGACGGGCAAACTCCTGCTACCTGGCCTCATCGACGACCAGGTGCACTTCCGCGAACCTGGCCTGACCCATAAGGCCTGCATCGCCAGCGAAGCCCGCGCGGCCGTGGCCGGCGGAGTGACCTCGTTCATGGAGATGCCGAACACGAACCCTTCAGCGACGACGCACGAGGAACTCGAAAAGAAGTACGCCATCGGCGCGGCCACCTCGGTCGCTAACTACTCCTTCTTCTTCGGCACCACCAATACGAACCTCGATGCCATCAAGGCGATCGATCCCCGCAAGGTCTGCGGCCTGAAGATCTTCATGGGTTCCTCGACCGGCGACATGCTCGTCGACAACCCCGCCACGCTCGAAAGCGTCTTCCGTTACTCGCCCACCATCATCCTGACGCACTGCGAGGACACCCCCCGCATCAAGATCGCCGAAGCCGCCGCCAAGGCCAAGTGGGGCGAAGATGTGCCCGCCGGCGAACACCCGCGCATCCGCGACGCCGAAGCCTGCTACGCTTCTTCGTCGATGGCTGCCGAACTCGCCAAGCGCCACGACGCGCGCCTACACATCCTGCACATCACCACCGCCAAGGAGCTCTCGCTCTTCAGCGCCGCCCCGCTCAAGGGCAAGCGCCTGACCGCCGAAGCCTGCGTGCACCATCTCTGGTTCGCCGAAGAGGACTACGCCCGCCTCGGCCACCAGATCAAATGCAACCCGGCGATCAAGACGTCCGCCGACCGTGCCGCCGTCCGTGCCGCCGTGGCCGCCGGCGTCATCGACGTCATCGCGACGGACCACGCGCCGCACACGCGCGAAGAGAAGGCCCAGACCTACTTCAAGGCCCCGTCCGGACTGCCGCTCGTGCAGCATTCCCTCCAGGTACTCATGGACCTCGTGCAGCAAGGCGCCTTCGCGCTCGAGACCGCCGTCGAGCGCGCCTGCCACGCCCCCGCCGTGCTCTTCGGCGTCGAGCAGCGCGGCTTCATCCGCGAAGGCTACTGGGCCGACCTCGTCGTCGTGGACGCGAATAAGCCTTACACCGTCAAGACGGGTAACCTCCTCTACCAGTGCGGCTGGTCGCCGCTCGAAGGCCACACCTTCGGCAGCACCATCGAGCGAACCTTCGTCAACGGCGTCTGCGTCTTCGAAGACGGCAAGATCCGCGCGGACGCGCCGAAAGGGATGAGGCTGAGTTTCAACGGCAACGTCAGATAACAGCGGCAGGCGGTTAGCGGTTGGCGGTTGGCGGTTAGGAAAACAGTTCGCCGCAGGGCGAACCAAGGTAGGGGCACGATTCATCGTGCACTCCGATACGGAGGGCGCGGAGAAGCCACGCCCCTACCTTCCGCCGCCCTGCTGGGCCTGCTGAATCGCTCATCCTAACCGCCAACCGCTAACCGCCAACCGCTCGACTCTACTCCTCCTGTCCTTGCCACCCCACCAACCTGCCCCCTAGTTTCCGCCCGTGTTCACCCTCCTGAAGACCGATACGACGACGGCGGCGCGCCTCGGCGTCCTGAAGACCCCCCACGGGGAAATCCGCACGCCGGTCTTCATGCCCGTCGGCACCCAGGCCACGGTCAAGGGCCTCTCGCCCCAGCAGGTAGCCGAGACGGGCGCCCAGATTCTGCTCAGCAATACCTACCACCTGAACCTCCGCCCGGGTCGCGAAATCGTCCGCGCTGCGGGTGGTCTCCATAAGTTCATGCACTGGGATAAGCCGATCCTCACCGACAGCGGAGGCTTCCAAGTCTTCTCGCTCGCGAAGCTCCGCACGATCACCGACGAGGGCATCCATTTCAGCTCCCACCTCGACGGCAACAAGCTGTTCCTCGACGTGAAGGACTGCTTCGACATCCAGGATGCGCTGGGCTCGGACATCGCCATGGTGCTCGACGAGTGCCCGCCCTACCCCTGCGAGCGCGCTGCGTGCGAAGTCGCGGTCACCCGCTCCATCCGCTGGGCCAAGGAGATGCTCCAGCTGGCCAAGGACAGCGGCTTCCTCGCCTCCGGACGCCATCTCTTCTGCATTAATCAGGGTTCGGTCTACGACGACCTTCGTATCCGCTGCGCCGAGGAGCTCGGCGGGCTCGATTTCCCTGGCCATGCCATCGGCGGCGTCAGCGTCGGCGAGCCCGAAGAGCACATGCTCCATCAGGTCGGACTGGTCGCGCCGCTGCTGCCCAAGAACAAGCCCCGCTACGTCATGGGCGTCGGCACGCCGCCCCAGCTTCTCCGCATGGTCGCGCTCGGCGCCGACATGTTCGACTGCACGATGCCGACGCGTATCGGACGCCACGGCGGCGCGTTCACGCCCGATGGCCCAATCAGCGTGAAGCACCTACGCTACCGCGATGACCACCGCCCACTCGTGGAAGGCATGGACAACTACACCTGCCGCCATTTTTCGCGCGCTTACCTGCGTCACCTGCACCACGCCGGCGAACAGCTCGGCGGCACGTTGCTCGCGCTGCACAATATCCACTTCCTGCAGGACCTCATGGCTCAGGCCCACGTGCATATCGCCGCAGGCGACTACGCCTCCTGGTCCAAGTCCTGGTGCGAACGTTACGAAGCCGGCGCCAAGGACGAGATTCCGGCGGACTAAGGCAGGCCGCGTTCGCCGCATGGTGAACGCCATGGTAGGGGCGAGACTACGTCGCGCCCGAGGGCACGGCGTAGCCGTGCCCCTACCTCCGGCCACCGTTCGGCGGCCGAATTAGCAAACTAGGGCAGCACGCGGTGCTGCCCCTACCTCGGGAAAAACACCCCCTTGCCCACCTGCCAGCGTGCCCCCTCGCTTTGACCGGAGGTCAAAGCGAAAAACTCTCCCCGCAGGAACAACTGGCCTTGGCGTTGGGATTGGAGAACTTGAAGCCGCCGCCGATCATCTTATCGGAATAATCCAGCTGCGTGCCGCGGAGATAGAGGGCTGATTTCGGATCGACCAGGACCTCGACGCCTTGCGAGCGGACCAGGATATCGGCCGGCTTGGCCTCGCCCACAAAACGCATCTTGTAGGAAAGGCCGTTACAACCGCCGCCCGAGATCGCGACACGCAGGAAGCCGCCTTGGGCCTCGCGTGCTGCCAAAGAGCGCACCTTCCCCCCGGCTGGAGCCGTCAGGCGGATCAGGCGCTCGTCGGCGACGCGCGGGCTGGCGACTGGGGCGGCGGTATCCATCTACCCGCAGGATTGTGACTAACCTGACCAAAGACAAGCCACCACGCCGACAAGGGCGTTCCCACTCCATAAAACAGGCTTGCCCGGCACCCTCCCCGAGGGGATATGATGGTTTCTCGGGTAACGGTCGCGTAGCTCAGTTGGTTAGAGCGCAGCATTCACATTGCTGAAGTCACAGGTTCAAGTCCTGTCGCGACCACCACCCGGGATCTCACGACGGCGACCCACCGCAGGGTCGTTTCTAGTAGTTTATAATATTAGAGGTCAGATTGTAATTAAGTGTTCCCAGCAAACTGTCGCTTAATTATCCCTAAGGCTTATCGATGTCGCTTCCCTGCGGGGCCAGCCCACCGATCCCCTTCTTTTTTCCTGAATACCTTCCGCCTCAGATGTCCGAATCCTCCAAGCTTCCTGACAACCTCTCCGAACTTCTCGCCCACCTCCACGATCGTCAGGAGAAACGCGGCAACTGCACCATGAAGGACCGGGCCGAGCTCTGGCTCCGCTTCGGCGGAGAGAACCTGGATATCAGCCCGCCCAACTTCCACCATGCCCTCGCGATCTGGCTGACGAACGCCGGCCTCGTGCACAAGGACAAGGCCCAGGATGTGGCCGCGGTGCTCTACTGCCTCGGGGTCACGAATTCCAACAACCTGTTCCAGAAGGTGAATCAGGGGAAGCTTGTCCCCATGGGCATCGGCAAGAACGGCCGACGTAACGCCAAGGGGCAGCGGAAGGCCTGACCGAGGACCGGAATGTGACGGAGCGGTGACGGACCTGCCGTACCCGTTGACATAGGCCCGTCGCTTAGGAAGATGGCCGCATGAGTCGGCATCAGCAGCGGCGACAGCAGGAAATGGCCCGGGCCCGTTCCTTCCTGGAACGACGGATGCATGACCTACGCGCCCGTCTCAACCTGAAGGCCGACGCCGCCCCCCTGCCCGGTGAAGCGGCCTACGAGGACACCGAGATCGGCCGCGCCCCGGGTCAGCTACCCGCCGCCTCTCCTTTCGAATCCACCGCCCCGACCAAGTTCCGGGTTTTCTCTTACGACGAGACCAGCTGCAAGGTGGAGGAATTCTCCGACCTCGACTCGGTCGGACGCTACGCCGGCAAGCAGGGCATGGTCTGGATCCAGGTCATGGGCA
Source organism: Verrucomicrobiota bacterium (assembly GCA_037134475.1). Lineage (GTDB taxonomy): Bacteria > Verrucomicrobiota > Verrucomicrobiia > Opitutales > UBA953 > UBA953. The sequence goes on along the minus strand of JBAXMD010000055.1, from coordinate 3,076 downwards.
TCACCGACCCTCAGATCGTCCACATCGTCGGAGCCTTCTTCGACATCCCCATGCTGGCGCAGGAAGACGTCCTGACCGCCACCTCGCGCCCGAAGTTCGAAGAACACGGCGACAAGCTCCTGGCCATCGCCCGCGCCGTCCGCATCGGCGTCGAGGAAGACACCCCGCGCGGCCAGCAGATCTCCATCGTCGCCGCCCAGAACTGGGTGATCTCCTTCCACGAAAACGATGAGAAGGTCTTCGAAGCCGTCGAGAAACGCATCGCCGACAATAAAGGCAACATCCGCAAGTGGCACGCCGGCTACCTCGTCTACTCCCTGCTCGATACGCTCGTCGACCGATTGCTCTACCAGACCGAAGAGATCGAGGACGCCACGACCGAGCTCGAAGACTCGATCCTCAAAGGCACCGACGACTGGGACCTCAACGAGGTCTACCGCCTCAAGCGCATCGTCGTGCGCCTCAGCCGCCTGGCCCAACCGCTCAAGGACATGGTCAGCGTGCTTGAACATTACGAGCACGCCTTGCTGCCGACGAGCTTGGACATGTACCTGCGCGACCTGTACGACCACGCGATCCGCGCAGCCGACCGCATAGAGCACGCCCGCATGATCTTGCAGGACCTCCAGGAATACCATCACACCCAGCAGGAACGGAAGACCAACGAAGTCATCCGCGTGCTGACGGTGATGAGCTCCGTGTTCATCCCGTTGACGTTCCTGGTAGGCCTCTGGGGCATGAATTTCCAGTTCATGCCGGAGATCCACACGGAGTGGGGTCACAAATACGGCTACTTCCTCGCGCTCGGCACAATGGCCGTGCTCACCATCGGCATCATCCTCTGGATGAAGCGCAAGCGGTGGTTCTGATTTCGCCGCAGGGCGAACCGAGGTAGGACCACGATTCATCGTGCACTCCAACCGGGAGGGCGCGGCGAAGCCACGCCCCTACCCTCCGCCGCCCTTCGGCGGCGTCACGCACAATCCTGGGCGTCGACGTCGATGACGTCGATGACCTCGTCGTCACCAAGGATCTTGGCACGCAGAGGCAGAATCGCCGCGAGGAGCGACTTAACCCCAGTGACAAGATACCAGATATGCACGCGGTGCTGGTCCTGGACCTTCTCGAACGGACACGGGGCCGGGCCACGGATTTCGCAGAGTCCAGGATGGAGACGCTCGAGTTCCTTGACCCAGGCGTCGGCGACGAAATTGACCTTCTCGGCGTTGCGGCCGCGAAAGACGTGGCGGATGAGGTGTCGGTCCGGCGGGTAGCCGAACTCGGCGCGCTTCTCGAGTTCGGCGGCGGCGAAGCCATGGAAATCCAATCGCTTGGCGAACTGAATGGGATCCGAGGCCGGCTGAAAGCTCTGCACGACCACGACACCCTCCAGGTCACCACGGCCCGCGCGACCGGCCACCTGGGTGAGCAGCTGGAACGTGCGTTCGGCGGCGCGGAAATCCGGCAGCTGCAGCGAAAGGTCAGCGTCGATGATGCCCACCAACGTCACCCGCGGAAAGTCGAGGCCCTTGGCGATCATCTGCGTACCGAGGAGCATGTCATATTTGCCCGCGCGGAAATCCGAGAGAACCTTTCGGAAGAGGTCCTTCTTACCCATGGTATCGGCGTCGATACGGGCCACGCGGGCACGAGGGAAGAGCTGGGCGATGGTCTCCTCGACCTTCTGGGTGCCGTAGCCCTTCCAGCGGACCTTCGGCGATCGGCAGCTCGGACAGAGCACCGGGGCGCGCTCCTGATGATTACATAGGTGGCAACGGGCGGTGTCATCGGTGCGGTGCAAGGTCAGCGACACGCTACAACGCTTGCACTGGACGGCCTCGCCGCAATCCGGACAGACCAGCGAACGCGAATGGCCACGGCGGTTCAGGAAAAGGATCGTCTGCTCGCGACGCTCGAGACGGGCGCGGATACCGTCGGTCAGTTCGCGCGATAAGATATGCTGCCCCTTTGAGTGCAAGACCTCGCGACGCATGTCCACGATGCGGAAGGCCGGCATCGGGCGGTCGTCGACGCGCTTGGCCATGACATCCAGGGCATAACGGCCGGCCGTCGCGTTCTTCCACGTCTCCAGGGAAGGCGTGGCGGAACCCAGCACGCAGGCCGCGCCGAGGATCGACGCGCGCATCACCGCGACGTCGCGGCCATGGTACATCGGGGTTTCGCCCTGCTTGAAGGAAGGCTCGTGTTCTTCGTCGACGACGATGAGGCGCAGGTTCGGGAGCGGGGCGAAGACGGCAGAACGGGCGCCGACCACCACCCTCGCCTGCCCAAGCGACATCGCCATCCACGCGTCGAAACGTTCACCGGCGGAAAGGTGACTATGCCAGACGACCACCTTGGCACCGAGGTCAGCGAGCCGCGAACGCAGCCGACCGACCGTCTGAGGTGTGAGCGCGACTTCGGGAACGAGGAAAATCGCTGAGCCGCCTTCGGCCACGACCTTACGGATCAGGGCGACATACACCTCGGTCTTACCCGAACCCGTGACACCGTGCAGCAAGTGGGCGCGGAAGGCCTTCGAGTCGAGCGTCTGCGTGACCGAGGCGACGGCCGCGACCTGCTCAGGATTCAAAGTATGCCCAGCCGAGGCCATGGTCTCCCCTTCGGCGTAAGGGTCGTTATAGGCCACCCGCCAGAGCACGCTGGCGTCTTCCTTGACCGTGCCCGCCTTGATGAGCGCATCGACGGCCTGCTGGGCAATGCCCAAGCCTTCGACCATCTTGGACCGATCAGCGGGCTCTTTCTGGCCAGCGAGGAAATCAATCACCTGGGCTTGGCGCGGAGCCTTCTTGCGGAGCTTCGCCAGCGTATCGGCGTCGGGAGCTACAACGAGCGTCAGCAGACGGCGCAGAACCGGGCGGACGCCTTTACGCACCGCGGCGGGCAGGACGGTCTCGAGGACCGAGTTCAGGCCGCAGCCGTAATAGCCCGCCATCCATTCGGCCAGTTTACAGCAGTCCGGCGTCATCACCGGCTGCTCGTGCTCGAGCGACATCACACTACGGAGTTTCGCGGAAGGCGGCGCCTCAGCGGGGTATTTCCAGACCACCCCGAT
>JBAXMD010000054.1:0-10180 GCA_037134475.1 Verrucomicrobiota bacterium | reverse complement strand
CGTCCGGGCGGCGGAATTGAGCCATGGGCGGGTCACCGCAAAAGCGGCGGCGGCCATGCCGGTGTTGCGAAGGAAAGATCGACGGTTGAGCTGGGGTGTCATGGGGTTGGGGTAAGGTGTTACTACGACCCCATGAGGAGGTCGCAAGTTCCATGCTCCCTTGGGCATCGGGCTCAAACGCCTTAAATACCCGCAAAGACGACATCAGCGGACTAGGTGGCTCGGCAGCACCGCCTCGCAGCGGCCGTCGATGTGAATAGGTTCCGTGGTCAGCCCGGCGCCTCCGCCTATCTCGCTGTCTGAATGAATCTTATGACACCCCTGCCCCACCCCTGGCGACCGAAGTTTCGTTTGACTATGATGTGAATAAACTGTTCATAAAGGAAACCACCACGACCCTGATGTTTAAGCGCTTCCCCGGGCTATTCACCCAAGCCATTGGCATCGACCTTGGCACGGCCAACACGCTTGTCTTCCTCAAGGATCGCGGCGTCGTCCTCCGCGAGCCCAGCGTCGTCGCCATTCGCACCAGCACGCGTAAGCCGATCGCCGTCGGCAACGAAGCACGCATGATGCTCGGTCGTACGCCTGGCGACATCCAAGCCCTGCGCCCGATGAAAGACGGCGTCATCGCCGACTTCGAGATTAGCGAGCATATGCTTCGCTACTTCATCGGCAAGGTGGCCCGCAAATCCCTCTTCACGAACCTTACCGTCGTCGTGGCCGTCCCTTACGGTATCACCGCGGTCGAACGCCGCGCCGTCATGGATTCGGCCTACCGCGCCGGTGCGGACGACGTCATCACGATTCCTGAACCGGTCGCTTCCGCCATCGGCGTCGGCCTCCCGGTCGAAGAGCCCACTGGCTCGATGATTGTGGATATCGGCGGCGGTACCACGGAGGTCGCCGTGCTTTCCCTCGGCGGCATCGTCCACGCTCGATCCATCCGCGTCGGCGGTGATGAGTTCGACATGTCGATCATCAAGTACATCCGTAACTCGTACAACCTGATCATCGGCGAGCGCACCGCGGAAGAGATTAAGATCAAGATCGGCTCAGCCTACGCGCTCGAACAGGAGCTCACCTTCGAAGTCAAAGGACGCGACAATGTCACCGGCCTTCCCCGCCAGCTGCACCTTACCTCCCAGGAGGTGCGTGAAGCGATGGCCGACAATATCAACCTGATCATCGAGGCCATCAAAGGCTCCCTGGAGCGCATCCCGCCTGAACTTTCGGCCGACCTCGTCGACCGAGGCATCGTCCTCGCCGGTGGCGGCTCACTGATCCGCAAGATCGATCGCGCCATCTCCGAAGCCACCGGCCTGCCGGTCTTCGTCGCCGAAGACCCCCTCTGCGCGGTCGTCAATGGCACCGGCAAGATCCTCGCGAACTCCTCCCGCTGGAGCGGTCGCGACTAAGCCCCGTTCGCGGGCCGACCCGCCATGGACCAGAACCGTCAAGGCGCCCGCGCCTCCTACGTCGCCCTTTCGATCTTCGTGGCGCTATGGATTCTTGCGCCTAGCGCCGTGCGCCGTTTCAACCGCGAAGCCTTCGTCGAGTTCCAGGCTCCTGCCCTCCACCTTCTCGGCAAGTCGCGCGACATGGCGACCTTCTGGGAGAAGAAGAGCCGCAGCGTCGAGGAGATGGCCGCCGCCGGCCGCGACCTCGCCCGCATCAACGCCGCCTTGGAGATCAAGGTCAATGCGCTTGAAGATATCCGCCGTGAGAACGTCCGGCTCCGCGAGATCACCCGTTACAACGTACCAGCCGAATATATGTCGGTGGTCGCCCGCGTCGCCACGCGCGACAGTTCATCTTGGTGGCAACGTATCGTCATCCGTAAAGGGCGTAACGATGGCATCCGCCCGGGCGCACCCGTCGTCTTCGGCAATACGGTCGTCGGTCGCGTGACCGCCGTCCACCTGACCACCAGTGAGGTCGACCTTGTCACCAGCCCCGGCTTCCGCTGCACAGCCTATCTCGAAGGCGACGACCAGAATCATATCGTCCTCGTGAACGGCGTCGCTTCCAATTCGCTCGGCACGGCCAAGTCACGCGTCAGCGTGATCCCGCGTGACTATAGTTTGCCCGCCGGACAGCCTGCACGCGTCTTCACTACCGGCATGGGCGGCGTCTTCCCTAGCCGCCTGATGCTGGGCTACCTCGACGGCGGCACCTACGCGACGCAGGTCGGTAATTTCAAGGAGAGCCTCCTCGTCCCCTCTCGGGACCTTTATAACCTCCAGGAGGTCTCCGTGCTCGTCCCGCTGCACCAGAATCCGGGCGAGGCCCTGATGCAGGGAGATCAATTCCAGTGACCATGGGCTGGGCCTGGCTAATCCTGCTGCTCGCGACCTACCCGTGGTTACTCGGCGCCGACCTCGCCTCGGACACTCTGGCATCCTCCTCGCTCGTGTTCTTTGTTTCCGGCACCTGCCTGATCGCGCCGTGTCGCCGCTTGAAACGCTGGCAGGCCATCCTGTTCGCCGCCTGCCTCGGGTTTCTTTTCGAAGCGCGCCGCCCCATCCCCGACGGATCGCTCGCCTTATCGCTGGTCGCAGTCTCGATTTTCCTGTCGTCCAATCGTCAGCTGATGCGCAATACGCCGGGTATGCTCCGTACCGCCGCCGTCGTCAATGTCTGCGGCTGTCTCGTCTGGTTCGTCGCCTCGGCCTATGGCTCCCCTGCCTCGGCCTCTGACCTTGCCGGTCATCTCCTGCTGCAGCTGCTGCTCGCCGGCGTCATCGGCACGATCGGCCTGATTCCTATCGCCCTCACCCAGAACACCGCGATGGATCGGATGAGCGTCCCGCCGGCTCCCGAAACGCCATGAAGGAATCATCCGACACGCGCGTCCTTCCTTCGACCCCCGTCGAGCGCCTTCGCCTTTACGGCGTGTTCTTCTTTTTCTTCGCTGGCTTCCTTTACGTGATCGGTGGCCTAGGCTACCGTCAGCTCGTCCAATCCGGCGACCTTAAGGAACAATCGGACACCCAAAGCCGACGCGTTGTGCTCCGGCCTCCCGCCCGTGGACGAATCTACGACCGTAACGGCTTTGCGTTGGTCGACAACCGCGCGCGCTGGAGCGTCAAAGCCGACCTCGCTTCCCTGCAGAAGGAGTTCCGAGGTGAGTACCTTCGCCTTATCGCCGCTGAGAAAGCCCGCGATGCTGTCACCATCGACCGCGAGAAGATCATGGAAGACGCCCGCCTGCGTGTGCTGCAGGGCTGGCTCAATAAGGTCTGGTTCGTCATTGATGAGACGAACCGCACGAATCCCAAGGGGCGTAAATCCTTGGCGAAGCTGACCCCGGTCACCGCGCCTGCCGAACGCCAGGTCAACGTCGACGAGCTCCGCAAGCACCTTCGCGAACGACGGGCCCTGCCTTTCACATTAGTGAACGACCTCGCCTTCCCCGGAACGGGCCAGGCCCTCACCGCTGATGACGGCACCAAGTCCGTCGCGCGTTTCATCGAGCAGTTTCCCGTAGAAGGCCCCATCCGACTCGAGCAGGATATTGTCCGTACCTATCCGTATGGAGCCATGGCGGCCCATGTGCTAGGTTACGTCAAAGATACCGACGCTCTGCCGGACAACGTGGACGACATCTCTGAGGTGCGCGTCGAATCGATGCAGAAGCTTCACTACACCGGCAAGACCGGTGCGGCAGGTGTCGAACTCAGTTACAATCATGTACTCAGCGGGCGCAGCGGCTGGGAGCTTTGGTCCAAGACCTCGTCCGGCTATAACCAGACACGCCTCAAATATAGCGAACCCGAGCAAGGCGGCAACGTGATGCTTTCGCTCGATTACCGCATCCAGCAGGCCACGGAAAGCGGACTCGCCAAACTCAAGGATCCCCAAGGCACGCTCCTGCCGGCGGCCGCGGTGATGATTGATGTCCATAGCGGCGAAATCCTCGCCCTCGCCAGCCAGCCCTCTTTCGACCCCAACCGTCTGGCTGATCGCGTCTCATCCAGATATTACGACGAGGTCGACAAGTCAGGAGGCTGGCTCAATCGAAGCACCCAGGGTCTCTACGCTCCTGGTTCGACGTTCAAGGTCATCACTGCCACCGCCGGGATGCGCAAGAAGGTCGTCGATTGGGATGATGCGCTTGATTGCGGCGCCTTCTATCGCGTTGGCAACCGTGACTTCCCGGAGCACGAACCGGTCGGCTTCGGCGAGGTGAACCTAGACAAGATGCTCGCGGTCTCCTGTAACGTCTGGAACTACCAGGTAGGCCTTCGCACGGGCATCGAAGCGCTTTCCGCCGAAGCCCGCCGTTTCGGCTTGGATGCGCCCCTCTTACAGACCGTCAGCGACCTCGAGACGGGCGGCCAACCGATGACCGAACTACCTTTCGCTGCCAACCGAGGCCTCGTGGTTCCGGATCGCGAATACAAGCTGCGTATCGGCGCGGGTGCTTGGAATGACGGCGACACCGCCAATTTCTCGATCGGACAAGGTTACCTACTGACGACCCCGTTGCATATGGCGTGCCTAGCCGCTTCCATCGCCCGAGGTGAGACCCGCACGGTTCCTTCCATCATCCACTCCTTGGAGCGCAATGGTCGACACCTCGGCGCCCAACCCATCGGCCTCAACATCGAACAGCTTGAAGCGCTTCGCGGAGGCATGCTGCGCTGCGTCGAGGAAGGTACTGCCCGTGTCGCCCGCATCCCTGGCCTACCTTACGCGGGCAAGACCGGTACCGCTGAATATTTTAAGAAGGGCGAAAAGGCCCACCTTGCCTGGATGATTGGATACGCGCCAGCGGAGAATCCCGTCGTCGCTTTTGCGGTTTTGGTCGAAGGTCAGGTTGATACCAATACTTGGGGTGGGAAGACCGCTGGACCGGTGGCCAAGGAGATGCTGGAGAGCTGGTGGCCTATCGCGGTGAAGGCCAACCAGGAGGACAAACCGAAGGTACCCCGTTAATCTACGATGAGTACCCGGGTACCGACCGGGACGACGTCGAACAGTCGAATGACATCCACATCCGAAAGCAGCACGCACCCGTGACTGTTGGGTCTCCCAAGCATGTCGGATTGGTTCGTGCCATGGATATAGACGAAGCGCCGGCGCGTATCGACGACCCGCCCCTCGGGGTCCGTTCCTTGGTTTCGGCCCGACTCGAGACCATCCAGCCAGAGGATGCGGGATGTGATAAGATTATCATCAGGCGTCGCCCACTCGGCGGCGAGCTTGCCGGTCGGCTGGCGGGCCTTGAAGACCATACCGGGAGCGGCGCCGGCCCCGATCTTCTCGCAGACTTGATGGAGTCCGTCAGGGGTCTGTTGCGAATCCTGGACGCAGCCTCGGCCGGCCCGGGCCGTGCTGACGACGTAGGTTTCGCATTCCTGACCATGGAAATGCCATAGTTTTTGCTGGTCAATCGACACAACGATGCAATCTTCCGCTGAAGGCTGACCCAGCCCTTTCAGGCGTTCGGTCACCTCCTTCTTCAAACCTAACTCGAACTCAGAACATGGCATATCGTATCGGCATCGTGGGCGTGACAGGCGCGGTGGGTCAAGAACTGCTGGCGCTCATGGCCAAGCGGAACTTCCCAGTGGCCGAACTCCGCCCCCTCGCTTCGGCCCGTTCGGCCGGTTCCAAGGTCTCTTATGGCGGCAAGGAATGGACCGTCCAGGAAGCCAAGCCGGAGGCCTTCGAAGGGCTTGATTTTGCCATCTTCAGCGCCGGCGGTTCGATCTCCCTCGCCCTCGCCCCCGAAGCCGTGAAGCGCGGGTGCATCGTCATCGATAATAGCTCGGCTTTCCGCATGTTCCCGGACGTCCCTCTCGTCGTGCCGGAGATCAACGCCCACCACCTCGCCAATCATAAGGGCATCATCGCCAACCCGAACTGCTCGACGGCCATCGCCTTGATGGGTCTCTATCCGCTTCACCAGGCCTTCGGACTCAAGCGCTTCTTCGCCTCGACCTACCAGGCCGTCTCCGGCACGGGCGCTGAAGCCATGCGCGAACTCGACGCCCAAGCCCGTGCTTGGGCCAAGGGCGAGATCCTTGCCCCGAAGGTCTACCCGCACACGATCAACTTCAACGTCATCCCCCAAGTCGATTCGTTCCTCGAGGACGGCTACACCAAGGAAGAGATGAAGATGCTGAACGAAGGCCGCAAGATCATGGATCTCCCGGACCTCAAGGTTACCACCACCTGTGTCCGCGTCCCGGTCTTCCGTGCCCACTCCATCGCCATCAGCGCCGAGTTCGAGAAGCCAGTCGACATCGCCGTCGCCCGCAAGGCGATCAGCGCGTTCCCTGGTGCCGAACTTTGCGACGACCCGGCCAACAAGAAGTATCCGATGCCGCTCGACTATGCCGGCAAGGAAAAGTGCGGCGTTGGCCGACTACGCAAGGATACCCTCTTCGATAACGGCATCTCCCTCTGGATTTCCGGCGACCAGCTCTGGAAGGGCGCCGCGCTCAACGCGATCCAGATCGCCGAAGCGCTCCACACCCAGGGTCGCCTGGCTCGCAAGTAATCCGACCATGGCCCGGAGCAACGATCGCGCCCCTCGCCACGCCGACCTCCATCGGCCTATTCGTCAATTCGACGAAGCCGACATCCCGGCACTCCTCAAGGATGTGAAGGATCCGCTGATCCTGGTCCTCGACGGCGTCCAGGACCCACATAATCTGGGCGCCTGTATCCGTAATGCCGACTGTGCCGGTTGCACCTTCGTGGTGATCACACGGAAGAACTCCGCCCCCGTGACCGATACGGTCCGCTTGGTCGCCGTCGGCGCCGCGGAGACGATGCCGATCGTCCAGGCGAACAACCTGCGTAACGCCCTCGTGAAACTGAAGGACGCCGGTGTCTGGCTGGCTGGCACCTCCGACCATAAGGCAAGCCAATCGCTCTACGCCGCTAAACTCAGTGGCCCGCTGGCGATCGTGCTCGGCGCCGAAGGCGACGGGATCCGTCATCTGACCGCCGAGACCTGCGATTTCCTTCTGCGGATCCCGATGCTCGGCCAGGTGCCCTGCCTCAATGTCTCCGTCTCCGCCGGCGTGTGCCTTTTCGAGGCCGTCCGTCAGCGCGGTCATCGCTGAGGTTCAATTTTTCTTTACCCTCCCTCTGGACGTGTCGTAATAGAGGCGTTCGGCAGGCCAGATAGCTCAATGGTAGAGCAGTTGACTTTTAATCAATTGGTTCCGGGTTCGAGCCCCGGTCTGGCCACTCCGAACACCTGTGTTGACCTATCCGGAAACTCTCTGCCGATTAAAGTGCGTTTGCTCTTGAAATCCCGTCCGCGTCTTGCACTCATTCCCATCCCGCTGTCTGGCTGGATAGCTCAATGGTAGAGCAGTTGACTCTTAATCAATTGGTTCCGGGTTCAAGTCCCGGTCCAGCCACCAGCGGGAAACCTTTTCCAAAACGTCACCTTTCGCCCTGCAGGCGTCGGTAACGTTCAGCCATGTAGGCCGCATGGCACGGGCGGCAGTAGCTGTGGTAGCTGCTAGAGGCCCGTAGCCAATGGAACATCTGGACGGGCAACTGCTGGTCGCACTGGGCGCAGGCCCGGGTGGTTTCGGTCCGGCGCGTTCCCCTGAGGGCGGAGCGACGGCGGGCCGCCGCGCCGAGGCACGGACGACAGAACGGGTGGATCGCCGCCGTACCTTCTAAACGATGGAACATGTCCAGGGTCTTGGTCTTGTGACAGCAACGGCACTTCTTCTTGGAGTTTTCATTCATGGCTACTCCAGCAAGCCTCGCCCTCAGCCCCAATCAATGGCAAGGGTCTGGGGTCTATCGCTGAGGCCTTCCCCTTACTCGACGGTCACCGACTTGGCGAGATTACGCGGTTGGTCGATCGGGCAACCGCGCAGGCGGGCCACATGATAGGACAGCAGTTGCAAAGCGACGACGGCTGGGATGGTCGCGATCAACGGGTCGCAGTCAGGAATCCGGATGACGTCGTCGGCGATCGCGGCTTCGGGGCCGCCTTCAGTGACGATGGCGATGATGCGCGCCCCGCGAGCCTTGCACTCTTCGGCGTTGCCTAAGGTCTTGTCGACCACGGGTGAACGATTCGCGAGGACGACGACGGGCATACCTGGCGTCAGTAAGGCGATGGGGCCGTGCTTAAGCTCAGCGGCATGATAACCCTCCGCGTGGATATAGGAGATCTCCTTGAGCTTGAGCGCGCCTTCCAGCGCCACGGGGTACATTGGGCCGCGGCCCAGGAAGAAGGCGTGCTCATGCTTGGCCATGGATTCGGCGACCTTGGCGATGGCGGCATCCTGCTTGAGGACGGCCTCGATAAGCTCAGGCAGGCGCCCGATCTCGGCGGCCAAGGCAAGGCCGCGTTCGCGCGACAGACGACGGCCACGGCCCAACTTGAGGGCCATGAGAAGCAAGACAGCCACCTGCCCGGTGAAGGCCTTGGTCGAGGCGACGGAAATCTCAGGTCCAGCATGTAAGTAGACGCCGCGTCCGGCTTCACGGGCGATGGTCGATCCGACGACATTGACGAGTCCCATGACCATGGCGCCCTTCTCTTTGGCCTCACGGACGGCGGCCAAGGTGTCGGCGGTCTCGCCCGATTGAGAGATGGCGACGACCAGATCGCGACCGTCGACGAGCGGGTTGCGGTAGCGGAATTCAGCGGCGGGCTGGACTTCGGCCTGGATGGCGGCGAGGTCCTCGAATGCGAAATCACCCACCATGCCGGCATGCAGCGAGGTGCCACAGCCGACCATGACGATGCGCTGCAGGTCGATGAGTTCGCGGGCGGTCGCGCCCATGCCCGAAAGCACGGCCGTGCCATTCAGCAGATCAAGACGGCCACGTAGCGCATTACGGACCGACTCAGGCTGCTCATGGATCTCCTTGAGCATGAAATGCTCGTAGCCGCCCTTCTCCACCGCGCCGGCTTCGAACTCGAGTTCGGCGACATCGCGATCCATGGGCGCATGGTTAAGGTCGGTGATGTCGACGGAATCCGCGGTAACCAGGGCGACGTCGCCATCGTCCAGATAGATGACCCGGCGGGTATGCGAAATCAGGGCCGATGGATCGGAGGCGACCAAGCATTCGCCTTCGCCAACGCCGATGACAAGCGGGCTACCCTTGCGGGCGACGACGATCCGGCCGGGCTCGTCGGCGGAGATGACGGCGATACCGTAAGCGCCCTCGATCTGACGAAGGGCGCTGATCACGGCCTTCCGCAGGTCCCCTTTGTAATATTCCCCGATCAAGCGGGACACGGCCTCAGTGTCAGTCTCGGACGTGAAGACGTGGCCCTTGGCTTCGAGCTTCGCACGGATGACGCGGTAATTCTCGATGATACCGTTATGGACGAGCCGGATGCGGCCGCCGGCGTCCGCGTGCGGATGGGCGTTGGCTTCGGTGGGTGCGCCGTGCGTCGCCCAGCGCGTGTGGGCGATGCCGGCGGTACAGTGTATTTGGCAATCCTCGGACCATTCGGCACGGACCTTGTCAGCGAGGCGGGCGACCTTGCCCACGGCACGCAGGGTCAGGAGCGATTTACCTTCTTGGACGGAAAGACCGGCGGAGTCATAACCTCGATATTCCAGACGACGCAACCCGCTGAGGAGCACGGGGGTGGCGGCGTTACGACCGACATATCCGACGATGCCGCACATGGTCAGGCAAGGATGTCCTTGTCGACGATGGCGCCGGGCAAGGTGGAGGTCTTCGGCCACAGTTTGCGGCCAGGATAGATCGAGGTGTGGATGCCAGTATGTACGCCATCGCCGATGATGGCCCCAAGCTTACGACGGCCGGTATCGACCATTTGCCCCTCGATCGGGCTGCGATGGGAGCCTCCGTCGTGACGCAGGTTTGAAGTGATGGTGCCAGCGCCGAGGTTCACCTTCTCCCCGAGGATCGAATCCCCGAGATAGGAAAGGTGCCCGACGTTGGTACCCGGAAGAAGGATGGAGTTCTTGATCTCGACGGCCTGGCCGACGTGACACTTGTCACCGATGGAGGTCGACCCGCGGATATAGCAGTTCGGACCGACCTTACAGTGATCACCGATGATCACATCGCCCTCGATGACGACCCCGGGGAGAATCTTGGTTCCCTTACCGACCTGAAGTCGTCCATCCACATAGAGCGACGCATGTGCTCCCGACTCCTGAACATAAGATTTACGAGAGGTCATGGCCTCGACGTTCGCGCG
>JBAXMD010000053.1:0-10255 GCA_037134475.1 Verrucomicrobiota bacterium | reverse complement strand
CGCTCGCGCTCCAAGCGGCGAATACGGATCCGCTCGCATGGCCGGAAGTCTACGCCAGCGCCGACGGCAAGACCAAGTTCGTCCACGACTTCATCGCCGCCTGGACGAAGGTCATGAACCTCGACCGCTTCGACCTCGCCAAGAAGTAAGCGATCCGCCCATCGCCTCCCCACGGCCCGCCCTCACCGGCGGGCCTTTTTGTTGGGCTAACGCACGGGAGTGTCTTTTTCAGCCGTTATCGTTCCCTTTTCGGGAAGGGCTGGGACTTTGTGGACTAAGGGATGTCCTAGGCGAATGAAACCCCGCCTAAGTCTCTGCCTAGCCCTGCTCTCCGGAGCGCTTTACGTCCATGCAGGGGAAGTCCCTGGCAAGCCGGCCATGCTCACGGATCAGAAGTGGAAACTGGCCTTCGGCGATGAGTTCGACGGCAACGCCATCGATGGGACAAGGCATGCTGTCACCAAATCGCCGTGAACCCTCGTCCTGCTTTTCAACCCACGACGGCTTCTTTCTAACAGGCTCCATGAACCTTCGCATTCTGTTCGCCACGCTGCTGCTATCTTCACATGCGCTCCTGAACGCACAGGAGAAACTCCCAACCAACGACAACAGCACCTCACCGCGGCCCGCATCGGATCAAATCCGACGCGGGCCGATGAGCTCGCCGGCGGGCGAAGGACTCGTGCTGGCTGAAAGCGGCAGGAGCAACTATGTCGTGGTAGTGAGTACCAACGCGACCCCGGCGGAGAAATTCGCCGCCGAGACGATGTCCAAATACCTTAAGCGAGTCACCGGGGCGGAATTCCCAGTCGTCGGCGAGGATATGGCCGGCACTAAGACCATCTCGATCGGCAACACGCGCTTCGCTGCGCAGAGCGGCATCACCGGGCTCGGTGCGGAGGAATGGGTACAGCGCGCGGTGGGAGATCGCTTGGTGATCGCCGGAGGGACCCCACGTGCGACGGCCTACGGGGTTTTTGATTTCCTGGAGCGTTACGCTGGCGTTTACCAGCTCGCGGTGGATACCGAGATTGTACCTTCGCATCCCACCCTCCGGATTCCGTCCCTCGACAAGCGCACCAAGCCAGCGTTCCGCTCACGTCACGTCTTCGATCCCGCCGGGGCACGTGGACTGACCTCCCCTGCGCCGGAGGACGCCCTGTTTTTCATTTGGAACATGAACAATGTGCGGGTCCCCTACGTCGTCCCATTCAAGGAATTTCGCGACCTCTGGGTGCCGCCTCAGGTGCACACTTTTGGGCAATATTTCATCACCTCCAAAGACTTCGCGGCGACGCATCCGGAGTATTTCTCGATGGATGAGAAAGGCCAGCGCCTGACGGACGACAAAGGGTCTCCGGGCAAATGGACTCAGCTCTGCGCAACGAATCCCGACGTGCGACGGATCACTCTCGAACGGGCGCTGCGTTTCATCGCGGCCGAACGAGCGGCATCTGCGAAGTCCGGCCTAGTCCCGGCGAAAGTCATCGAAATCAGCCAGAACGACAATACCACGCATCTCTGCCTGTGCGGGCCGTGCAAGGCGGTATCCGAGCGGGAGGGCTCGGAGAGCGGCCTGCTCCTGGATTTCATCAACGAAATCGCACGTGGCATCGCAAAGGAATACCCGGACATGCTCGTCCAGACCTACGCCTACAACTTCACGCTTCTCCCGCCGAAACACATCCGGCCGGAGCCTAACGTCCTCATTAAATGGTGCGACAACTACGGCCGAAGCGAGTTTGGCCATGCGCTCACCGACCCGGAGAACGCCCACATGCGCAAAGGGCTGGAGGATTGGAGCGCGATCGCCCGCCAGCTTGCGATCTGGGACTACGGGCGGCGGTACGTCCTGCACGCACCCGGGTTCTATACGCCGCAGGTTAATATTTCCACCATCCAGCCCGACCTCGCCTTCATGCGCGACCAGCACGTGGTAGCCTACATGAGCGAAAGTGAAGGTTACGCTCCGAGTGAGCATCCGTATGGCGACGATTTTCACAGCTTCCATACGCTTCAGGCCTGGCTCTACTACAAGATGTTGCTGGATCCAAACCGCCCGCTTGAGCCGCTACTGGACACGTATTTCGCGGGCTACTATGGAGCGGCTGCCAAGCCGATGCGCGAGCTCCTGCGCTACATGGAACGCCGCCAGTCAGAAACCAAAGGGCAGATCCAAAACGTACCCCGTCACG
This sequence comes from Verrucomicrobiota bacterium, assembly GCA_037134475.1. Lineage (GTDB taxonomy): Bacteria > Verrucomicrobiota > Verrucomicrobiia > Opitutales > UBA953 > UBA953. Next base: position 8,060 of record JBAXMD010000053.1, on the reverse strand, counting down.
GACTTGCCAACCTATGGCTCGATGCGCCCTTTTTCGCCGAAGCCGACCGCCTTCTCGATGCCGCCGAAAAGGCCGCCGCCAGCGACCCCAGGAGTCTCGCACACGTGAAGCATGAACGCATCCCCGTCGACTCGGCGTTCCTGTGGTTGGAAGGAATCGTCCGCCGGAAAGCGGGTGATGCCGCCAATTCCGATTTGAGCCGCTACGAGCGGCATGCGGTGCTCAAGCGGTTCCATGAGAACTGGCAGGCTTGGCTGGATCGCCAACTGCGGCCCAACTTGGCTGAGAAGGGCAAGGATCTCATGGAAAAAAACCAGGCGCTCATCGCCTCCATGTCGCCCGCCCAGCTCGACCCGATCGCCAGCGCCCCTCATGTCGTCGCGCCGGGCTGGAAGCCGGATGGAAATGCGGATGAGTCATTCTGGTCGCAAGCTGGCGTCCTGCATTGGCTGCCGCAGGATATGGCCAGACTGCCAAGGAACTTGCCGCCGGTGCGGATCGCATGGACGGATAAGGCCCTCCTTCTCCACTGCAGACGTACGAATGAACCGACCGCAGACGGGAAACCCGTCGCACGATCCCAGATCCGTTTCTTCTTCGGCCTGCCGAATACTAAAGGAGGAGACAACATGCTGGCCGACGGCACGCAGATTCGCGGTTCGGGTCCCGTCTTCACCGTGACTGTCTATTCCGACGGCAAAACCGGCGACTGGGTCACCAATGTTCCTGCCGACGCGCCCGCATCCATCGCCAAGTGGAAAAGCCATGCTGTTGTCGCCGTTCAGGGTGACGCCCACGGTTGGCAGGCCGAGATCGCAATCCCCTGGTCGTCGCTCACGCCGCCCGAGCCGGGACTAGCGATCGCTTTCCAAGGGACGTCGTCGTCTGTCCCGGATGATGGGAGGACGGATGTCCTGAGTCCGTGGATGCGCGGCAAGGGCGCTCCACTTTTATGGTCCAGCTTCTTCGCAACGCTCGAATTACGACCAACAGAGACCAGTCCGAAAAACGCTTCGGCAAAGTAGAATTCCCTCAGATACGCTCTCATGAATCAAACAACAACCCTCTCGAGGGAGACAACACCCTGATCGCCACCGCCGTGGATGACCACGGGCATGTCGGCCTATCGGCTCCCGTCCGCGTGAAGGTGAAAACATCTCAATCCCCAAAGAAATAAGCACCATGAAATCCACCCTCATCCTACTCGCCGCCCTGTTGCTCGCGCCGCTGGCCGGATTGCACGCCGCCGAGCCGCCCCTTGTGCTTATCCTTTCCGGTCAGTCTAACATGGCAGGCCATGGAAAGTCTGGAGAGCTTCCTGAGGAATGGCGCACGCCGCCTGCGAATGTCATGCTCATCCATTGGGGCCGCACGCAGGCGCTCGCCAGCGGCAGCATCGGCCCGGAGGTCACGCTGGCACATGCGCTGGCGCGGGCCATGCCCAGACGCCAGATCGTGCTCTTCAAAGCCGCGCATGGCGGCACGTCGCAGCTCGCTTGGCAGCCGGAGCTGGATCAGGCACGCATCGACCGCTTGAAGCTCAGCCACGATCAACGCGTGGGACATGCCTACGCGCAGCTCATCGCGGCATGGAAGAAGGCTTTTCCCGACGGTGGCGTCAAACCCGCTGCCCTCCTCTGGATGCAGGGCGAGTCCGATGCCCGTGTGCCTGAGCTGGCGAAAGACTACGAGCAGCACCTCACGAACCTCATCGCCTCGCTCCGTCGCGATCTCGATGCGCCGCAGATGAAGGCCGTCATTGCGGAGATCAATCCCGCCAAAGTCACCCCCGTCTCGCCCTTTCCCTTTGTGGATGAAGTCCGGGCCACTCAGCGTGCCTTTCCGGCCAAAGACCCGCTCACCCTTTGCATCAGCACCGACGGCCTGACCAAAGCCAAGGATCAGGTCCACTACGACACCGCTGGACAGCAAGGGCTTGGCCTCCGGTTTGCCGAGGCCTTGCAGAAATTGCTCGCCAAGGACTCACGATGATCACGCCAACGATGAAACACACACCCGCACTCCTCACCGCCCTGCTGCTCGGCTCATTTTCCCCAGCCCACGCGGACCTCGTCGCGCATTTCCGCTTCGATGACGACCTGAAGGACGCCACCGGTCAACACGATGGCCGCCCGGTGGATCCCAAGCTCGCGCCTGTGTTTGCGCCGGGACGCTTCGGCAGCGCCGTGGTGATCGAAAAGGTCAACGCAGGCATCGAGCTGGCGAACCCTTCGGCGATTGATTTCAGCCGCGACTTCACCCTCGCCGCCGCGGACAAACTCGACCTCACCGTCGGTGGCCCCAGCGAACGCCAATTCATCACCGGCCCGCCCGTGCAGCTCACGCCCACGCTCGACTACGCCGCTTACGACTGGTCCTCTCTGCCGAAACATCGCCGCAGCATCTACCGCTTCGTCTGGCGCGGCGTGCCCGACCCTTTCATGGACACGCTCGACTTTCCCGACCTCGGACTGCTCGCTCCGAGCCGCAGTTTCTCCGCTTCCTCGCTGCAATCCCTCGCGCTCTACAACAACAGCTTCGTCCTGCACTTCAGCAGCGAGCTGGCCAAAGAAATCACCACGCCCGCCGAAGCTATCCGCCGCATCCTGTTGCGCAAACCGACGGCGGATGAGCTCCGCGACTTCACCGCGTATGCGCAGAAGAACGGCCTCGCCGCGCTCTGCCGCGTGCTCATCAACAGCAACGAGTTCCTGTTTGTGAACTGAACCCACCCTCACCATGAAAACACATATCCTCCTCACCGCCCTTCTCCTCGCTCCGCTGGCCGGACTCCAGGCCGCCGATGCGCCGCCCAAAACTATTCCGGCTGGCAGTTCCGCCGCTTTCGCGGATTCCCGATCGCGCTGGGTGCTCGGGGCGAATGTTGAATCGGGCATCAATCATCTCGGTCTGGACTCCGAAGGCACGGGCCGCCAGGGCGTGAATCTGCTGATGTCGCCCGTGCAGATCACTTGGGATGGCATGGACAAGCCCGTGGTCACCTGGGGGATCGAGAAAGAGGGATGGACCGCCACCTGCCCAACCGCGAATGGCAAAGGCACGGTGAAGTGGACGGTGCAGCAGGAAGGAGACGATTTGGTGTGGCGGCTGGCGGTCAGCGGTGGCGCGATTGCGAATGCGCGTTTCAAAGTGCCGCTGAATCCTGTGATTACGCCGACAACGATTCTTCCCCACGACCTGAACGCACAAAAAGGCGGGGTGGGACCGTGGTTGCTCGTCGCGCCGGACTTTGGGCACCTAAGCCTGGCGGTAGAAGGAGACATCCCGGTCAATTCCACCTTGGAAGGAGTGCGTGCTGGCAGTGCCGCGACTGGAGTCGTCGTCCCGCCGGAGCGACGAGGCGAGGCCGCAGTCGAGATACTCCGCCGTCAGGCTGAACGTCAGGTGAAGCCCCGCAGCCTCACGCTGGTCCTGCACGCGGCGGGCACGCTCACGGATGGCAAAACGGTGACGCTGCGCTTCCGTCCTTCCGACCTCAGTGCGCCAGCAGGAGTGGACACCGCCCTATGGAAGCGCATGAGGCGCTCCTATCTCAACCACTGGCAGCCCTGCGCCACCTGGGCCGGGCCGCAGCGCACCAGCGTGCTCGCCAATAACGGCTTGTCCGATCCGGCCAGTTGCTCGCTGTTCTTCTACTCGGAGCCGATGCTATTCTGGAATGAGCCGGTGAAAGACGTGAGCGTCGCCCCCGTGCTGCGCCACTCGCTGAACTACTGGCTGACGAATGGCTCGCAACTGTATCGCGACGGGCACATCAACGCCTACTTCGACCGCGGGGAGGATCTCAATTTATTCCAGCAACCGGCTTTGATCATCGCAGCCTGGCATTACTGGTCACTCACGCACGATGAGGCGTGGCTCAAAGAAAACATCACCAAACTTCACCGCATCGCCTCCTACCTCGCTCGCCACGATGAGGATCAGGACGGCCTGCTGGAGAGCCCGAAGAGCGGCAATGCGTGGACGCTGCGCCAGCCGGATCGGTCCGATTTTTGGGGTGAGTTTATCAACTTCGGCGGCAAAAACGCTTATGTGAACGCCTACGCCTTCGCGGCGTGGAAATACCTTGCCGAGATGTTGGATGCCGTCGGCCAGCCCGACGGAGCGGCGTATTATCGCAGCCTCGCCGAAAAGCTGCGCGTCGCCTATGTCAAGAAATTCCTGAGCAAGAAGAACGGCTGGTTTGTGAGCTGGATCAGCGCCGACGGTGAAGTCCATGATTACTGCCACACCTTTGTCAACGGGATGGCCGTGGCCTACGGCATCGTGCCGCCGGAACAGGGTCGTGAAATCATGGAGCGCGTGATGCGCAAGTCGCACGAGATCGGCTTCAAGAACTGGCATCTCGGTGTGCCCGCCAATCTGCTTCCCGCACGCATCAGCGACATGATCGGACCGGAAATCACACTCGATGGCAAAAACGCCGGGCCATGGTGGAAGCCGGGCGGACATTACAAGACCGAGGAAGAGGCCGGCCAGTTTGGCCAACGCTATTGCAACGGCTCGGTTCATCCGGCGCTGACGTGGCCTTACCTGCTGGGCCTTCAGGTCGCCGGATTGAATGAGGAAGCCGACCGCATCTTCAACGCCATGCTGCCTACCGCCGAGGCTGGCCTTTTTCAGGGCGGCATCGGAGGCGCGGGTGCCGAGCACTTCGCACAAGACGGGAGGCCCCTCGGCTACGAAGGCTATCTTCCGGAGAGCTGGAATTTCCTCATGGCCGCCTTCACCCGCGACCCCGCGAATCGCGACCGGCTTCTCGCACCCTTGAAACGATAGCGCACCAACCCCATGACACTCACCGCCCTGCTGCTCATTCCACTGGCCGCACTGCACGCCGCAGAGCTTCCAGCACTGTCCGATGCCCCAACCTGGGATGCCCCAACCTGGAAGCAGCTCACCACCACTGTGCCAGAGGCGCGAAGGCCCGCAGCGTTTGATGCCCGCAAAGAAGAGGGGCTGCGGTTCTCACTCTCGGGGGAGATGGCGCAGTCGAAGTTGATGCGGTGGGAGCGGCCTTGGACGGAGGGAGATCTGGTGCCGGAGCAGTTCATCGTTCTCGAATATCGCGCGTGGTGGCTGGCGGTGCAGCGGCCTTACACGGAGGTGCTCACGCTGACTTCGGCGGATGCGGCGGGCAAGAGCATCTCGACTCCGTTGGTCACGACGCCGGACCTCATTTGCGATGGTCAATGGCATCGGCTGCTCGTGAAGCGGCCTTATCCGGCGAAGCCAACGGCGCTGCGCGTGGCGGTGGAATCGGCCAACTCGCAGGCGTGGCTGGAGGTGCGCCGACCTGAAAGACCTGGAGAAGAACCTCGCCCGCATCGAGGCCGCGAAGCCCAAGGAAACCAAGGTCGCGCTGGGCATCTACCTCTGGGACTACACCGGTATCGATGAAAAGAAGCAGGCCGACCCCGCGTATCGCTTCGGAAAACCGGTGCCACTCGACCTGATGGAGCTCCAGTGCTCCCAAGGCCTCAAGTGGCTCAAGGAAGGCCGAGTCTGCGACCTCGTCATCCTAGGCAACACCCACCTCGACATCGGTTCGCCCTCAGCCCCCTGGATGAGAAAGTGGATCAAGGAACACGGCAGCGAGAAACTTGACCGATAAAGGAAAAGAGAAGCCATGAACACCCTGCCCCTCCTGCTCGCCTTGCTGCTTACGCCGCTGGCGATGCTCGCGCAGACGCCCTCGACGGCATCCGAAACCGTGCGCGACCGGCTCTGGATCTTCACCGTCGTCGAAGGCGGCAACAACAAGAAGAGCCCCGCCTCCCCGAACGGCAACGTGAAGCATTACATCGACGACTTCGCGCCCGGCGGCTCCCGCATGACGCCCGCCGAAGGGGCTTTCTGGCTGGGCGTGCCGAACCTGCTCTTCATCCGCAGCAACAGCCAACCGGCATCGCCCGAAGCTGAGGCCGGCCGGAAGAAGACCAGCTATCAGCAGTATGCCACGTCCTTCCAGCCTCTCGACCGCGTGGTCTGGTCGGTCGTCGGCGGCGGCGGCGAAGGCGGAATGCGCGAACTCCCCGCCACCCTCTCGCTCGCGCAGCAGTTCCCTAACATCCGGGGCATCTTCATGGATGACTTCGTGCGACCGATCCCGCGGAAGAAAGCGACGGATGCCCACACCGGCCGACCCGCCATGCCCCTCGCGGATCTCCGGCGTCTGCGCGAGCAGACCAAGACGAACGGCCGGCCTCTCGACATCTGGGTCACGCTCTACACCCACGAGATCAATCCGGAACGTAAGAACAAAACGATTCCCTACCGGTCATGCGAACCTCCCCTCGCGGACTTCCTTGGCGAGTTCGATGTCCTCACGCTCTGGACCTGGGATTCCACGGAAATCCCCGAACTGGAAGCCAACCTCCTCGCGCTCGAAAAGATCGCCCCCAAGAAAGCCCGGATCGCCCTCGGCCTCTACCTCTGGGATTTCCAGAACAAGCAGCCCGTCTCCGTGGAACTGATGAAGCATCAATGCGACCTGGGCCTGAAGTGGCTCAAGGAGGGCCGCATCAGCGACATGATCTTCCTCGCCAACACCATGCTCGACGTGGGCATGCCCAGCGCGGATTTCTCCCGTCAATGGATCAAGGAACACGGCGGCGAGAAGCTGGACCGCTGAGGCCGGCCTACGACTTACGCTAAAAGACAGATAATCGCCGTTTTATTACTGTAACCTAAGAGACGATGGCTTGTCTGAAAACCATCGTCCGACCCCTCGGATCCATGCCCACCCTTCTCCCCCGCTGCTCCCTGCTGCTGGCCGTGCTCCTCGTCGGCTCGGCGGGACTGCGCGCGGTCGAGAGCCCGAACTACGAGACGCAGATCCGCCCGATCCTCAAGGAGCACTGCACCCACTGCCACGGCGAAGAGGAAAAGCTGAAGGGCGGCGTCGACCTCCGCCTCCGTCGATTCATGGACGGGAAGACGGAAGACGGTAACGCTATACTCACGCCGGGCCACCCCGACCAGAGCGCGATGCTGAAGCTCATCCGCGCCGGCGAGATGCCCAAGAAGGGCAAGAAGATGCCCGAACCCCAAGTCGCGCTCCTCGAGGCATGGATCAAGGCCGGCGCCAAGATCAACGAGACGGAACCGACCGGCATCCTGCCGCCCGGCGTCTTCATTTCCGCCAGCGACCGAAAGTTCTGGTCCTTTCAGCCGGTCACGAAGCCGACTATCCCACGCTTCGCCGACACACCTGAACTCAGCCCCATCGACGCGTTCGTCCGCGCGAAGCTCAAAGCCAAGCAACTCGACTTCGCTCCCGAAGCCGATCGCGCCACCCTCATCCGCCGCGCGACAATCGACCTGACCGGCCTCCCGCCCACGCCGATCGAGACCGCCGCGTTCGTCGCCGATAACTCGCCGGACGCCTATGCGAAACTGCTCGACCGACTGTTGGCTTCGACCGCCTACGGTGAACGCTGGGCGCGCCACTGGCTCGACGTCGCAGGCTATGCCGACACCAACGGCTACGCCGACGCCGATTCAGTTCGCCCCTACGCCTGGCATTACCGCGACTACGTGATTCGTTCCCTCAACGCCGACAAGCCTTGGGACCGATTCATCCAAGAGCAGCTGGCCGGCGACGAGCTGAACGCCGTCACGAGCACCACCGTTGCCGCCGCCGTGCTCGACCCGTCAAAGATCGATGCCCTCACGGCCACGGCCTACCTGCGCATGGGCCCGGATGGCACGGGTGATACCGTCGCCGACCTCGAACTGGCCAAGAACCAAAGCGTGGCTGACACACTGCGTATCGTAACCACTTCGCTCACCGGCCTCACGGTCGCCTGCGCGCAGTGCCACGACCACCGCTACGACCCCATCAGCCAAGTCGACTACTTCCGCCTGCGCGCAATCTTCGACCCAGCCCTCGACTGGCGTAAATGGCAGAACCCAGCCCAACGCACGGTCTCGCTCTACTCCGCGACCGATAAGACCAAGGCGGCCGAGATCGAGAAGAAGGCCGCAGTCATCGATGCCGAAGCCGCGAAGATGTACAAGGACGCCCTCGATGTGAT
>JBAXMD010000052.1:0-10335 GCA_037134475.1 Verrucomicrobiota bacterium | reverse complement strand
AACCGATTACTTCTTGAACGGACGCTTATCGTCGTTGGACTTCTTCTCGACTTCCTTCTTCTCGGGAGCCTTCGGAGCGACGGTGGTGGGACGCTTGTCGTCGTCCTTCTTCGTGCAGGGCGGCTTCACCGTCGGGGTCGTGGGCGTGGTCGGCGTGGTGGGCGGAACACCGCCACCGCCGGCAGCGGCGCCGAAAAGTGAAACCGAGGCGAAAAGGAGGGCAGCGGCCAAGAGCGGGGTTTTCATGACTCAGATACAGTATACCCGCATCCGTGGCCTGAAAACACTTATTTTATATCATTTATCTAAGGTAACCATGTCACCTTCCCGGCAATTGACCGTTCTTGAGGCGAAAGGTGGCACTTGCCTGAGGCCATCGATGAGTAATAATACTCATACCACCGAAGAGGTGGTTCGGCATGAAACACAGCAAACGTAGCCCCGGTTTCAGCCTCATCCTGTCCCTGACGGTGATGGCGGGAATCGTCATGCTGCTGGTCACGGTTTCCGCCTTCATCACGGTCGAGTCTCGCGCCGTCATGAACCAGCAGCTCGCGACGCGCGCCAAGCTGAACTCGATCGTCGCGATGCGCCTCGCCCTCGCGCACCTCCAGCAGGAAGCCGGCCCTGACCGACGCTCCACCGCGCGCGCCGACATCACCCAGCCAGCCGCCACCGCCAGCACGGTCCGCAATCCCATGTGGACGGGCATCTGGCGGACCGACCTGCCCGACCTCCCGCCCTCTTGGATTGTTTCCGGCCGCGGCGATCAACCCGCCGGCACGCAGTCCCTTTCGCTCTTCCAGACCGGCATAACGCCCGACTACCCTACTGGCTACTGGGCTCCTTGGCAGAACGGTTACAATCCTGGGGCCGACACCATGGTGAACCTCGTCGGCACCGGCAGCGCCGCGGCGGCGGAAGGCAGCCGCCCCAGCGGACTCGTCGCCCTCCCCAAGGTCGCGCTTCCGGACGACCGCATCAAAGGTAACTACGCCTATTGGGTCGGCGACGAAGGCATCAAGGCCCGCATCAACCTGCGCGACGTGCGTTCGGTGAGCGACACCAGCAATACGGACCAGATGATCTCGCTGCGCAGCCCGCTCACACCAGGCTATTCGCTCATCGACGGACTGAGTGCGCTGACTAGCCCCACGCAACTGACGAGCCTCGACTCCGTCCGCCAGCTGCCGCTCCTCAGCGGGTATTCCAAGACAACCGGCGGCAGCTCCACGCCCAATGCCCGCCTGCTCTTCCATGACTTAAGCGCGACTTCCGCGGGCGTCCTGGCCGATTCGCTCAACGGCGGTCTCAAGCGTGACCTTTCCGTCGCCTTCGAACTCAGCGACGCACAATTCGCTGCCACCGAATTCGGACAGGGCGTCGCCGGTGCCGCCGCTACGACGACCGAGAAGGGCGTCGAAGCCACGGCGATGCCGGTGCTGATGCAAGGCTCGAAGACCACCACCGCCGCGCCGGTCTTCAGCCGCACCGTCAGCGACGGACAGGTCCGTGGTCCGGCCTGGTGGGCGCTCCGCGACTATCACCGCCTCTACAAGCAGCTCGGCTGGACCGGGAGCGCCACTTCAAGCGACCGCTCCACCGGCACCCCCACCCTCCGGGCGCGCACGCTCTGGCCCAACGTCGCCGCCGCCCACCCGAGCGGTACGCCGGCCAGCAGCGGGCTACCCAACAACAGCCTGCGCAACCGTCTCTACGGCTACTCCGACGTCTATGACGGCGACCTGCCGGCCTCGAGCAGCAACAACCCCAACGCAAACGACTATCGCAATGGCGACACCAACAACATCGTCACCCGTCCGTTGAACGTCGCCGCCACGCCCTACCTGCAGCGCGTCACCCTGGCCTTCACGGTGAACAAGATGCAGTACTGGGATTGGACGCTGATCCGCCGGGGTAAGCTCGTCTATTGGAGCTGGGACGAGTGGGTCGATATCCGCCTCAACATCACCCCCATCGTCGTCATCCATAACCCCTTCAACGTCCGCATGACCTGGACTCCGGGCACCGCGAGCGGCGGCGCCAACAAGACCCCCTACGCCGCGGCGATCGGCTTCTCGGACATGGCCGACTGGAAGTTCCGCTTCAAGCAGTACAAGACCGGCACACTGGCCAACCCTTACGTCTACGAGACCAAGATCACCGACTTCTTCACCCGTCAGGCCCCGGACAGCGACAACGACGACACCTTCCGCTTCTACCTCACCAAGGACGCCAGTGCCAGCATCACATTGGAGCCGGGCGAGATGCGCGTCTTCTCCTGCGAACCCAAGATGGGTGAATGGGCCAAGTCGATCGTCCTCGACAATACGTACAATATCCAGGGCGGCTATCGCGACAACGTCTGGGATTGGAACTTCGGCGATGCCGCCACGCTAACCTTCAACATCGATAACCCCATCGCGCTTGAGATCATCCCCGGAGGCAACCTGCGCGTACGCCATGCGCTGAGCTGCTGGCCCGGCGACCAGCTGGAACTCAACACCTCGGCGAGCAGCAGCGCCGCCGCCGACAAGAACGACTTCCTGGCGAAATCGAGCGAGACCAGCGAGATCGCCTTCAACGACATCGGCCAGACGAAGTATCCGAGCCCCGGCGAGAAATTCTTCCTCAGCTGGCGTCACGTGCAGAATAAATTCCCTCGTCCGAACATCCCGGAGTGGGACGGTCGCAACCCTTACCCTACGCCCACCTCCCCGCCCCTCCCCGCGGATATCGTCACGGTCATCGATGTGTCCGCCAAGACGTCGGACCATGCCGCCGCCCCCTACGCCACCTACACGCATTCGAACCCGCTGGCCGCGACGCAGAAGCCCAGCGCCGGCGGCCGCATCGGTACGAGCGGCGCCCGCGGCGCATCGCCCAGCTATCAGCTGAGCGTCCGCACGGGGGCATGGGAGAACGTGTTGGAGAACACCGGCGCAGGTAAGCTCGCCTTCGGCGGTAACTCCGCCACTTACGCGACCGGAGACTCGCGCGTCATCCTCGCCGAAATCCCGCTGGTACAGCCCGTCTCCTTAGCCCAATACGCCCATGCGAACTTCGGAGTCCGCGACCAGCAACCGCTCCTGAGCATCGGCAACAGCTTCGCCTCACCGCTGGTCGACGCCAAGAAAGCCCTCCAAGACAACGGCGCCAACTGGTCCGAATTCGACCAGAGCTATCTTCTTAACGCGACCCTCTGGGACGGCTACTTCCTTTCGAGCCTCGCGCCTTGGATGAAATCCGGCACCGCCGGCGTAATCACCCCCGCGACGCCCACGCCAACCGATGCCGTCACCGTCGCCAGCAAGACCTACACCCCGCCGACGGACCCTAACGAGAAGAAGACGATGACCCAGGTCATCAGTGATTTCATCAACGGCGGCATACCGCTGGACAACCCACGCTTCTCGCTAGAAAGCGGCCGTGACGCCGTGGCCACCGCGGCCGCCCTCGCCGACTACCGTCGCTCCGCCGCCGTGCTGCTCAACAAGGGCGCCTTCAACGTCAACTCGACGTCCGTCGCCGCTTGGACCGCCTTCCTCGGTACCGCCAAGAACCTCGCGATCGCTGACAAGTCCGCCAACGGCGACGCCCGTTTCCCTCGCGTGCTCACCAAGGACACCGCCGCCATCGCCGCGGGCAATACCGACGACCCCAGCAACTGGGCCGGTTTCGCCAACCTGAGCGACGTGCAGATCGCCAACCTCGCCAACGCGATCGTCGCGGAGAACAAGGCTCGCTTCGCCATCATCGCGCGTAGCGAGCGTGACCTCGTGAAGGCTCCGGGGAGCCGACTCTTCGGCGGACTCGCCAAGGCCACCACGCCTTACCTTGGCCTTTCCGAGTTCATCAACCGCTTCCTCACCCCCGAGACCTGGGCCAGTCGTTGCGGCGCACTGCAAGCGGCGATCTTCCGCGCCGACCAGACCTATAACGCCGGACTGAGCGACCGGCTCTTCGCGAACGCCGCGGATCGCAAACTCACCCAAGATTCCCTCAAGACGCCGACGTCGAGCTGGTTCCCCAATCCTGAGAATATCGAAGTGACCGCCCAGACCGGCACCAGCCGCGCGCACACCGCCATGGGCGCCCCGGGAAACCTGCTGCAATCCGACCTCCTCCAAAGCCTCGGCCCGGCCTTGGCCACCCGCTCCGACACCTTCACCCTGCGTTGCTACGGCGAAGCCGGCCTCGACAACGGCGAGATCGGTTCCGCTTGGATGGAGGTCGTAGTCCAACGCATCCCCGAGTTCCTCGACCCGACCAATTCGGCCGAGACCGGTAATAGCGCCCCGAAGCCGCTGAAGATCGCCCCCTCGGCGGCGACCGACCCGACCTTGAGCACCGCCCTCACCCCCGTGAACAATGTGCTCGGCCGCCGCTTCAAGGTCGTCTCAATGCGCTGGCTCAAAGCCGATGAGATCTGACCTAGGTAAAGCCCTGCTCGTCACCCTACTCCTCGCCGGCGGCTCCGTCCGTGCCGCGGACACCACGGTCGTCGAAGCCTATGTGAAGTTCATCTCCGCCACGAAGCCGCTGGCGGGTATAGGGATCATGCAGGACAAGAAGGTCAACAGCCTCGTCATCCCCACGGACATGCTCACCGACGTGTTTTATTACCGTGGCCCCGCCCGGATGGAACTCATCGAACTCGCCGCCACCGAGATTGCCGCCGAGACCGTGCCAAACACCGGCGAGAAGCCCGAGGTCGTCAAGCGACCCGTCCGCGGCGTCAAGGGGGCCACTCCGACCCACGTTTTGACGTCGTCCGGCAAGCCCCCCATTGCCTGGATAGACCTGCCGGCAAAACAAGGGCAGCTCCACCTCATCCTGATGGTCAACCCCGGCAAGGATAACGGGATCACCGCCATTCAGGATATCCCAGGTTCCTTCCCTCCTGGCAGCAACCGCTACTTCAACCTCTGCAGTTTCCCGCTGACGGTCAAACTCCCCTCGGGCGACCAGCGTATTCCTGCCGGCAGTTCCAAGGTGGCCCGCCCTGGCAGCAAGGATAACGACTACTACGACGTGCAAATCTCCAGCCGGATCAACGAAGCGGAACTCCCGGCCTATTCCGGGCGGGTCTTCCACATGGAGAGCACCCGCAAGCTCTACATGGTCTCGCCTGGCCCCGGCGAACTCGGACGTATCGTGATCAAGGTGATCGAAGACCGCCCGCCGCCCGCCCGCAGCCTGGCTCAGAAGCCGCCAGCACCGAAGGGCGAAAAGTAAGCCGCGGCCGTCACATAACTTTCATATAGCGGGAAGGCGTCGGGGCTTGAGCACACTCGAGGCGACCCCAGACTGACGCCGTGGCCCCCGACACCGAGACGCTGCTCCGCCGCCGTCGCCCTGGCTTCAGCCTCGTGCTGTCGCTCGTGGTGATGTCCGTCGTGCTGCTCACGGTCATCACCGTGGCCTCGTTCGTGACCATCGAGTCGCGCCTCGCGGCGCAGCACCAGAATTTCCTGCGGGCGAAGCTGAACGCCGCCGTCTCGCTCCGCCTCGCCCTCGCGCACCTGCAGCAAGAAGCCGGGCCTGACCGGCGCATGACCGCGCGGGCCGATATCCTGGCCAACACGACGCAGGCCGGCTGGACCTGGAACACCATCCGCAACCCCCTCTGGACCGGCGTCTGGCGCAGCGACCAGCAGCTCCAACCGCCGTCGTGGCTGGTGAGCGGCAGGCCCGACATGACCCCGGGTGCGCAGTCCGCCAACCTCTACGGAGAAGCCGATTTCTACATCGACCAATGGGTGCCATGGCAGAACGACTTCACCCTCCCGGCCAACCTCCTGGTACCGCTGGTCGGCGACACCTGCGCCAGCGGCCCCGAACTCGCGACCGCCACCAGCCCCGGCAAACCCGACGGCCGGATCACCCTGCCCCGCGTCCCCCTGCCCGACGCCGGCAGCAAAGGCTCCTACTGCTACTGGATCGGCGATGAAGGCGTGAAGGCCCGCATCAACCTCACCGACCCGCGGCTCACGCCGGCGAGCGGCACGACCACCGCACAGCTGCAGCAGGAAGCCCTGCGCGGGACGGTGCGATCGGGCACCGACCTGCTCGCCGGACTGGAGACGATGCCGCTGAGCGGCATCGACCCGCGCATCACCCAGATGCGCGAGCTGCCTTTCCTGACGAATTCAGGACTCGGCCTCATCGAGACCACGCCGCCGACCCGGGCAAAGCGGCTTTTCTCCGAGACCACGCTCTGGTCGCGCGGCGTGAACTGCGACTCGCTGTGGGGCGGCCTCAAGATCGACCTCTCGCTCGCCTTCGAGAAGACGGACGCCGAATGGAAGCTCTCGGAGTTCGGCGAAGGGTCGGCGCCGAAGGATTCCGCCGGCGCCCAGCTTTCAGGCGTCACCTACACCTCGCACCCGTCGGGCAGCGGGGTGCGCAGCGCCTTCGCCGACGCCAAGGTGACGGTCAAGCACGACGGGGTGACCCGGAACATCGCGCCGTTGTATTCGTTCGCGAGCAACAGCACCACGCGCGGCCCCACCTGGGAAGCGCTCCGCAACTACCACCGGCTCTACAAGGAGCTCAACTGGTTCAACCCGATCGGGCCGGAGCTCAACGCCCGCGCGCACTACCCGAACGCCGTCGCACTCGCGGTGTCCGCCTACGGCGACCGCAATCACTATGGCCGCTTCTACGACCGTGCGGACGCCGCGGGTGATTTCCTCAACGCCACGACGGTCAACGGACTCTACCCACCCAAGCCGACCAAAGTAGCCGTCTCGCCTTACGTCTGCCGTCAGATGCTCGTCTGGGGCCTGCAAGACGGCGGCGGCGGGGCGCTGCGACTGACCATCACGCCGATCGTCGTCCTGCACAACCCTTACAACGTCGCATTGCGATTAGCCCGTGACAGCTCCTCGCTGGAGACGACGGCGATGCGCCTCTCGTTCCGTAATTGGGAGAGCCTGTCTTTGCAGTTCCAGACCCCGACCCAGACCTGGACCCGGACCATCGGCGAGCTCGCTGCAGCGGCGGACCCTAGCGTGAACGCCGTGGAAAGCTTCCGGATGAACCTCGGAGTGGACAACGTGCTCCTGCCCGGAGAATTCCGCATCTTCTCCTACCCTGCGACAGGCGCCGCGCCGACCTACGCCAGCACCTCGGCTTTCACGCGCACCCCGGCGAACGCCATCGTGGGCATGGACACCCGAGGCGGCTTCTGGATGAACTGCACCGACGCCGCAGGCATGCCCTTGAACCTGACCTACGGCACCGGGGGCGAAAACGTCGCGGTCACGCTGCGCAACACCGGCAGCTATGAAGCGCGGGTGCTGCTCACCTCCTGGCCCGGCGACCGCATCGCGCCCACCGGCAACGGCTCCCTGAGCGCCGTCTTCAACACCTGCAGCGAACTCAACACCCTTTCCGCGACCGACCTCAGCCGCAGCGGAGGCGCCACCTCGCTGGTCATCGGAGGCACCGGAATCGTCCTGCCGGATACGAAGTCCGAGCCCCGGATCCTGGGCATCCACGATTACGTCCTTCGCTGGCCCAAGGACACCCTACCCTTCCCGGTGTTCTCACATTCCAACCCTATGGCGGCCGTGACCCGCGCCGACGCCAACGGCATGGCCAGCGCCTCCACCCCCGCAGGCTATGCTTTCACCTCGCCGAGCTACCGCATGATGCTGAGGCCGGCCAACTCCTGGAACGAAGTCATCGAGACGGCCACGGTCGGCGGCTCCCAGGCCTTCGGCGGACTCAGCGTGACGTCAGGCCTCGGCGGAGTGACTTCGGCGGTCTACACCGAGGTTCCGCTCTCGGCGCCCCTCTCCTTGGCCCAATACACCCATGCCAACTTTGGGCTGCGCGACCAAGAACCGCTTTTCCAGATAGGCAACAGCTTCTCGCCCCTGACGATCAACATCGCCAGCTCCTATGGCACGGACCCAGGAGGCAGCATCGTGACGCATGACCACGCGTGGATGGCGAATTCCGCCATCTACGATCGTTTCTTCCTCTCGGGAGCCGCACCGGTCGTCACACGCGGACAAGTCGTCACCGAGTCCAAATCCTTAAGCACCGTGCTCGATGAGTTCGCCGCCGGCACGGGCCGCCTCGCCAATCCTCGCACGAAACTGTTCGCGAGCCGCGATCCGGCCACCGTCCGGGCGATGCTCGGCGACCACCGGCGTATCGCCGGCACGATCCTCACCGATGGCACTTTCAACGTGAACAGCACCTCCGTGGACGCCTGGACCGCCCTGCTGGCGAGCGCCAAGCGCAACGCCATGGGCTCGGCGACCGCCTTGCTCCCCGGATCCGACAAGAACGCCCGCTTCCCGCGGTCCGCGCGCGCCGACGCCAGCGACTACAATTATAAGACCGCCCTCAACGACAAGAAGGCGTGGACCGGACTGGCGACCCTCGACGACGCACAGATCAAGCTGCTCGCCAAGTCGATCGTCGAGGAGACCCGCATGCGGCTTCACTATAATCATCGCTACTCCTATGGCATAAAACCCGGACTGGACGTCCATTACGTGATCAAGGACCGCGGCGTCGAAGTGCCCCTGCCCTACATCGGCCTCGCCCAGTTCGTGAACCGCTTCAACTGCGGCGCCTATCCCAGCCAGGTCTCCTACCAAGGTTGCCTGCAGAACGCCATCCTCAGGGCGGACGTCGACGGCGCCAATCTCTCCAATCGCAGTTCGCCTCTGGCGGCGGCGCCCGCTTACGACAGCACCAAGCTGACGCAGCTGACGGGCAGCACCCCGGACACGAACCCTGCGGTGGCCGGCCAGATTCCTTACGTCTATCAGACGATGAACGTGAACGCGACCGATCCGCGGACCAGCCAGAACAAAGGACACTCGCTCCGCGCGGCACCGACGTCGCTGATGCAGTCCGACATCCTTGAAGCCGTCGGCTCGTCGCTCAGCACGCGCTCGGATACCTTCGTCATCCGATGCTACGGCGACTCGACCGATCCGCTGGACCCTAACCGTACCCTCGCCGGATGCTGGATCGAAGCCGTCGTGCAGCGTATCCCTGAGTTCTGCGACCCCAGCCAGCCACCCGAGACCGAAGTCTGCAAATCAACCGATGGACAGCTCCACAATCCGCTCCTCAGCCAGATCAATCGCACACTGGGCCGACGCTTCGTGATCCTGTCCACCCGCACGCTCGCCCAGAAGGACCTATGATCGCCCGATACGCCTCCCTGCTGCTGCTATTCTGCGCAAACCTGGCGGCCCAGACCGCCGACAAGCCCGGGGTGCATGTCCGTTTCCGGGCGCTGGCCTTCGATGAGGCCATCCCAGGCGCCAGCTACCTCGAGGGCGACACCTTACGCCGACTCGACATCCCGAACAACGCCTTCACGAGGGAGACCAGCTACCAAGGCACCAGCACCATTCGCTTCATCACCATCGACGAAGAGACCCTCAACCCTCAGCCGCTCTCGCCGGAGATGACCTCGGCCTTGCAACGCCTGCGCCGGGCGCAAGCGGTCACCTTGCAGGCGTCGGACGAATTCACCCAGATCAACCGGCTGCTCAACACGCTCCAGCTCCAGCGCACCGAACGCGCCCAGAAGCCCTCGGCCGGCAATCAGGCGCAGATCGAGGCCCTCAACGGAAGGCTCAAAGAGCTTTCCGGCATCCTGTCCACGGCGTCCAAGGAGACCGAAGAGACCAACCTCCTGATCCTGAGGCTGGAATCCGCACCGAAGACGTCCCCGAAGAACACCGAGAAGAAAGGCCGGAAAGGTCCCAAGCCCACCTCGACGCCGACGGCGGAACACACCTTCCAGAAGGACGGCGATTACCTCCTGCTTTTCTCCTCCGCGGGCAACGGACACCAGATCCTCGCCCTCGACGACAACGAAGGAATCTTCCCCAACGGCTCGTTCGCGTTCATCAACCTCACCGGCAAAGAGGTCGAGATCCGTTACCCCGACCGGAAGATCGCGCTCCGCGCCAACGCGCGGACGACCGTCAAGAACCCCGCCCCGGACCATCAATACGGTCTGGCGGAGATCTACACCAAGGCCGAAGACGGCTTCGAACTCGGGCATGTCTTTCGCGCGCTGCAGAATCCCGACGTCCGCTCGCTGGTGTTCCTGCTGCCGGTCCCCGACGAATCGCATGCGATCCGCAGCAAGTCGATCGAAGACCGGCGTCCGGCGGAAACCGCCGGCAAGAAGTGATCAGGAGGCGTAACGCCAGTCGAGGATCTCGGCCTGAGGAATCCGGCGTCCCTGCCAGCGGTTCCACTGCAACTTGACGGCCATCTCGATCGCCTTGCCGGGTTCCGGCATGCGGTCGGCCATACGCCAGGCGACGAAGTTCAGGCGGCGGC
>JBAXMD010000051.1:0-10396 GCA_037134475.1 Verrucomicrobiota bacterium | reverse complement strand
GGGTAGGGTCGAGCATCCCTGCTCGACCGCGGCTCCGGTTCCCCCGTTCGCCGCATGTCCTCGCGCGGCCGCGCGGGTAGGGACGTGATTGCCATCACGTCCGTTCGTCGCCGCACGTAAGAAGTCCATGAACTGAGTTAAGACCAAAACGGTGACAGGTGACGGCCCCCAGGGTGTCAGCCCCTCGGGAATCGGCATTTCGGCCCACGGCAATCAGGATCCTGCGGCCGGCTCTCGAACAGCCTCCCAGGCCCACTGGTTAACTAACCCTACCTCATCTGGCCCACTGAGCCTCCGTGCCTCTAGTGTGTCCTCTCCGGCCAACTGGCCCACTGATCAACCAATCAACTATTCGCGGCTCAGCCGCGCTCACCTTTGCACTTTTGCACGCGGCTCCGCCGCAGTTGCACCTTTGCACTGCAACTTTGTCTTTACCCGTGTCACCTTGCCCACGTGTCCCCGCGCGACCTCGTCGCGCTCCGGCCCTCCGGCCCTCCGGTCCTCGTGCCCTCTTATTTGCCTTCCGCCGGCTCCGCCGCCTTCGCTCCGGCCGGCAGTTCGCCGAGGAGTTCCAACGCGGTGAGGGTGGCCTTGAAGGTGACGGTACCCGCGCTGCCGCGGTCGGCCGTCATGGACAGATTACCGATGGCAAGATACGGCGCGCGCGACTTCACGCTTTCGTAGAAGCGCAGCACGCTCGCGAGGTCCGCCTTGCGGCAACTCATCTGAAGCGAGTGGATCGCGAACTTGCCGCCCTTGGTGGTCTTGGGCGATTCGGTGTTGGCGCTAAGGCCGGCTTCCTTGGTGGCATTCACGGCCTCGGCGACGAGCTTGGCCTGGTCGTAGCCACGGCCCGAATCGAGTCCCTGTACGGCCAGTGCGGTGGCGTTGCGGACTTCCCGCTCTTTCGCGAGCCAGGATTTCTGGACGAGGGCGCTCTCCTCGAGGGCGCGCCAGTCATCCCAGCCGGCGCGGACACGGCTCCAGGCGCCGGTGGACCAGAGCAACGCGGCGACGAGCAGCGCGGCGAGCGCCATGTAGCGTTCGCGCGGTTTCAGGCTGAAGAAGAAGTGTTTCATTGTTTGATGGTCTCGGCAGCCTTGAGGAGCGCGGGTTGCTTGAAGGTGATCTCGAGGCGGAAGGTGGTGGAGGTCTCCCGCACGCGGGGTTCGCCAGGCGTGACGGCTTCGACTTCCGGCATGGCCTGGACGGCCTTAAGGAAGTCGGAAATATCACCGGCGTTCGGCGTCTTGGCGTCCACGGTCATCATCGGCTTGGCGATTGCGCTGCCCTTGGCCGCCTTGATTTCGCAGTGGATATTGGTGAACTCGACGGTCGCCGGGCGCTTCTCGTTCACGAGCGCGAGCATTTCCATCGGTAGCAGGCGCTTCACGCCCAGCTCGAGGATGCGCGAGGTGATGGCCTGGGAGGCTTCGATGTCGGCGACGAGTTCCCGGCGGGATTCGTTCGCCACTTCCAGCGAATGCGAACGCATGCCGACGACGATGCCGGCGATCTCCAAGAGCAGCGAGACGACAAGCACGGCCGCGCCGACGCGGGCGGAGTTCCAGAGGATGAGGTTGAGGCGTTCCTTCTTGCGGCGCTCGGTGAGGAAGTCGCTGTCGCGGATATCGGAGTCATCGAGCCCCTTTTTCGGGATGGTGAACGCGCCTTCGAACTCGCCCTTGAGGACGAGGTTTCCTTCGACGATCGCGCCAGCGAGGGCGCCGGTGAGGTTCTCGATCGGGGTGTCCGCGGCGAGGTCGGCCCGGGCGGCGGCTTCGCGGGCGATGGCGGCTTCGTCCGCATCGGCGAGCTCGGCCACGACGATCGCGGAGGGCAGCTCGTCGCCGGCCTTCCAGGCCAGGGCGGTGAGGCGTTCTTCGCTGCGGTGCACGACGATCCCGTCGGCCGCGGCGCGATGGCCGCACAGGGCCAGGAATTCAGGGATGACCGGACAGTCTTCCGGCCAGGCGAAACTTTCTTCCGCTGTGAAGCGACGGCGATGGGCAGCGTAGGCAAGCACCTGCTTACCGTCGGCGGACGTGACGAAGCCGACGAGCATCTGCTCGAGCGGGAAGGGGGAGATGGCCTCGAGGGCGAGGTTCACCTGGCCGGGGACGTCATCGCCTTCGACGGAAAGTCGACGGACGAAGAAGCGGTTACCGGGAAGCATCGCGGCTTCCTGCGGTTTGGCGTCCTTGAAGAGACGGGAGAGGGAGGTCATTTGGTGAGTGGCTTCGTGGCCCGGGGGGCGGCGGTGGCAGAGGGTTCGGCGGGTTCGGCGGAGTCGTCGGTCGGCTTGGGGGCGGGCGGGGCGCCGTTGTCTTCTTCCCAGGCAAGGATCTGGAACGGGTACGCGATCGTCTTGCTGGCGACGCGTCCGCTCAGGGTCGATTTACCGAGGGTGGCCGGCGCTTCGATTCCCGGGGTGAGGTAAGGGGAGGTGTTCGTCGTAGTCGACCGCGGAACAGGTGTCGAGGTTCCCGTTGTTCTTGCGGTCGTCGTGGTTCCTCCGGTCCGGGTCAGCCCGATGCTCGGGTCGGTATCAGGGTTCGCCGCGGCGGTGGGGTAGGCGACGTCTTCACGGATGGCGACCAAGGCGCTCACCCGGCACTTGGAGAGGCCTTCCTTCACGGTCACGCGCACCCACATGAGGATGACCTCGTCGTCGAACTTGGCCATGTTGATGCCGCCGCCGACGAGCTGGCGGACTTCGCTGGTGACGCGGAAGTAGGGAGGGGTGCCGACGATGCGCTTGCCGATCTCACTCTGGCGTTCGCGGATCAGGGCGACCTGCTTCTCGTCCAGGCCTTGCGAGAGGAGCACGGCGTCCGAGGCGGTGTTGATGTTGGCCTGCGGGAAGGTGTAGAGGCTGACGCAGCTCTTGAAGGCTTCGAAGATCGGGGTCGGCCGGCCGAGCTCATCATAGAACTGTTCCTTGGCGACGCCGATGGAGCGGAACTCCTCGAAGCTCCGGATGGGGCGGCGCGCGGGCCGGAACGAAAGCGTGCTGCGCTGGTAGGCGGCGTCCGTGGCTTCTTCTTCGATGGATTCGTAAGACTTGCTCTGCCAGGCGACGATGGCGTCCGCGACCCGCTCGGCGTCACGCTGCTCCATGCCGAGCGAGTAGAGGAGCTGGATGATGTCGTTCTTGGAAAGGACGCTGAGCGGCAGCTTGGCGGTCTCGTCTTCGTACTCGAACTTCACGTCGAGGCCGTCGCGCGCCGGGAAGCCGGCGTAGGCGTGCGGGTCGTCGTAACCTTGGGTCGGGGCGTGGATCTTGTTGAGATCGATCGAGCGGATCTCGGCGATGACGGCGAGCGCGAGCTCGAGTTCCGACTGCGCGTCGGCCCGCAGGCGACGACGGTCCGCTTCGCGCGTCGCGATGGAGAGTTCGAGGGAGTTGTCCTCCATGAAACGTCCCAGTAGCAGCGCGGCCAGCGTGATGAGCACGAGGACGACGATGATGACCGAACCGCGGCGCTTCTTCACGGTCATGGCGTGGACGCGCCGGAGCGCTTGATGGGGAGGTTGATGACCTTGGTGGACTTCAGGGTGCCGCGCTCGAACAGGAGGTGGATGCGTGCGGGCTTCTTCCAAGCAGTGCTGCCCGTCTCATTCACGGGCTCCTCCTCGACTTTCCACTCCTTGAGTTCAGCGTCGTAGTATTCGTAATGGATCGCGGTCACGAACGGGCTGATGACGGTGTCGTGCTTATCGGCCTTGTCTCGCTCGATCTCGAGACGTGACTGCCACTGGAACACGAGGCCGCGGCCTTCCTCGACGAAGACGTTGAAGTCGACGTCGGGCAGCGGCGCTTCCGGCCAGTCTGCCAGGCGGCCGGCATCGGCCAGCAAGAAGCTGAGCCGCGGCTTGGTCGTGCCCGCGCCGTCGTCGACGTCCTTGAGCGCGACGCCTGAGGAACTCGGCCCATAGGTCGCCAGCTCGAAGGAGTTACGCACGAGCCCGGTCGCGGCGCGCGCATGCTGTTCGAAGAGCCGCTTATCGCGACCGCCGCCCCAGAGCTCGGTCATCGAGAAGAGGAAAGAGCTCAGCGAGACCATCAGGATGCCGAGCAAGGCCAGCGAGACGAGCATCTCGAGCAACGTGAAGCCGCGGCGGATCGTCGCTTTCATCGCTTGGCCGGCCGCGCGGCGGGCTGCCCTCCGGGTTGGCCGCCCTTGGCGGGCTGCGTGTTGCCGCCCTGGCCCTTACCGCCCTGGCCGTTCTGCGGCGTGGCGCCACCCTTGCCGCCCTTGCCGTTGGCACCGGTCTGGCCAGGTACGAGTTTCTTGCCACGCGTGGGCGAACTGATGAAAGCGGAATTGCCGTCGGCTTCCTTGTAGCCGCGTTCTTTTTCGAGGCGCTGGCGCGCGTCATCGCGGATCTTCTGGCGGTCCGCCGGAATCGACCACGTGGGGCGCAGGAGCATGCGCGTCTCGTTGATTTCGTCGCCGTAATCGCCGTCTTTCAAGGCTTGGATTTCACAGGTGAGCTGCACGGCGAAGAGGTCGCTCACGGCCGTGGCTTCAATCTTGCCTTTCCACTTCGCGGTGCGGTCGCCAGGCAGGTGGATTTCGCCGCCGGTCTCGACGTCGTCGAAGCCCGGGGTCTCCATGAGCGCGGCGCGGCAGCGCGCGATATCGTCGAGTCGTTGTTCGTCCTGCTGCAGCGCGATGCGACCAAGGATGACGTTGGAATACGCCGCCCCTAGGCTCACGGCCGCGAGCGCGAAGATGGCGAGGCTGACCAAGACCTCGATGAGGGTGAAGCCGCGGCGTCTCATTTGGCGGCCACGGCCGGCAAGGGCGCGCAGGTGAGCGGATCAATCGGGATGACCACCCGGGTTTCGTTACGGGTCACGTCCAGGCGCACGCGGTCGCACGTGCCATCCGGATAAAAACGCATGCGGGCGAGGGACTTTTCGGAAGCCACGCCGCCGAGCAAAATCGCGCCGGTGCTCTCGGGCGCGAGGATCTTGACCTTCACGCCTTCGAGCTTCGGGAGTTTCTCTTCGGTGCGCGGATGCGCCTCGTCAGCGTTCTCCTCGCCCCACTCGAAATCAGGTCCGTCTTCGTCGATGGTCTCCTTGGGCGCGAGTTCGAGGACCTTGCCCTTTTCCACCGCTTGGCGGCGGATGGTCTGCAGTAGCGCCGTCAGCGCGTCTTCCGGATCCGAGCGCGCGGTTCCCTTCAGCAATTGCGCCGAACCGCCGATCATGACGGCCGCGAGCATGCTCATCAGACCGAGGACGAGCAGCGTCTCCAACAAGGTGAAGCCGCGGCGCGCCGGAGAGCCGGATCGATGCTGCGGAGCCTGGTTCACCAGTTGCCGATGTCGTCTTCAGTGTCCGACTTGCCGTCTTTGCCCATCGAGAAGAGGTCGTAAGGCGTCGACGAGGCTTCGGTGTTCTTGGTGCCGGGGTAGCGGTACTGGAACTCATGGCCCCACGGATCCACCGGCACGCGGCCACCCTTGGCGTCGAGGTAAGGTCCGCGCCAGCCGGTCTTACCTTCCGGGGCGACGACCAGGGCCTTCAGGCCTTCTTCGGTCGAAGGATAATCGCCGACGGCCAGACGGTAGTTCAGCAGCGCTGTCTTCATCGAGTCGTTCACCATCGTCTTGGCCGAGAACTCCTGGCCTTCGCCGAGGATCTTGCCGACGTTCGTGACGGCAAGGCCGACGAGCATGCCGACGATGGCGACGGCGACGAGGATCTCCATCAGGGTGAAGCCCTTGCGGAGACGGCGGGCGGTGTTCTTTTGGACGGGGGTCATGGGAGGTTTTGAGAAAAGATTAGCGGACCTTCTGGGTCTTGGAGGTCTTGCCGGTGGTGGGCGTCGCGCCCTTCGCCGCCGTCGGATCGCCGCCGCGCTGGCGCTGCGAACCGTCGGTAGCGGTGCCGTCGGCATTGCCGCCGCGGCCTTTACCGAACTTGTCCTTCATGGACTGGCGGAAGGCTTCGATCTGCTCAGGGGTGAGGTTGCCGGGGCCACCTGCTCCGGGCGCACCGGCGACGACTCCCTGCGGGGCGACGACGTTGGAGACGGCCGCGAGCTGCGCGGCGCTCGGTCCGCGATACGCGATCACGACGGCCTGGTGGAGCGCCATCTGCTGGGGCTGGCCACCGTTATCGATCACGAGGGTTTCATTCGCGGCATCAAAGCCTTTGACGACGACGGGTACGTTCGTCGACGGGGCTTCGCCTTCGGCCACCCAGCTCGACTGCCTGGTCTGGGTGTTGTAGATGCTGAAGTAGTTCACGCCGCCTTCGGCATACATGCCGCGGAACTCAAGCGTGCTCGGGGCCACGCCCGGTCCAGCCACCACGCCGGTCCCACCGAAGGGCGAGTTCTTGACGAGGCCTTCGAGGTCGACCGCCGAAGCAGTACCAAGGCCGATCATGGCCGCGGTCAGCAGGCTGCAGGTGAGACGGGGGAGGGTGCGCATCTTATTAAAGGGGTGGGGTATCTCTAAAACACCAAGCAAGGGGTTAGGTTGCCAACTTCATCGCCATCTTGGACGCCCCTCCGAGGCGTATCGAGGAATAATGCCTTAAATGGCCTTTTTCACCCTAATTTGAGCCTAAAACCCCTAAGAAGCGTCCGAAATGGCCCACCCAATCGATTATCAGTCAGCCGGTTAGGCTTTTTTACGAGATTTTGACAACTTTTTGACGGTTCGGGCCTTTGGTTTGCAACCTAGCCCCGCCCGCTATGTTTAAATAACGGATGCAGCTCTCGGCCCCTCGCGCAGCTTGGCCCACCCCGATCATCGCGATGCTCGGGGCGGTCGTCTCCGCGCTGGTCACCCCGGTCTCCGCCCAGGACTTCCAGAAGGACATCGTGCCGTTCCTGAACAAGTACTGCTACGAGTGCCACGACGCCGAACTCGCCAAGGGCCACCTCAACCTCGAGGGCTTCAAGGACGACTCCCGCTTCTTCCGCGACCAACGCGTCTGGCGCGAGGTGGTCAGCCAAGTCACCTCGGGCGAGATGCCCCCGGTGAAGAAAAAGGTCCGCCCCTCGCCCGCCGAAGTCGAAGCGCTGCAGACGTCGGTCCATAAGCTCCTCGCCAACGCGATCGCGAAGGCGAAGCCGGATCCGGGTGATGTCACGATCCGCCGCCTCAACCGGATGGAGTTCAACAACACGATCCGCGACCTCTGCTACCTCGACGAGAATTTCTCCGCCGACTTCCCGGCCGACGACACGGGCTACGGCTTTGACAACATCGGCGACGTGCTGACGTTCTCGCCGGTCCACCTGGAGCGCTTCCTCTCGGTGGGCGAACAGATCGCCGCCAAGGCGATGCCTTCCACCCCCAACGAACTCGACGGCACGGGCTTCGCGATGATCGAGATGCTCCCGAAAGGCCGCCGCGAAGACCAGCAGCGCTTCTTCGATCCGGCCCCCTATCTCACGGGACCGATGACCGCCCCGCGCGACGGCGACTACATCATCTCGGTCAGCCTCCGCTCCACGGGCGCGCCGGGCGATCCGACCGCGAAGGTGGCCTTCGTCGTCGATGGCGCCGAAGTCGGCCAGTATGCGTTCAAGTCGATCAAGAAATCCGAAGTGGCCACGGCCAAGGTCACGCTCAAGGCCGGCAAGCACGAGTTCACGCTGAAGTGGCTCAATCCGCCCGCGAAGATCCCCGGCAACGCCCGCACGCTCTCCGGCCTCCGCCTCCGCCTCCTCGGCCCGACCGACACGCGTACCGAACTGCAGCGTAAGCTCGCCGTGGTGGTGGGCACCACGTCCGGTGACGTCCGCGCGAAAGCGGTGGCGAACTGGTTCGTGAGCCGCGCCTTCCGCCGCCCGGCCACGAACATCGAAATCGCCCGCTATTCCAAGGTGTTCCTCGCGGGCGAGAAATCCGGCAGCAACTGGGAAGCGGGCGCGCAGGCGATGATCGCGGTCGTGCTGTCGTCGCCGAAATTCATCTTCCGCGCGGAGCAGGATGAGAAGCCGACCGAACGCGAAGCCCATGCGGTCGGCGAATTCGCGCTGGCCTCGCGCCTGAGTTATTTCCTCTGGGGCTCGATGCCCGATGACGAGCTCTTCCAGCTCGCCTACGCCGGCAAGCTCTCCGCCAACCTCGAAGCCCAGGCCCGCCGCCTGCTCAAGGACCCACGCGCGCAGTTCCTGACGCAAGGCTTCGGTATCCAGTGGCTCCAGCTGCGCCAGCTCTCGACGGTCTCGCCCGACCCGACGCTCTACCCGAAGTTCAGCGAAGCGGTTCGCGCCTCGATGATGAAGGAGACCGAACTCTTCTTCGCCGAAGTCGTCCGCGAAGACCGTGACGTGCTCGACCTCATCGACGGCGACTTCACCTACGTCGACCGCACGCTCGCCGCTTTCTACGGTATCAACGCCGAGTTCCCCCGCGCCCGCGAAAAAGGGGAATTCATCCGCGTGACGCTGCCGAAAGGTGACCGCGGCGGTATCCTCACCCACGCTTCGATCCTGACGGCGACGTCCAACCCGACCCGCACGTCTCCGGTGAAACGCGGCAAGTGGATCCTCGAACAAATCCTCGGCACGCCTCCGCCGCCCGCCCCGCCTTCGGTGCCCACGCTCGACGGGCAGCAGCTCAAGGGCAATCTCCGTGAACGCATGGAACAGCACCGCCGCGATCCGGCCTGCGCTTCCTGCCATTCGCGCATGGACGCCATCGGCTTCGCGTTCGAGAAGTTCGACGGTGTCGGCCTTTCCCGCTCGACGGACGAAGGCAAAGCAATCGACCCGGCGGGTAAGCTCTCCGACGGACGTGCCTTCGCCGGCGCGGGCGAGCTGAAGCAGCTCCTCCGCAAGGACGGTACGAAGATCGTCCGCAATCTCTCCACGAAGCTGCTGACCTACGGCCTAGGCCGCGGGCTCGATTATTACGACGGTCCGGCGATCGATAAGATCACGGACTCGACGATGAAAGCGGGCAATCGCTTCTCTTCCCTCGTCCTGGGGGTGGTGATGAGCGACCCTTTCCGCCTCCGCCGGGGAACATCGCAGGTTGAATCGGGGTCTGAATCTCCTAAGAAGAAATAACCCCCGCCATGAAGACCGACCTCATTCCCCGCCGTACCGTCCTGAAAGGGCTCGGCGCCGTCATGGCCCTGCCGTGGCTCGAGGCGATGGGCCTGCAGACCGGTTGGGCCGCCGGCAACACGCCCGCGAAGAACGCCGCCCCGAACCGCATGGCGTTCCTCTACGTCCCGAACGGCGTGAACATGGACGGCTGGCGCGTCGGCGCCGAAGGCGCGCTGCCTTCGAAGCTCCCGGCTATTCTCGCGCCGCTCAACAACGTCCGCACCGACTTCTCGATCCTCACGGGTCTCGCGGCCGACAAGGCCCGCTCTCACGGCGACGGCGGCGGCGACCACGCCCGCGCGATGTCCGCCTTCCTTACGGGCGCTCAGCCGCGCAAGACCGATGGCGCCAACATCCGCGCCGGCGTCTCGGCCGACCAGATGGCGGCCTCCCGGATCGGCGACCGCACGCGCCTCGCTTCCCTCGAGATCGGTACCGAAGCCAGCAAGCTCGCCGGTGGTTGCGACTCGGGCTACTCCTGCATCTACCAGTCCAATATCTCCTGGCGCTCGGCCACCCAGCCGATGCCGAAGGAAGTGAACCCGAAGTTGATCTTCGAACGTCTCTTCGGCGCGGGCTCCGACCTCGAACGCCAGCGCCGCGACGCCGCCCGTAAGTCCGTCCTCGACGCGGTCCGCGAAGACTTCCGCGAACTCAACGTCCGCCTCGGCGTCGACGACCAGCGCAAGCTCGACGAATATTTCACCGCGGTCCGCGAGATGGAACTGCGCATCGCCAAGTCCGGCGGCGCCGGTCAGTCGAAGCTCCCCGCCAACGCCCTGGCTCCGAAAGGCATCCCGGAAAGCTACGCCGAGCACCTGAAGCTCCTGGCCGACCTGATCGTCCTCGCCTTCCAGACCGACACCACGCGCGTCGCGACGTTCGTCCTGGCCAACGAAGGCAGCAACCGCTCGTACCCGTTCATCGGCGTGCGCGACGGCCACCACAGCATCTCCCACCACGGCCACGACCCGGTGAAGCTGTCGAAGATCCAAGACATCAATGTCTTCCACTCGACGCAGCTGGCCTACCTCCTCGAGCGCTTGAAGTCGGTGAAGGAAGGCGACGGTAATCTCCTCGATCACTCCATGATCGTCTACGGCTCCGGCAACGGCGACGGCGACCGTCATAACCATGACGACCTTCCGATCCTGCTCGCCGGCAAAGGCTGCGGCACGATCAAGCAGGGCCGCCACATCGTCTATTCGAAGGAGACCCCGTTGAATAACCTCTGGGTCAGCATGCTCAACCGCATGGACATCCGCGACGTCCAGCTCGGCGACAGCACCGGCGAACTCAAGAAG
>JBAXMD010000050.1:0-10543 GCA_037134475.1 Verrucomicrobiota bacterium | reverse complement strand
CGCGTCTTCCTGCTCGGCGACAACGGCCAAGGAAAGACGAACCTCCTCGAGGCCGCCGCCCTGGTATCTTCCTTCCGTTCGTTTCGCACGACCGACATCGCGCCGCTGGTCCGTTCCGGCTGCACCGAAGCCCGCCTGCGACTCGACGTCCGACTTTCGCCGGAGGAAAATGCTGAGATCGAGATCCGCCTAGCCAAAGGCTCGCGCAAGGCCCTGCTGAACGGCACGCCAGTCGCCTCGGTCGCGCAGCACCTCGGGCAGTTCCCGACCATCGTCTTCTGCTCCGACGACCTTCGCCTCGTCCGTGGATCACCGTCCAATCGCCGCCGCTGGCTCGACGCCGCGATCGGCGGGACCGATGCCGCGTACCTCACCGCGGTCCGCGACTACGGCCGCGCGCTCGATGGACGTAACGCGTTACTTAAAGCGAGCGTCCGTTCCGACGAGGAACTGCGTGCCTTCGAGAAAGCGATGCTTGCGCCGGCCCAGCTGATCGCATCGACCCGCACCCGTATCCTGCCCGAACTCGCCGCGACCTTACGCGACGCCTGCGGCCGTGCCGGCTTTCCGGATCAAGGCGCCGACTTAGTATATCAACCGGACGTCGCAGCGGAGCAACTCGTCGAGATCTGGGCCAAGACGCGTTCCGCCGACCTCGCCACGGGTACGACCCTCCGAGGTCCGCAACGCGACGATTTCGGGATGCTCTTCGCCGGCAAGGATGCGTCTGACTACGCCTCCGAAGGTCAGCAACGCCTTCTCGTTCTGGCCCTCTGTCTGGCCCGACTCCAACGCGATACCCTACTCGCCCCCACTCCACCGGTGATCTTGGCCGACGATGTCTTGGGGGAACTCGATGATACCCGCCGCCGGGCCTTCTGGAACGAAGTCGGCGAAAAGCATCAGGTTATCGCGACTGGCACCGTCCCCCCGCCTTCCGGTGACTGGCTCACCTACCGGGTGTCCGGAGGCAGCTACCTGCAGGCCTGATTTTGGCGTTGTTTTATGGGGAATTGACCCCTTGGATGGGGCCATGTCGGACTTCCTTCTCTACGCCTCCGTGGTGGCCCTCTTCCTCGTCTGCATCCTCGTGGTCCTCGTGATCCTGATGCAGCGCCCCAGCGCCAACGCTGGCATGGGCTCGGCCCTCGGCGGCGGCGCCGCTGAAACCGTCTTCGGTGGCGAGTCTGCCAACGTGCTTTCGAAGATGACCACGTTCCTCACGGTCACCCTCTTCGTCCTCAGCTTCGGCCTCTACCTCGGCTTCGTTTTCATTCACGAAAAGGAAAAGAAGGCGAAGGCTCTCGCCGCCGAGGCCACCGCACCCATCGCCGCCCTGGCTGCTCCGGCCGCCGCCGCCCCGGCCGCGCCTAAGGCCCCGGTCACTACCCCGGCCGCCCCTGCCTCTGCTGCTGCCAAGCCCCAGTCCACCCCGGCTCCGGCCGCGACGACTCCGGCGAAGCCCGCCGCTCCGGCTCCGGCCAAGTAAGCCTGAGTGAGATCCCGACTGCTCAGCTTGTCCGTCCGCTGGGTAGCGTGTCTCATCGCACTCGGTTGCTTTGCGCAATCACGGGTACCCTCCGCCCCTGACCTGGATCAGTTGACGCCCGAGCAAGGCCAGGCCTTCCTCGCCGATTTCCGTCACTCCCGACTCAGCGGCGATCTCTGCCTCCGCTTCGAGATCATCCACAAGCCGCGCAAAGGCGAATCGCTGCCCGCCGTCCAAGGTACGCTTTGGGCCGCCACCCAAGGAGAAACCCATCTGCTGCGCGGCGAGATCAAGGACGCCCAAGGCCAGCCGGCCTTGGCCTTCATCACGGTGAAGTCCGCCCAAGGCAGCCGCGTCTGGGTCTCCCGCCGCGGCGGCCCCGCGCAGGAACTCGACGAAAAGGCCCCACTCATCCCGCTGGCACAGGGGCTCATCCTCTCCCCCTTCGACCTCCAGTTACCGTTCACCCACTGGCCCGCCACGGCTTATCTGACCACCGAGAAACGGCGTCGCCCGGTGCACACCTTCGATGCGCTTAATCAGGTCGGACGCGAGCCCGCCAAGGTGAACTTCGCCATCGACCGCATCTACGGCGTACTCGTCCAGGCGAGCTGCTTCGACGCAAACGGCAAGAAGACCCGCACGACTCAGGTCGAGGAATTCTCCAAGGTCGACGAACAGTGGATGCTGGCCGCTTGCAGCGTACTCGACGAAACCACGCGTGACGCCGACCTGCTGCGCATCACCGAAGCCGCCCTCGGCGAACGTTTCGCCCCACAGATCTTCGCACCCGCCACGCTCGCGCAACCCGCCGGCCAACCAGCCCACTTCAAGAAACTGTGAAGACTCAAGTCACCGCCGCCCGGGTCGCCCGCTTCTGCGACCTCCTCACCAACGGTAAGCACATCGCCGACTTTGAAGGCTCCCGCAACGGCCTTCAGCACAAGGGCACGCGCCCGGTGCGCAAGGTGGGCGCAGCCGTCGACGCGGGCGCTCAGGTCTTCGCCGAAGCCGCCCGCCGTGGGGTCGATTTCCTCATCGTGCATCACGGGATGTATTGGCGACCCGTCTCGCCCGAACGCGAAGTCCGCGCCCTCCGTAAAGCCGCGCTGAAGAAGGCCGGCCTGTCGCTCTACTCCAGCCACCTCCCCCTCGACGCTCATCCCGCCATCGGCAACAACGCGCTCATCGCCCAGGACCTCGGCCTGAAGGTCGTGGATTGGTTCGTCGATTACGAAGGCCTTCCCATCGCCTGCATCTGTCGCGGCATCTCGCGCTCGACCTTGCGCAAACGCCTCAAGGCCTCTTACCCGCAGACCTACAAGGGCATCGAGTTCGGCTCAGCCAACCCCAAGAAGATCGCGATTCTCAGCGGCAGTGGCCGCAGCGCGCTAGGCCATCTGAAGGCCGAAGGTTGCGATACGCTCATCACCGGCGAGCTGCGCGAAGAACATTTCAACGAAGCCCACGAGCAAGGATGGAATCTTTATCCCTGCGGACACTACGCCACCGAGACCTGGGGCGTGAAGGCCCTCGCCGCCGCGGTGGCCGCGGAGTTCGGCGTGAAGTGGGAATTCATCGCCACGGGTAATCCGCTCTGATGACCCGCGGACGGCTAGCCCCGACCCCTACTGGCTACCTGCACGTCGGGCACGCCCGCACCTTCGCCCTCGCCGCCCAACGCGCCGCGGGCGGGACGCTGGTCTACCGCACCGAAGACCTCGATACGGGACGCTGCCGCCCAGAGTTCGCCGCCGCGGCGATCGAAGACCTCCGCTGGCTCGGCCTGAAGTGGACGGAGGGCCCTGACGTCGGCGGCCCCCATGCTTCTTACGTCCAGTCGCAGCGTCTCCCTTGGTTCCGTGAGGTCTGGCAGAAGCTCCAAGCCGCCAGCGTCCTCACCCCCTGCGACAAGTCCCGTAAGGACGTAGAACGCAGCCTGACGGCCCCGCACGCCGAGGACGACGCCGAGCCGATCTTCCCGCCGTCCCTCCGTCCGCCCCTCGGCACCGGTCGCGATGCGCGCGAACCCGGCCCGACCAACTGGCGCTTCCGCGTACCGGATGGCGAGACGATCGCCTTCGTCGACGCACTCCAAGGCCCGCAGGCCTTCGTCGCCGGACGCGACTTCGGCGACTTCCTCGTGTGGCGTAAGGACGGCTTTCCGGCCTACGAACTCGCCGTCGTCGCCGACGACCATGCCATGGGGATCACCGAAGTCGTGCGCGGTGCCGACCTCCTGCTTTCGACGGCTCGTCAGATTTTAATATATCGTGCGCTCGGCTGGACACCGCCCACCTGGGCGCACGCGCCGCTGATCGTCGACGCCGACGGTAAGCGACTGGCCAAGCGTACCGCCGGACTTTCCATCCACGTGCTCCGCCAAAAAGGAAAGACGCCGGAGGAAGTCCTCACGACGCCTTTAAACCAGCTGCTGAGCTGAAGGTTTACGCGCCCTTCTTCGCGTCGGCCGCCGCCTTGGGCGCAGCGCCCTTGGGGGCGGAGCCCGGTGCGCCGGTCGCACCGGAGACGATTTTCTCGCGAAAGGCCTGGAAAGGCTTGGCCAAGGTCTCGTCGCCCGCCGTCAGGGCGAGGGCTTCGTCGACATACTTGAGCGCCTGCTCCTTGGCCGTCGGGTCGATCATGAGCAGGATGCGGCCCTTATTGAAAGGCATCACCGCTTTACGCGGTCCGGTGACATCGGCAAACATCTCGTCCAGCGCGGCCTCCGCGGCCTTAAAGTCCTTGGCCGCGATGGCTTCATTGATCTTCTGGCCGAGCACGCGGCTCTTGGCCGAACGGTCGACCGCGGATTTCTGTTCCTGTTCGAGGGCCGTCTTGCCTTCAGGGGTGTTCTTAAACGAGGCCAGCTTTTCGAGGTATTCCTTGGCGGTCTGGCCACCGAAGCCGACAGTCTTGCCGAACACGTCGCCAGACTTGGCGTCGATCAGCAACACGGTCGGGAAACCAGAGATACCGAACTGCTTCGAGAGCGCGGCGTTCTTGGCCTTCAGTTCAGGAGCCTGCGGCGTCTTGCGTGGAAAATCCAGTTCGACGAGTACGTACTTGGGTGCGACCGCGGCGAACTCGGCGGACTCGAAGACATTCTTATGAAGCGCCTTGCAGGGCGGGCACCAGTCGCTGCCGGTGAAGTCGACGAGCACAGGCTTGTTCTCCTTCACGGCTTGGGCCTTGGCGGCATCGAGGTCGGTAAGCCAGACAGGCTCGGCGGCGACAGCGGTGAGGGCGGCGCTTACAGCAAGAAGGGAGACGATGACGCGCATCTTATTTCTTGGCGGGAGTGGCGGGTTTGCCCTTCTTACCAGCATCGGTGAATTTGGCGAGGTAGGCTTCGGGCCCGGTACCTGGGCCATAGCCGGACTGACGGTTAAGCTCTTTGCCAGCAGCGGAGAGGATGATCACCGAGGGGAATCCATTGATGCCGAACTTCTTGGAGGCGGCCTGATTTTTAGCCTTCTCAGCGGCAGGCAGTTCCTTCTTCTTCGGGAAATCAAGTTCCACGAGGACGTAGTCCTTGGCGAATTTCTCGAACGACTCGGTCGCGAAGACTTCCTTGTGCAGCATGATGCAGTACCCGCACCAGTCGCTGCCGGTGAAGTCGACGAGGATCTTCTTGTTTTCCTTGGCGGCGACCTTCTTAGCCTCGTCGAGGTCGGTCAGCCAGGTGAGTTCGGCGCGCGCCGTGACGGTCGCGAGCAGCATCAGGGTGAGGATGAGCTTCTTCATGAGATTACTTCTTGTCCTTGTCGGCGGCTTGGGCGGCGGCGACCTGGGAGCGGAACTGCTTCAGTTCGCCGGTAAGATCGGCGGGATTATCCGCGATGACCTCATCCAGTACCTTGAGCACGGCGGCTTGGTCGCCGGGCTTGCAGGCCTGGACGCT
Source organism: Verrucomicrobiota bacterium (assembly GCA_037134475.1). Lineage (GTDB taxonomy): Bacteria > Verrucomicrobiota > Verrucomicrobiia > Opitutales > UBA953 > UBA953. Next base: position 5,150 of record JBAXMD010000050.1, on the reverse strand, counting down.
GCCCACGCGGGCGTTGATGGCAAGGGTCACCTTGGCGGCGCCGGTGACAGCCTTGTCCTTGAGGAACTTGGCGATCGCGGCCTCCGCGGCGGCGAGATCCTTCTTCTCAAGGTGAGGCGTGATGATCATCTCGAGCTCTTGACCATAGCCGCGCACGAGGCCTTCATCCTTCTTAGTCTGGGCAAACTTGGCCTTACCTTCGGTCGTATTGGCTTTGAGCAGTTCGGCGAGATGGGCGAGATACTTGACCGGACCGCCGTCCTGGTAGCCAGTCTGGGCGAAAGGCGCGCCTTCGGCGTCAAGCAGCATGATCGTCGGGAAGCCTTCGATCGCGAACTTCTCGGAGAGGGCCTTGTTCTTGGCCTTCACCTCGGCGCTCTGCTTCTTCTTCTGAGGGTAGTCGAGTTCGACGAGGACGAAATCCTTGGTGGCCGCGGCGAACTCCTTTTGGTCGAAGACTTCCTTCTTCAGGCGGATGCACCAGCCGCACCAGTCGCTGCCGGTGAAGTCGACGAGGATCGCCTTCTTCTCGGCCTTGGCGACCTTCATGCCTTCATCGAGGTCGGTCAGCCAGACATCGGCGGCGGAAAGGGAGAGGACGCTCAGACAGAGAGCGACGACGGCGAGGAAACGGCGGGGCATCCCTCAAGGAAACTCCGCCGCTGGAACGAGGCAACCCACAATCAGCCAACCCGGCGTTGCCAATATGAAGTTTATACCTCACTTACCCCCCATGGCCGGCACCCGTATCCTCCTTGTCGACAATGGTTCTTATGAACCCACGGCCACCTTAGCCCTGCGCGGGCTGGCCCAGGAAGTCGGTAAGCTGATCGGCCAGGAAGTCCGGCCGGTCTCGACGATGCACTCGACCAAGATCGACCCTGCCCTCCTCGGCGGCATGCCGGCGGTCATCTTCGAACAAGCCGTCCAACAGGCCAAACTCGAAGGCATCGACGAACTGGTCGTACTCCCGCTCTTCATCGGACCCAGCCGCGCGATCACGGAGTATCTCCCCAAAGTCTTCACCGACGCCCAGCCCGGCGCGATGAAGCTGACGGTGCGACCCACGCTCTTTGGCGACGACGGCGCGGAGCTCCTCGAAATCCTCATCGACCATCTCCGCAACACCCAAGGCGACACGGAGAAAGACACCATCCTGCTCTGCGACCATGGCTCGCCCATCATCGAAGTGACCCATGTGCGCGATGCGTTGGCCCGCGACCTCTCGAGCGAACTGGATATTCCGTCCTCCCGACTCATCGCCTGCTCGATGGAACGCCGCGAGGGATCCGAATATGCCTTCAACGAGCCGCTCCTGGCCACAGCGTTAGAGCAAGCCCAAGGCGACGTAATCGTGCTCATGCTTTTCCTCCTGCCAGGCCGTCACGCCGGTCCCGACGGTGACGTCGTGACGATCGCTGAGAAACATGCCAAGCTCGGTACCCACGTGCGCCTGAGTCCGCTCCTCGCCACGCACCCGCGCATGAGCCAGCTGATCGCGAAGCGTTCCGGCCTGCCTTACGTAAGCAAGCTATCCGGCCACACGCCGAAATGGGTCAAGGTCGGCATGTGGCTCTTGGCCCTCACGCTGGCCGGATGGTGCCTAGGAGCCATCCGCTGGTGGCTGCTCCGTCGCTGAACGGCTCTGAACTCAGGCGAACGCCGCGATGCGTCCCATCAGGCCGGCATGACGAGGCGGAGCGACGACGGCGCCGACGACGGCGATCAGCGGCGTGGGCAGTACGGAGACGTCGACCTTGCCTGAAGCGAGGTCGTTCAGTGTCGTGAGCACGTCCGACGTGCCATCCTGAGAAACTTTGGAGAGCAGACGAATCGGCAGATCGGCCTGCGCGCCCGCGGCGATGAGCTTCACGGCGACGGAAGGCAGCGCTTTCGCGCCCATGTACAGACAGAGCGTAGCGCCCGTCTCGATGTGCGCCTTCCAGTTTTGGTCGGTTCCATCGGCGCAATGGCCAGTGAGGAACGTGACGGAGGCGGCCTTGCCGCGATGCGTCAGCGGGAACGCGGCATCCGCGCCGGCAGCGGTCGCGGCGGTGATACCCGGCACGACTTCAAAAGGAATGCCATGGGCGGCGAGATGGTCCATCTCTTCGCCGAGACGGCCGAAGATACCAGGGTCGCCACCTTTGAGGCGGACGATGAGACCACCCTGTCGGGCTTCACGCACGATCACGGCGTTGATCTCGTCCTGGGTCATCGAGTGGACACCGCAGCGCTTGCCGACCGGCACGATCTTGGTCGTCGCCGGAATCTCTTCCAAAAGGGCATCCCCTGGTAGGGCATCATGGATGACGACATCCGCCTGCTTGAGCAGACGTAGTCCCCTCACGGTGATCAGGTCCGGGGCTCCGGGTCCTGCACCGACGAAGGCCACCCGGCCGATGTCACAATTTACCATTTATTTAAACTTGACCCCTATTTATGTAATCCTAACTCATCTTATCAAGTATTAAATCATGGACCCTATCTCCGGCAAGCCCCTCGCTAAGAACGAACTGATGAAGGCGGATAAACCCGACCTTTCGGGCAATATTCGCGAAACCCTCGCCAACCCCGCAGCCGACCGCTTCACCGGGGATGACGAGCAGTTCATCAAGTTCCACGGCATCTACCAGCAGGATGACCGCGACAAGCGCAAGACGGGCAAAGAGTACTCCGTCATGGTGCGCACGCGCCAGACCGGCGGCATCGTCCCAGCCTCCCAGTACATCGTCTACGACGAGCTCTCCGGCCGCTTCGCCAACGGTACCCTCCGCATCACTTCGCGCCAGACTTTCCAGTTCCACGGCGTGTTGCAGCAAGGCATCGGCCCGCTGATCAAGTCGATCAACGACGCCCTCTCCTCCACCCTCGCCACCTGCGGCGACGTGAACCGTAACGTGACCGCTCCGTCCAATCCGCCCGTCGACCATGTCGCCGTGCAGGTCGACGAAGATGCTTTCGCCATCACCCGCGCCCTCCTCCCGACCACTACGGCCTATCATTCCATCTGGGTGGACGGCGTGCAGGTCGACCTCGGTCTCGGCGACAAGGTCTCCAAGGCCCGCACTTCCGTCGACCAGGCTAATCCGTACATGCCCCCGCCCGCCGACACGGACGAATCCGGTGCGCCTGCGGATGCGCTCTACGGCAAGACCTACCTGCCGCGTAAGTTCAAGACCGGCTTCGCCATCCCTCCGAACAACGACACCGACATCTTCACCAACGACATGGGCTACGTGGCCATCGTCGAGAACGGCAAGCTCATCGGCTACAACCTGCTTGTCGGCGGCGGCCTCGGCACCTCCCACGGCAACAAAGCCACCTACCCTCGCCTCGCCGACGTCATCGGCTTCATCACCCGCGAACAGGTCGTCGAAGTCGGCTCCGCCGTCGTCGCCATCCACCGCGATTGGGGTGATCGCACCGACCGCAAGCACGCCCGCATCAAGTACGTCCTGCAGGAAAAGGGCGTCGAATGGTTCCGCGCCGAACTCGGCAAGCGCCTCGGCGCCCCGCTCCCGGCGGCCAAGCCCTTCCTCTTCCGCGGTCAAGGCGACGCCTTCGGCTGGTTCAAGCAGCTCGATGGCAACTGGTTCCTCGGCCTCTTCGTCGAGACCGGTCGTGTCAAGGACGCCGACAGCTATAAGCTGAAGACTGCCCTCCGCACGATCGCCGAGAAATTCGCCCCGACCTTCCGCCTCACGGCCACGCAGAACCTCATCCTCTCCGACATCAAGGATGCCGACAAGGCCGCCATCGAGAAGGTGCTGCATGACCACGGTTGCGCCATCGTCTTCAACCCAGGCCTGATCAAAGGACGCGGCATGGCCTGCCCGGCTCTCCCGACCTGCGGTCTCGCCCTCGCCGAATCCGAACGCGTCTTCCCGAAGTTCCTCGCGAAACTCGAAGAAGGCCAGGCCGCCGCGGGCATCGCCAACGAAGAACTCGTCGTGCGCATGACCGGCTGCCCCAACGGTTGCGCCCGTCCTTACAATGCCGAGATCGGCCTCGTGGGCAAAGCCCCGGGCAAGTACAACATCATGCTCGGCGGCAACCGCGAAGGCACCCGCCTCGCTCGCCTCTGGAAGGAAGCCGCGCTCGCCGACGAAATTCCGGTGCTCATCGGCGAACTGTTCAAGCAGTACGCCAAGGAACGCACAACCGGCCAGGCCTTCGGTGATTGGGTCGACCAGGCCGCCGTCTGGCCCGCCGCTCCCGCCGCCTAAGTCAGTCGATGGCCGACCTCAACCCAGACCGCATCCCGGATCTCGACGCCCGTCTCTCGACGCTGGCGCCGGTGGACCGTCTGCGCTGGGCCTACGAGACCTTCGGCGCCCGCGCCGGCATTGGTACGAGCTTCCAGCCCGCCGGCATCGTCATTCTCCACCTCGCCAAGACCGCCGGCATTCCGCTCCAAGCTTTCACGCTCAATACCGGCCTGCTCTTCCCCGAGACGCTTGAGTTCAAGGCGAAGCTCGAAGCCCACCTCGGCATCAAGGTCGAGGAAGTGCTCCCGGCACAGACAGTCGAACAGCAGGCCGCCCAATACGGCGCTGAACTCTGGAAGCGCGACCCCGAGAAGTGCTGCGAACTCCGCAAAGTCGACTCGCTCGGCAAGAAACTCTTCGACCTCGATCTCTGGATCACCGGCATGCGCCGCGACCAGAGCGCCGAGCGTTCCTTGACGCCCCTCCTCTCGCTGGCCGCCCGTCCCGACAACTCCGATGTCTGGAAGCTCAACCCGCTTGTCGACTGGAGTCGCGACCAGGTCTGGGCCTACCTCAAGGAGCACGGACTGCCTCACAACGTCCTGCACGACCGCGGTTACCGCTCCATCGGTTGCTTCCCCTGCACCCTGCCCACCTCCGGCGGCGACGAACGCGGCGGCCGCTGGCCTGGCTTCGACAAGAAGGAATGCGGCCTGCATACGCGCACGAAGAAAGGACTGGGCGGCTAGCGGTTAGCGGTTGGCGGATAGGAAAACCTCCAAAATCCAACCACCCTCCGTCCCTCTAGTCCCACTGTCATCCCAACCGCCAACCGCTTCCACCTTCACTTTCCCAACCGCCAACCGCTAACCGCCAACCGCTTTCTTCAGCATGTCCCGCAACGCTCAAAACGACCACCTCACGCGCCTCGAACAGACG
>JBAXMD010000049.1:0-10641 GCA_037134475.1 Verrucomicrobiota bacterium | reverse complement strand
CCGGGTCGGAGTTCTCACGATAGAGCAGCGGCAAGGCGACGTTCTCGAGGACCGTGAGGCGGGGAAGCAGATTGAAAGACTGGAAGACGAAGCCGACGCGGTTGGAGCGGTACCAAGCACGCAGGTCAGGGGCGAGCTTGGCCACCTCTTGGCCATCGAACACGATGCTGCCTTCGGTCGGCGTATCCATGAAGCCCAGGATATGCATCAGGGTCGACTTACCTGAGCCGGATGGCCCGAGGATTGCAACGAACTCGCCCTTCTGGAAATCGAGGTCGACGCCCGCGAGCGCATGGACGGTCTCGTCGCCCATGACGTAGGCCTTACGCAGGCCGCGGATGGCGATGAGCGCAGGCATCTCAGCGTACGGTAGCGGGACGGACGAGGCTGACGATATCGCCCGGTGCGACACCTTCCTTGATCTGGGACCAACCCGCATCGCTGAGGCCCAGTTTCACCTTATGCGCATCCCACTCGCCATCGGCGGTGCGCACGTAGACGAGACGATCGGCGCCGTCGATGAACACGGCCGAGACCGGTACGGCGACGCAGCCCTTGACGCTGTCAACGGTCACGGTGACGTTGGCGCTGATACCGGGGCGCACGCCGTCACCGGCTGGGAAAGAGACCTGCGTCGGGAAGACGCGCAGGTCCGGGACCTTAAGGTCGGCGGTGCCAAACGGGGTCATGAAGGTGATCTTGCCAGGCTTGCGCAGGCTGGGGATGGAATCGAAGGTCACCATCGCGTCCTTGCCAATCTCGACGCGCGTGGCGGCGAACTCGTTGAGGTTGACGTCGACGCGGAGAATCGAGGTGTCGGACACCGTCATGATCAGCGTGCCGCTGTTGATCGACTGGGCGCCGATGACGATCTGGCCCTCAAGGATCGTACAGTCGGAGACCTGGCCATCGTGCGGGGCGCGGATGACCGTCTTGCGGACGTTCTCGGAGGCCTTGTCGAGGCGGGACTGGGCGATCTCGCTCTGGAGTTTGGCGACCTCGTAGGCCGTCTTGGCGTCTAGCATCTCGCGCTCGGACACGAAGCCCTTGGCACGCAGCGCCTCGGAACGACGGAGGTCGCGAGCGACTTTCTCTAGCGTGAACTTCTGCAGCTGCAGGGTGCGGCCGGCCTCGTCTTCATCGGCTTTCGCGAGGATGGGGTCGAGTTCGACGAGGATCTGATCCTTCTTCACCATGTCGCCGGTCTGGACATAGAGTTTTTGGAGCTTGCCGCTGACTTCCGCGCGGATGCTGCTGAAGATCACCGCACGGACAAAACCCGCAGACTCGATGGTCTCGCGAATATCTCGCTTCTCGGCCTTGGCTTCGAAGGCCGGAGCCAGCGGCTGGAGACCGCCGCCCTTCTTCTTAGGCCAGAAGGCGAAGATGAGTCCGCCGATGACAGCGAGGATGACGAGGGGCTTGAGAAACTTCATGGGGTGACGGTCAGAGGGGGAAGCGGGTCTTCGGAGCCGAGGCCGGCGCCGATCTTCTGCTCGACGGCGTCCATCGTGAAGCCGTGGCGGGGGAGAATCGAGCCGTCGAGACGGGCGACCTTCGCATCGGCCGCTCGGGCGTCGAGGTGGGACTGAACCCAGTTGAGCTGGGCGGAATCGAGGGCGGCCTGCGCCTGGAGCACGCGGAGAACATCGGACTGGCCGGCGTCATAGCGGGCGCGTTCGCCTTCGTAGGACTTGCGCTGAAGTTCGAGGGAGGACGTGGCGGCGTCGACGCGGGCACGGGCGGCTTCAAGCTCGCGCCAGGAAGCACGGGCCCCGAAGACGAGGCTCTGGCGGGCGTCGGCGAGGCGGAGTTCGGCCTGACGGCGGGCACGATAAGCGGAGCGAAGGTTTGCCTCGGACTCACGGAAACCCAACGGGAAGCTCAGGCGGAGTTCGGCGTAGTTATTCCAGCCGGCCTGCTGGCGATAGGCGTCGTAGCCGCCCGAGACGCCGTTGCCAGGATTGCCGAAGCGGGAGCCACCCACGGAAAGGTTGAGGCTCGGGTGGTCGTTCTGCTCGGCCTGGGCGACGCCGGCTTCGGCCTGCACGATATTGGAAAGCTGGATGGCCGTGCCAAAATCGAAATCGGCGACCGTACGGATCCACGAGGAGAAAACCTGCGGAGCGGGGACGGCGGACGTCGGCATGTCGTCGACGAGCAGGGCCTGCTCGACCGCAGCGGCATCGCCTTGGCCGAGGAGACGTCGCAGGCTCATCTCCGCGCTGTCAAGGGACTGGCGGGCGTTGAGGACGGAGACGCGCTGGCTAGAGACGTCGGCCTCGGCCTGCAGTTCTTCGAGCACCGTCGCGTCGCCGAGCGAGCGCTTGGCGCGGATCTGAGCGAGGAGCGATTCCGCCGAGCGCAGGCTCGTCTCGCGCAAGGAGACCAACGTGCGGGCACCGGCGAGAGACCAATAGGCGACTTCGGCATCGCGGATGAGGTCGAGCGAGGCCGCGCGCAGGGAGAGCCGACTCCGGTACGCCGTCTGCCGGGCCGAGATCAGCGCGGTGAGATTTACCGCACGCCAGCCACCGGCGAGCAGCGGCTGAGTGTAAGCGACGTTGGTGCCGAGGTCGTATTTAGAGGCCGTGGAGAGATTGCTGGAATCACCCCAGGTGCGGGTCAGGTTGGCGCCGACCGCGAGCGTACCGCCCCAGGTGAATTTCTGGCTCAGCGCCACGTCGGAGTCATGCCAGCGGGTGGCGGGAAGTCCGCCCGAGATGTCGGAGTAAAGATGGGAGCCATTCAGGCGGTTAGTCCAGGAGACGTTTGGATCGAAGACGGCCTCCGAGACATCGACCGCATCCAGGGAGCGGAGGGCGTCCAGGCGGGTGACCGTCAGGCCGAGATTGAAGAGCAAGGTCCGGTCGATGGCCTTCTCCAGGGAAAGGGGGCCGGCCGGAGCCGAGGTGGCGACCGCCGACGCAGGCACGCCCAGCTCGGCTCCACGAAGGGACGCCGCCGCCAGAAATGCCATGGTGAGGACAAGACGCATGAATGAGGATAAGTACCTCATAGAGGCGAGTTTGTTCCCAGTGTAAAGCAAAGCGGCGCACCTTTCGATGCGCCGCGAGTTAAGGACTGGAATCAGCCCTTACTTGGCCTTCGAGATCTCGACGAGCTCGACCTCGAACTCGAGGACGGACTTGGCGGGAATCGGTCCCTGACCCTGCTCGCCGTAAGCGATAGCGGCCGGACAATAGAGGACGATCTTGCCGCCGACACCGATGAGCTGGACGCCTTCGGTCCAAGCCGGGATCACGCCGCTGAGCGGGAATTCGGTCGGCTCGTTGTTGCGGGTCTTGGTGGAGTCGAAAACCTTACCGTCGACGAGCTTGCCTTCGTAGCGGCACTTCACGGTCGAAGCGGCGGTCGGCTTCACGTCGGAACCGGGAGCGAGAATCTTATAACGGAGACCAGAGGCGGTCTTCGTCACCGACTTGTCGGCGTCGACCTTGGCGAGGAACTCGTCGTTCTGCTTGCCCCACTTGCCGGCCTTGGCGTTGACGCGCTCCTGGAACATCGCGTCGGCGCCTTCGCCGAGTTCGGCGGGGTTGAACTTCGGCTTGTCGCCACGCATCGCCTGGCGCACGCCGGCGAGGAAGAGTTCGATCTCCTCGTCGTTGAGCTCGAGCTGCGAGTTCACTTGGGGCATGGGGGACTGGCTGGCGATGGAGAAGCCAAGCATGGTCCAGGCCTGTTTGACCTGATCGGGGGTGAGCGGTTTCACGATTTTTGCGGGGGGAGGAGTGGGAGCTTCGGCGACTTTAGCAGAAGCAGGAACGGCGGTGGCGGGCTTCGCCTCATCGGCGGCATGGAGAGACGCGACGGCGACGGCCAGCGCGGCGAGGACGGGGTATTTCATGGGAAAGGGTTTCGTAGCCGAATCAGGCCTTCGGGGGAAGCACCTTTGCGTGCTCCTGCAAAGAACTGACCGTGAGAGGGTGATCGCGCAGGGAGCGGATACCCAGGACGGCCGCGCGGGCGGCGTTCATCGTGGAGGCCATGTACACGCCACGCAGCACGGCTTCGGAACGCATCGCGTTCTCGTCCTTGCGCGGGAGCATGCCGGCGGCGGTGTTCACGATCATCTGCAGCTGGCCGTTCTTCAGGAGGTCGAGCGCGTTGGGGCGGGCGCCTTCGGAGATCTTGCCCAGCTTGATGACCTTGACGCCGGCGGCCTCGATGGCCGCGGCGGTGCCGCTGGTGGAGTAGATGTTGAAGCCGAGCGAGGCCAGGTCGCGGGCGACGGCGACGGCGCCGTCCTTGTCGCGGTCCTTGACGGAGAGGAAGGCGTTGCCGGCGACCGGGAGCGCAGGCTGCGCGGCCATCTGCGCCTTGGCGTAGGCCATGCCGAGATCGTCATCGCAACCCATGACTTCGCCGGTGGAACGCATCTCGGGCGAGAGCGCGACGGGGGCGCCGGGGAAGCGGCTGAACGGGAAGACGGATTCCTTGACGGACCAATAAGGCGGACGGATCTCGCGGGTGAAGCCGAGGTCCTTGAGCTTGGCGCCGAGCATGCAGAGCGAGGCGAGCTTCGCCAGCGGCACACCGATGGCCTTCGACACAAACGGGATCGTGCGCGAGGCGCGCGGGTTGACCTCGAGCATGAACACGATGCCGTCCTTGATCGCGAACTGGATGTTCATCAGGCCGATCACCTTGAGGCGTTTGGCGAGGGAATGGGTGATGCGACGGACTTCGTCGACGAGTTCCGTCGAGAGCGAGTGCGGGGGCAGCACCATGCCGGCGTCGCCGGAGTGCACGCCCGCGTGTTCGATATGCTCGAGCATGCCGCCGATGACGGTGGTCTCGCCATCGGAGATGGCATCGACGTCGAGTTCGATCGCGTCTTCCAGGAACTTGTCGAGCAGCACCGGCTTGCCGGGCGCGACGTCGAAGGCCTCGCGGACGACGGACTTCAACTCATCCATGCCGTAGACGATGAACATACCGCGACCACCGAGGACGAAGGACGGACGGAGGAGGACGGGGAACCCAATCTCTTCGGCGGCCTGGTAGGCTTCTTCGGCGGAGAGGGCGGTCTTGTTGACCGGCTGCCGGATACCGAGCTCGATGAGGATGTCCTTGAACTGCTGGCGATCCTCGGCGAGCGCGATGCTGGCAGGCGTGGTGCCGACGACCGTGACGCCGTTGGCTTCGAGGTCCGCGGCGAGGTTGAGCGGGGTCTGGCCACCGAACTGGACGATCGCGCCGATGCACTGCTCGGTCCGGTAGATCTCAAGGATGTCTTCGAGCGTGAGCGGCTCGAAGTAGAGGCGGTCGGAAGTGTCGTAATCGGTCGAGACCGTCTCGGGATTGGAGTTCACCATCACCGTCTCATAGCCCGCGGCGCGGAGCGCGTAGGAGGCGTGGACGCAGCAGTAGTCGAACTCGATGCCCTGCCCGATGCGGTTCGGGCCGCCACCGAGGATCATCACCTTCTTCTTGGCGGACGGACGGACCTCGGACTCGTCGCCGTAGGAAGAGTAGAAATAAGGCGTGAAAGATTCGAACTCCGCGGCGCAGGTGTCGACGAGGCGGAAGACCGTCTTGATGCCGGCGGCGTTACGCTGCGAGTAGACGGTGGCAGGCGCGATACCAGTCGCGTGGGCGATCTGGCGATCGGCGAAGCCGGCTTCCTTGGCCTGGCGAAGCAGGTCGGTGCTGACGGACTTACCGGCGGCCTTGAGGGCCAGCTCGAGGTCGACGATGCCGCGCAGCTGGCGCAGGAACCACGGGTCGATCTTGGACAGGTCGAAGATCTCCTTCTCGGTCAGGCCCGCGAGCATCGCGTAGCGGACGAAGAACGGACGTTCGGGATTCGGGCGGGCGAGGCGCGCGCGGATCTCAGTGAGGTCGGTGAAGGCGGAGTCGCCGAACTTACCGCCGCAGCCGAAGCCCCAGGCGCCGATCTCGAGGGAGCGGAGGGCCTTCTGGAAGGATTCCTTGAACGTGCGGCCGATGGCCATCGCCTCGCCGACGGACTTCATCGCGGAGGTGAGGGTGGTGTCGGCGCCGACGAACTTCTCGAACGTGAAGCGCGGGATCTTCGTCACGACGTAGTCGATGGTCGGCTCAAAGCAGGCCGGCGTGGACTTCGTGATATCGTTCTGCAGCTCGTCGAGCGAGTAGCCCACGGCGAGCTTGGCGGCGATCTTCGCGATCGGGAAGCCGGTGGCCTTGGAGGCGAGGGCGGACGAACGCGACACGCGCGGGTTCATCTCGATGACGATCATGCGGCCGTTGGCCGGGTTGACGGAGAACTGGATGTTCGAACCGCCGGTCTCGACGCCGACGGCGCGGATGACGGCGAACGAGGCGTCGCGCATCAGCTGGTATTCCTTGTCGGTCAGCGTGAGCGCGGGGGCGACGGTGATGGAGTCGCCCGTGTGGACGCCCATCGGGTCGAAGTTCTCGATCGAGCAGATGATGACGCACTGGTCCTTATGGTCGCGCATCACTTCCATCTCGTATTCCTTCCAGCCCAGGAGGCATTCCTCGATGAGGACCTCATGGACGGGCGAGGCGTCGAGGCCGGCCTGCGCCATGCGCTCGAATTCTTCCTTGTTGTAGGCGATGCCGCCGCCGGTACCGCCGAGCGTATAGGAAGGACGGATGATGACCGGGAACTCTCCACCGATGAGGGCGATGGTGTCGCGCGCGGCCTCGAGGGTCTTCACGACGCGGGAGCGCGGGACATCGAGGCCGATCTCGAGCATCAGCTTCTTGAAGATCTCGCGGTCTTCGCCGCGCTCGATCGCGTCTTCCTTCGCACCGATGAGTTCGACGCCGTACTTCTTGAGCACGCCGGTGCGCGCGAGCTTAAGGGAAAGATTGAGCGCCGTCTGGCCGCCGAGCGTCGGGAGGAGCGCGTCGGGCTTCTCCTTGGCGATGATGCGTTCCACGGATTCGACCGTGAGGGGTTCCACGTAGGTGACGTCCGCCGTCTCCGGGTCCGTCATGATCGTGGCCGGGTTGGAATTCACCAAGATGACGCGGTAGCCTTCTTCGCGGAGGGCCTTGCAGGCCTGGGTACCAGAATAATCGAATTCGCAGGCTTGGCCGATGATGATCGGTCCCGAGCCGATGATGAGGATTGAGCGGATATCGGTCCTCTTAGGCATAGTGTTCCGCGGACTGTCAGCGACCGTCGGAAGGTTGGTCAAGTGGGGACTTCTAACAATTGCGGGCGCGCCACGGGAAGGCGCTTGCAGGGTCGTCCCGGGCGGGCATTCATCGGGGCGTGGACATCATCAGGATAGCTGGCATCAAGTCCTTCGGGCATCACGGCGCCCTGCCCGAGGAGAAACGCCTAGGACAGCGGTTTACCGTCTCGGTCGACCTCGAGATTGACACCCGCCCGGCGGCCGCCGCCGACGATCTGAAACTGACCGTCAATTACGCCGATGTCATCAGAACGGTCGAAGCTCAGCTGACGGGCAAGCCAGTCTACCTGATCGAGACCTTGGCCCAGCAGATTGCCGCGCGTATTCTGGGCACTTTCGACGTGGTCAAGGCTGTCACGGTCGAGGTCAATAAACCCTTCGCTCCGGTGGCCGCCGAGTTCGACGCCATTTCGGTGAAGATTCGCCGTGAGCGGGTGTGAAGGGTAGCCCCACACACCATATCCTCGGCCTAGGCAGCAACCTCGGCGACCGGGCCGATATTATCGCACAAGCCATTAGCTGTCTCCGCGACCTGCCGGAAACCCAGGTTTTAGCCATTTCCGAGGCTGTGGACTCGGATCCGGTAGGGTATGCCGACCAGCCAAACTTTTTAAACCTCTGTCTAGCAATTACTTGCAATTTAAATCCCGACGAATTACTGGCTAAGACCCTCGAAATCGAGCGCCAGCTCGGCCGCGAACGAACCGCCCTCCGTAACGGCCCCCGGACCTTGGACATCGACCTGCTCTTCTATGAAGGGGGCGCGTGGGACAGCCCGACGGTCACCCTCCCCCACCCTAGGTGGTCTTCCCGTGGTTTTGTCGTGATCCCCCTAGGAAATCTCCTTCAGGACCCCGTCCTCGCCAAGCACCCCGCCTGGACTTCGCTCGCCGCGGAGGTCCGGTCCCTGTCAGTCGGAGGCCAAGGCCTCCGCGCATGGCAAGGCCCGACCCCCTGGAGCAAGACTCCCTGACCCCCGACCGCTTCGGACACTGTCCGGCGCTGTGGCTCGCCCTCCCCCTCCTGCTGGGCTGCTCCATCGATGCAGTCGCAGGAGTTTCCCCCGGCCCCTGGCTACTCGTCGGCACGCTCGCGGGTGCAGTCGGTTGGTTCAGCCGACGCCAGGCGATCATCGCCGGACTCGCGATCGTAATCGCGGGTACGTCCATCGGCGCGGCCTGGCACCAGTTGAAGCTCCCGCCGCAAGGACCCATCGCCGTCCGCCGTCCGTTCGTCGAACTGCCGATCCTCGTCGAACGCGCCACTCCACGCAAAGAAGGCGACGGCTGGACCGGGCTCGGCTGGATCACGGACCGTGACGGCGGATATTTTCGACGACGCGTCGCGCTCTCGGCACACGGAGCCTGTCCGGCCGAAGGCGTCGAACTGATGATGTCCGGTGGACTGACGCCGATTCCCATCGCAGCGGATGGCTACGACGCCTGGCTGCGCTCGCAAGGCGCGACGCTCAAGCTACGCGGCGGCCGCGTACTCGGCGAACTCGCGCCGCCCTCGCGCTTCGCGCTCTGGCGACAGGCGCAGCTATCGCGGCTGGAAACATGGTTGCGCGCCCTGCCTTGGGAAGATCCGGACGGCGGCGCGATGCTGGCCGCGACCATGCTGGGTCGGACGGCACTGCTACCGGCCGACGCCAAGGAAGCTTTCATGACGACGGGCACGCTGCATCTCTTCGCCATCAGCGGGCTGCATATCGCTGGTATGGCCGCGGCCTTACTCTGGCTGGCCAAGCGGGCGCGCCTCCCGGAACTTCCGTCGGGCGTGGTCGTCCTCGGCCTGCTCTGGCTCTACGTACAGGTGACCGGCGCTTCGCCCTCGTCGGTCCGCGCTTGGATCATGGCGGCGTTTCTCTGGGGTGGCCGCGCGAGCGAACGGGACACGCCCGCACTGCAATCGCTCGCGCTCGCCTGCGCCGTCACCCTCATCCTCACGCCCGAAGCCTGCACGGATGCCGGCTTCCAGCTGAGCTATGCGGCGGTGCTCGGGATCATCGCGGCCGGCGGACCGGCGGCGAACCTCGGCGCGCGACCGACGGAAGAAGAACGCCTGACGCCGGCGGCAGCGCAGACTCCGATGCAGAAACTTCGGTGGCGGGTGCGGAAGTTCCTGCTCGGCGGCCTGTGTGTTTCACTTGCAGCCACGTTTGCGGGCACGCCGCTGACGCTCGGGCTCTTTGGCTCAGCGAGCTGGGGTGGCGTCTTCGTGAACCTCGTGCTCGTGCCGCTCTCGGAGATTCCGCTGATGCTCGGGATGGCTTCGGTCGCGTGCAGCGTCAGCGATTGGCTCGCGTGGCCGGCGGCGTGGATCAATGGCCTTGCGGCGGCACTACTTCATGTGATGACCTGGATTGCGCAGGCCTGCGCGGTCGTACCGACGATGAACCTCCAGCTCGCATTACCGTATCGCTGGCTCGGGCCGCTGGGCGGCGCGCTCCTCGCCTTCGCCTTCCTTTCTCAGGCCCAGTCCAAAAGTCTCTTACGCCTACTCGGGGTTCCCGCCATGGCTTTGGCGGGCTGGCTAATGTTCGTCTTTCTTCTGCGCACCTTATCCTGACCTTGCCAGCGTCGGGCCAGCAGGAAAAGTTCAGGGATGTCCCCGTCTTCCCTCCGCTCGCTCGTCGCGCTCGCGCTGACCTTGCTCTCCGCCGCCGCGGCTCCGCAAGAATGGTCCGGCATCTATCCCGAGCTCGCCTATTTTAATAACGAAGGCGAGTGCGGCACTGGTGCCGTCGTGTCGTGGGCTGACCGCCTCTGGGTCATCACCTACGGCCCGCACCTGCCGTACGGCTCGAGCGACAAGCTCTACGAGATCACGCCTGACCTACAGCAAATCGTCCGCCCCGAAAGCGTCGGCGGTACGCCGGCGAACCGCATGATCCACAAGGAATCCAATCAGCTGATCATCGGCCCTTACCTCATCGGTGCCGAACGAGACGTGCGTGTGATCCCGCCGAAACTCATGCCGGGTCGCCTGACCGGTAACGCCCGCCACCTGACCGACCCGGCGAACAAGATTTATTACGCAACGATGGAGGACGGCCTCTATGAGGTCGATGTCCGTACGCTGGCGGTGAAAGGACTCATCAAGGAAATCATGAACAAGCCGAAGCCCGGCCAGACCGCGGAGGTCAGCCCCGCGACGATCACCTCGACCCTGTCAGGCTACCACGGCAAGGGACTCTATTCCGGCCAAGGCCTGGTCATCCTCGCCAACAACGGCGAACGCAGCCCCAAGGCCCTCGTCGATCCGACGATCGTCAGCGGCGGCTTGGGCTCATTCAACGGCGAGGGCAACTGGTCGCTCATCCGTCGTAACCAGTTCACCGAAGTCACTGGGCCCGGCGGCCTCGGCGGCAACGCCGATCCCGCCAAGGACCCGCTCTGGACGATCGGTTGGGACTTCCGCTCGCTGATCCTCATGGTGATGGAAGACGGCAAGTGGACGAGCT
>JBAXMD010000048.1:0-10806 GCA_037134475.1 Verrucomicrobiota bacterium | reverse complement strand
GAGGAAGGTTGTTCACTCATGATAGTTGATGGACTCGAGGATGCGGGGATCGTGGACGGGGATGGTCTCGTGCTTGGCGGCGCCACGCAGATAAATCGCGAAGACGATACCACCGAAGCCGAGGATCGCGGCCAGATCGAGGAAGAGGGAGGGCGTGAGGAAAGGCGTCACGACGAAGCCTTCCGGGGTCGACTTGTCGTAGACTTGGCGAGGCAGCGCGTTGAACCAGAGATCCACGAGTCCGCCGACGACGATGATCCAGGCGACCGTCAGGAGACGGCCGGCGACGATCTTCGTGCGGTAGAACAGCAGGGACAGGAACGGCAGGAGGAAGAAGCCGAAGATGAGGTACATCGAGACGCTCCACCACTCGCTCTTGAGGCCGGTCGCGGCATCGATTTCGCGGATGTTATACCAGAAGGTCTCTTCCGGGATGTTCGCGGTGTAGATCAGGAAGTACTGCGAGAAGCTGATGTAAGCCCAGAAGACCGTGAAGGCCAGCATGAGGCAGCCCAGCACGTGGCGGTGGGCCTGGTTGAGGAGGCCGTCAAGCCATCCGCCGTTAGACAGCTTATAGGTGAGAATCACCGTGACCGCGAGGGCCAGGCGAATGGAGAGCGCGAAGAACCAAACGCCGTACATGGTCGAGAACCAGTGGTACGAGAGGGCCATCAGGCAGTCGAAGGCGAACATCGTGAGGGCCACGGCCGAGAGCGGGATGCCCACGGCGGAGACGGCATGCAGACGGTGCGTGTGACCGGCGGTGCGATCGGTATCCTGGGCGAACGACCAGCGGCGGAGGAGGACGGCGAGCACGCCGAAGACCAAGACGTAGAGGGCGATACGCACCAGGAAGAACTTCTCGTTCAGGAACCAGCTCTTCGCCTGGAGAATCGGGTCATGGCCGACGGCGTGTCCACCTGGGAGGAGGTGTTCGGCGTTCGTCCAATCCCAGAGCGCATGACGGAAGTCGGTACTGAAGGCCAGTGGTACCACGCCAAGGAGGATGACCACCGGCAGAGCGATGATGAGGAGTTCCCAGTTGCGGCGGATGAGCGGAGCCCAGCCGGCGTCGAAGAGCCGGGTAATCATCGTGAGCAACAGCATGCCGATCAGGATCGAGATCCAGAAAATCGAGCCGACGAGGATGGAAAGGGCTTGGCGGTTCTCGTGATGGGCCACGCCAACACAGGCGAAGTACCAGACGACGGCCAAGGCGACGACGCCGAGGGCCAGGAATTTCTTCCAGTGGGCGGTCAGGGCGTGAGGCGAAGAGGAGCTCATGTGCGAATTACTTGATTTGGGCCTTCACGGCGGCGGGGACGAGTTCGGGCGGGCAGTTCTGGGAGAGTTGCAGGGCACGCACGTAAGCGACGACGGCCCAGCGCTCCTCGGGGGAGAGCTTATCGCCGTAACCCATCATGGTGTTCTTTCCGTTAGTGATGACGTCGTAAATCTGGCCGTTAGGATAGGCGCGGATGATCGGCGACTGGAGGCTGGCGATCGTCACGATGGCGGCGTCGCCTTCGATGGCGGAGCGCACCTTCATGATGCCGTTGCCGTCAGCGGCTTGGCCGTGACAGACGGCGCAGTAGATCTGAAACTTGGCGCGTCCCACTTCCAAGGTAGACTGACTCACCTTGTAGTCGTTCAGCTTGGCATTGGTGAAGCCGAGAGACTTCTCCGGGAAGCCGACGAGGAAGGCGCCCTTGGCGTCCTTGCCGGACACGAAGGAAGGATTCTGAGATTCGGCGCGCTGGAAGTCCTCGGAGAAGACCTTGGTCGGCTCGAGGCCGTTGCCGCGGGCGACCGTGCCGGCGACGGGCGGACGAGCGTCCCGTCCGTCGGCGAAGAGAGCGTTCTCCCCCTGGGCCTTGTACTTGTTCTGGTAGTCCATGTCGTCGAAGACATAGACGGGCGTGTCCTTGGACTTCTTGCCCTGGAAGCCAAGGAAGCTGATCATGGCGAAGACAGCGACGGCGAGGAATGCGAGATAGCGGGTCATGGGTACGGATTAGTCGCGGATGACGGTGATCTCCTGGCCGCCGAGCGACTGGAGGAAGTTGCGGGACTCATCGACGTGGAACTGCGGGTCGCGGGCCTCGAGAACGATCATGAACGTGTCGTCCGAGACGCGGGCGAAGTTCGGAAGGTCGAACAACGGGTGATTATGGTGCGGCAGGCGGTTGAAGATGAACTGACCAAAGAAGGTACCGAAGGCGGCGAACAGGATCGTGCACTCGTAGAGCACCGGGAACGGGAAGATCACGCTCCAGTAGGGCTTGCCGCCGACGATCAGCGGGTAGTCGTAAGAGTTCATGTACCAGGTGAGGAGGCAGCCGGTGGTGAAGCCGGTGAGGCCGCCCAGCAAGGTCAGGCGCGGGACGGGGGAGCGCGGCAGGCCCATGGCCTGGTCCATGCCGTGGATCGGGAAAGGCGTGTGCACGTCCCAGTTCTTCCAGCCGGCATCGCGCACCTTCTCGGCGGCGTGAAACACGTCGGACACCTTGCGGAAGGTGCAGGCTACGCCGTGGATGCGTTCGTTGCGTTCGTTCATGGTCGGGGTTCGGCTGAGATCAGTGGGCGTGGGGGTCGGCCTGCGGCGCGACCATCTTCAATTCAGCCATCGGGAGCAGCGGAAGGAAGCGAATGAAGAGGAGGAAGAGGACGGAGAAGAAGCCGAAGGTGCCGAAGAACGTGAAGATATCCACGATCGTCGGGCTGTAGTAACCCCAGCTGGACGGCAGGTAGTCGTTGGCCAGCGAAGTACAGGTGATCACGAAGCGTTCGAACCACATGCCGACGTTGACGAAGAGGCAGATGATCCAGACGAGGGAGTGATTCTCGCGGACCTTCTTGAACCAGAAGAGCTGCGGGGTGATCACATTGCAGGAAATCATGATCCAGTAAGCCCAAGCATACTGTCCGAAGGCGCGGTTCACGAAGGCGAACTTTTCGAAGACGTTACCCGAGTAGGCCGCGATGAAGAACTCGGTGGCATAGGCGTAGCCGACCATCGTGCCAGTGGCCAAGATGATCTTACACATGTTGTCGATGTGGTACTGGTTGATGACGTCGTGCAGGCGATAGATCGCACGCAGCGGGAGCATCAGGGTCAGCACCATCGCGAAGCCGGAGAAGATGGCGCCGGCGACGAAGTACGGGGGGAAGATGGTCGTGTGCCAGCCGGGGACGTTCGAGACGGCGAAGTCGAACGAAACGATGGTGTGCACGGAAAGCACGAGCGGCGTCGAGAGGCCCGCGAGCAGCAGGTAAGCCATCTCGAAGTTCGACCACTGGCGGTTGCCACTGCGCCAGCCCATGGCAAGCAGGCTGTAGAAAGCCTTGCGCCACCAGGTCGTCGCGCGGTCGCGGATCACGCCGAGGTCAGGGATCATGCCCATGTACCAGAAGAGCGTGGAAACGGTGAAGTAGGTCGAGACCGCGAAGACGTCCCACTCGAGCGGGGAACGGAACTGAGGCCAGATGCCGTTCTGATTGGGCAGGGGCAGGAGCCACCAGCCGAACCAAACACGACCGACGTGGAAGAGCGGGAAGAGACCGGCGCAACAGACCGCGAAGATGGTCATGGCCTCGGCGGCGCGGTTGATGGAAGTACGCCACTTCTGACGCAGGAGGCAGAGAATCGCCGAGATCAGGGTACCGGCGTGGCCGATGCCGACCCAGAACACGAAGTTGACGATGGCCCAACCCCAACCCACGGGCGAACGGAGGCCCCAGGTGCCGGTACCAGTCGAGACGAGGTAACCGAGGCCGATGAACGTGAACGACGCGACGAAGAGCGCGACGCCGAACATGATCTTCCACCAGAGCGGAGTCTCCTCTTCGACGATGCCGCAGACCTTGTCGGTGATCCAGTGGAAGCCGCGGTTGTTGAGGATCAGCGGGGAGCGCGGGAGCTCGGCTGGGCGAACCTTATCGAGGATCGCGGGGCGCTCGGAAGAGCTGTCGTGGGCGTGAGCCATGGGACGGGTAGTCGTTTAAGGGTTATTGGGCGTGATGCTCGGCGCCGTGGGCGGGCTGAGCGTGGGCTTCGCCATGGGGCGCGGCGCCGTGCGCCGGTGCGCCGTGGGATTCGCGGCCAGCCATCTCGAGGCGGGAAAGCGGCACGAGTTTGGCACCAGGCATACGAAGGTTGAGGTTACGCAGCTTGGCTTGGTAGGTCGTGCGCGGGCGGGTGTTAAGGTAGGTCAGTGCGCCGTAGGAACGGGTCGAGGCCTTGGCCTTCGCGACGCGGGACTTCGGGTCAGTGATGTCGCCGAACTCGATCGCACCGGCCGGGCAGGCCTGCTGACAGGCGACCTGGATGACGCCGTCGCGAACGTTGATGTCGGGCGAAATGTCGCGCGCGCGGACCTTGGCGTGAATCTTGGCTTCCTGGATGCGCTGGACGCAGTAGGTGCACTTTTCCATGACGCCGCGCATACGCACGGAGACATCGGGATTCTTCTGGAGCTGCGGCAGGTCGGCGGGATCCTTGACGGTCTTCTCCGGTCCGAGGGGTCCTTCGTAGTAGTGGCCGTCGACGCGCTTGTTGAAGTCGAGGAAGTTGAAGCGACGGACCTTATACGGACAGTTGTTCGCGCAATAGCGGGTACCGATGCAACGGTTGTAGGCCATGGTGTTGAGACCTTGGTCGTCGTGGACGGTGGCGTTGGCGGGGCAGACGGTCTCGCAAGGGGCGGTCTCGCAATGCTGGCAGGCGACACCCATGAAGGTGACCTGCGGGTCTTCAGGGATCGCGTTGCCGGCGGCGGCACGACCGTCGAAGAAGTAGCGATCCAGGCGGATCCAGTGCATGTTGCGGCCCTTGAGCACCTGCTCGCGGCCGACGACCGGGATATTGTTCTCGGACTGACAGGCGGTCACGCAGGCGTTGCAACCCGTGCAAGTATTGAGGTCGATCGACATGCCCCACTGCTGAAGCGCGGGGAATTCGGATTCGTGTCCCTTCCAGACGGCGACGTTCGGGGCAACGGTGTGGTTCGGGTGCTCGTAGGCGGAATTACCGCGCGGCGTGGTGATAGCCTTGAGGGCGGGCGACATGTTGCCGTCCTTGCCGTAAACAGCAGGAGCATGTCCATCGATCCCGAGCTTGGCGAAATTCTCGTTCTTCTTCAGGTCTTCGACGTTACCTTCGCGGACGATGTCGCGGCCTTCCATCGACCAGTGGTCCTGCATATTACAGACAGCCACGGTGGCTCCGGTGAGGGCGAGCTTCACGCCGGTGCGGACGGCAGGCTCGGAGGCGGAGACGAACGGATAGGCGTCGAAGCCATTGCCGACGACGCGTCCGGCGAGACGTTCAGGGACGCGGGTGGCCACGCGACCGCCGACGCGGCGACCAAAGCCGAGCTGGAGGCCGACGGTGTAATCCGCCATGCCCGGCATGATAAAGACCGGGCCGGTGACGGTCTTGTCACCGAGGGTCAGCGAGGCGATACGGCAGATGAGGCGGCCGTCGATGAGCTGATTGATATTACGGTTGAGCGCACCGGTGTGCAGGAAGTCGGCTTCGCCGCCGATCTTGTTGATGAGCGCCTGAGTAGGCTCGATCTCGAGCTTGGCGGCAAACTTCGGGCTGATGAGGATGACGTTTTCCCAGACCGTTTTGGACATGGGATCCGGAGCCTCGGCGAGCCAACCGTTATTGGCGTACTGACCGTCGCCCGAGTGGACGCTCGGGACGAGGCGGACTTCAAGGGAGTCGAACGAAAGGGCCGGAGCGGTGAAAGCCTTGATCTGCTCAGCACCGACGGCGGGCTTGGCGGCGGCAAAAGCGGTGCCGGCGAGCACGCCTTCAGCGAGCCAAGCGGCGAAGGCTTCGTCAGAGGAATCCCTCGATAGCGAGTTGAAGGTCTCGCGGACGAGCGC
The DNA here is from genome assembly GCA_037134475.1 of Verrucomicrobiota bacterium. Taxonomy (GTDB): domain Bacteria; phylum Verrucomicrobiota; class Verrucomicrobiia; order Opitutales; family UBA953; genus UBA953. The sequence continues at coordinate 4,911 of JBAXMD010000048.1, read as the reverse complement.
GTGCGCGTCCTTGTCGGAACCGGCGAACGGAGCGAGGACGTCGAGCTCGGTGACCGTCGCGAAGAGCGGGTCGATCATCGGCTGCACCGGGACGTAGACGCCGCTGAGCGTGCGACCGTCGGACCAGCTCTCGAGGTAATGGGAAGAGGCGAGGAACGTACCACCCGCGGCCTTGACGGCGGCGGAGGTCTCATCGAAGGAAGCGCTGTGGTAACCGAGGCGGACGACGGTCTTGGCGGCCTTGATGGCGGAGACGAAATTAACGTCTGCCGGGGCGTCGTAAGCCGGGTTGCCTCCGAGGATCACGAGGGTCTCGGCCGGCTTGGCGGCGAGAGCGGCGATCGTCAGCGAGGAAGGAGCCGGAGTGGCGACGTACTGGACGGCGGCGCCGAGAGCCTGGTTCGCGAGGAAGACGGCGCGGTGCGCGTCGGCAGAAAGATGATCGCCGGCGACGATGAGGGCTTCACTCTTGGCGTGGACGAGGTCGGCGACGCATTCGGTCACCCACTTGGCGTCGACATTGATGCCGGAGACCTTGCCCTTGAGAGAGGTAGCAGCGGCGGAGCCGGACTGCGCGAGAACTTCGGCGGCGAAGAGGATCGCGAGGCCGGAGATATGAGAGGAAGAGGCGCGGAGGCGGTGATCGGCGGCGGCGCCGGTCAGCGAGAAGGTGGACTCGACGACGTAGAGACGCGTCATCTTCTCGGCCTCCTCGACCGTGTCGGCACGGCGGGCGGAGGAATAGGCGCGGGTGTCTTCGACGGTGGTGTCGTGCGCACCGAGGAAATCGCGGTCGAGGCTGAGCACGCGGCGGGCCTTGGCGTAGTCAGGCAGAGCGCGGGCACCCAGCACGCGCTCGGCGCTATTCTGGGCGACCGGCGTGTATTCGACCCAGCGGGCCTTCGGGTAGGCGGCCTTGAGTCCAGCGACGAGGCGAGCGCGCGTCGGCGAAGTGGACGGACGGGCGAGGAAGGCGAGGCCAGCACCGGCGTCGGCCTTGGAGGCGGAAGCGAGACCGCGCACGAAAGCGCGGGTCGAGGCGACGGAGAGCACGGAACCGTCGGCAGCGACGGAAGCCTGCGCGCGATCCGGATCGTACATGTCGAGCACGCTGGCCTGGGCGAACTTCGAGGAGGCACCGCCGTTGGCGTGGTGGCTCGGATTACCTTCGATCTTGGTCGGACGGTGCTGATGCGTCTCGACGAGGATCGGCTGGTTGGCGAACTCGCCGGGGAAAGAGGAAGCGTAGTAAGTCGCGACGCCGGGAATCGTGTTCTCAGGTTGCTTGGCGTAAGGGAGCGTATGATTGCGCGGCTCGCGGCAACCAGCGAGGCCGAGGCCAGCGAGTCCGAAAGAAGCGCCCATGAGCATCAGGAACTCACGACGCTCGACACTGGTGATGGCGGAGGCGCCTTCGACGAACTCACGTTCGGCGCGGGTGCGGAACTCAGGCGACTTGTTGCGCTCTTCGAGGCTGCGCCAGTAAGAGGGACCAGTCGGCTCGCCGGGCTGGGCCACGGGGTGTTCGAAAACTTTCTTGCTCATCGGAAAAGGCGTGGAGATTAGCGGTGGCAGCCCGAGCAGCTCTGGGGCGGATTGACCTTCCAGTCGTGGACGAACTTCGAGCCGGCCTCAGTCTGAGCGGCAGGCGAAGCGGCCTTGTAGGCGAGGTCAGTGACCTTGTCGACGGGGCGAAGGGCCTGCTCCGGATTGCGGTGGCAATCGAGGCAGAAGGACATGTTGAGCGACTTCTGCTGGCCGACGACGACCTGCTGGTCGATGCGACCGTGGCACTCGACGCAGCTGACGCCGCGGTTCACGTGCACGGCGTGGTTGAAGTAAACGTAATCAGGTACCTTGTGGACCTTAACCCAGCGAATCGCTTCGCCGGTCTCCATGCTCTTCTTGACGAGCGCCAGCGCTGGGCTGTCGGGCTTCACCTGGCTATGGCAGTTCCAGCAGGTGTTGGTCGTCGGGACGTTCGAGTGGGACGACTTGTCGACGAAGTTGTGGCAATAGCGGCAATCGAGACCTAGGACGGAATCAGGTCCAGCGTGGAAGGAGTGGTCAAACGCGACTGGCTGGTCCGGAGTGTATCCAACGTTCAGATACTTGTTTGTCGCGTACTCGTTGACCGCAGCCGCGACGACCACGCCCGTGATGAGCAGGCAGACGAGGATCTGGAGCGGGGCGGCGTTGACGGCCCGGGAGAAGAAGTTGCCACGGGGGGCCGGGCGGTTGAGGAATTCGAGGAGTTTGCGCATCGCGTTCAGACGAATGGATTGGCGGGTTTTTTGACCGAAGAAGCACGAAAGGCGGAACCCCTTCGCAACCCAAATTTAAGCGGTTTTAGTCGCTTTTCAGGGGTAGCCTGGGAATTTAAGGGCGAGAAACCTGTGAATAGGGTGTAAATTAACACTGTAAGTGTCTAAATACCATATACTTACAGTTTAACGACTGAAATAACTCCTTTAAACCCTTCCCCGCTGACGATTGGGCACTTTCCAAACTATTAGACCAGCGAAGGGAAAGCCCTAGTGGGGCTTATCCCATCGCTGGCCTAAGGGCCGGAGGCTCGGGCTTAGCGGGTCAGGGACTTTGCGGCGCTCTGGACGAGGTCGACGAAGCTCTTGGCCTCAAGGGCGGCTCCACCGATCAGGCCACCGTCGATGTCATGCTCAGCCAGGAGGGCGTCGGCGTTGTCCGGCTTCATGGATCCGCCGTAGAGGATCCGGACTCGGCCAGCGGTCTCGGCGCCGAACTGGGAGACGAGGAGTGAGCGGATGAAGGCGTGCACTTCCTGGGCCATGGCCGGGGTGGCGGTCTTGCCGGTACCGATCGCCCAGACGGGCTCGTAAGCGATGATGACCTGTTCGGCCTTGCCTGCGGGGACGCCGGCGAGACCGAGCTCGACCTGACGCTTCACCACGGCGTTCGTGGTGCCGGCTTCGCGCTCAGCGAGCAGCTCGCCGACGCAGAGGATGGGCTTGAGGGACGCGGCCAGGGCGGCGTTGACCTTGCGGTTGATGAAGGCGTCGTCTTCGCCGAAGATCGCCCGGCGCTCGCTGTGGCCGAGGATGACGTGCGTGACGTGCAGGTCGCGGAGCATGGCGGCCGAGACTTCGCCGGTGAAGGCGCCGTTGGTCTTATCATGCATATTCTGGGCGCCCACGGCGAGGTGGGTGCCTTCGGCGGCGGCGCTGACCGCGGAGAGCGCGGTGAAGGGCGGGCAGAGGACGATCTGGACGGCCGATTCGGTGCCGACAGCGGCGGCGATGGCCTTGACGAGGTCAGTGCCTTCGGTGGCCGTCTTGTTCATCTTCCAGTTACCGGCGATGAGGGGAGTGCGTTTGGACATGGGTGTGTGTTTGAGAGCTTGGGAGTAAGGGTCAGGCGAAGATCAGGCCGAGAGGGCTGCGACGCCTGGGAGGACCTTGCCTTCGAGGTATTCGAGGGAAGCGCCGCCGCCGGTCGAGCAGTGCGAGACCTTGGTATCGACGCCGAACTTCTTGGCCGCCGTGGCGGTGTCGCCGCCGCCGACGATGGTGATCGCGCCACGGTCCGTGGCCTTGGCCACCGCAGCCGCCATGGCCTTGGAGCCGACGGCGAACTTCTCGAATTCGAACACGCCGCACGGGCCGTTCCAGACCACCGTGCCGGCGCGGCCGATAGCGGCCTCGTACAGCTTGATGGATTCAGGACCGCAATCCATGCCTTCCCAGCCGGCCGGGATGCCGGACTGCATGGTGGCAGGCTGGGTGTTGGAATCAGGCGAGAACTTGTCGCCGCAGAGGAAGTCGACCGGAAGGGTGACCTTCACGCCGCGGGCCTTGGCCTTGTCGAGCAGCTCCTGGACGATCTTGGCGCCTTCGGCGTCGTAGAGGGAATTGCCGATCTCCATGCCGTCACAGATCTTACGGAAAGTGTAGGCCATGCCGCCGCCGATGATGATTTCGTCGGCCTTCTCGATGAGGTTGCGGATGAGAGGAATCTTGTCGGCGATCTTGGCGCCGCCGAGGATGGCGAGCAGCGGGCGCTGCGGGTTGTTGAGCACGGTGTCGAAGGCCTTGAGCTCAGCTTCGAGGAGGAAACCAGCGGCCTTGCGGGAGAGATTCACGCCGACCATCGAGGAGTGGGCGCGGTGCGCGGTGCCGAAAGCGTCGTTCACGTAGACGTCGCCCAGACGTGAGAGAGAGGCCCTGAATTCGGCCACTTTAGCGGGGTCGGCCTTCTGGCTGGTGCCGTCTTCGAGCTTCACCTTGCCCTCTTCCTCGATGTGGAAGCGGAGGTTTTCAAGGAGCAGGATCTCGCCCGGCTGGAGGGCCTTGGCGGCGGCTTCGGCTTCGGCGCCCACGCAGGCAGCGACGAACTTCACCGGCTTACCGAGGAGTTTCTCGAGCTCGACGGCGATGGGGCGGAGGGAGAATTTCTCGACGACCTTACCATCCGGACGGCCCAGGTGAGACATCAGCACCAGGGAGGCGCCGCCTTCGAGCAGGAACTTGATCGTCGGCAGGGCCGCGGCGATACGCTGGGTATTCGTGATGGCGCCGGTCTTCTTGTCCTGGGGGACGTTGAAGTCGACACGGACGAGGACACGCTGGCCCTTGACGGAGCCGAGTTCGCGGAGGGTAGGAGCAGGCATGGTGGTGAAAGGAGCAGAGAAAGGCGTAAGGCCAAGGGTGGGAAGAACAAACCGCCCGAGCCCTCGCAAACCGTCGTAACCGACCTGCCCCACCCCGCCGGGGCCTAAAACAAGACAGGCGACCCGGATGGGCCGCCTGTCGCGGAGGAATCTAAGCGAGGCTTAGAGCTTGGCCGTGACCTTACCCAGGAGCTCGACGACGCGATTGGAATAGCCCCACTCGTTGTCGTACCAGCTGATGAGCTTGAAGAAGTTCTTGTTCAGCT
>JBAXMD010000047.1:0-10957 GCA_037134475.1 Verrucomicrobiota bacterium | reverse complement strand
AGAACAAGGCCGACTGCGCCAAGCCTGCCTCCGAAGTGCCCGAAGAGGCCCGCGATTATTTCCTCGAACGCAAGTACCCGAGCTACGGTAACCTCGCCCCGCGCGACATCGCCTCCCGCGCCGCCAAGGAAGTCTGCGACGAAGGTCGCGGCGTCGGCCAGGTGGTCGACGGCAAGCGCCTCGGCGTCTACCTCGACTTCTCCGCTGCGATCAACCGCCTTGGCGAGTCCGAGGTCCGCGCCCGCTACGGCAACCTGTTCGACATGTACCAGAACATCACCGGAGAGAACGCGTACAAGCAGCCGATGCGCATCTTCCCGGCCGTGCACTACACGATGGGCGGTCTCTGGGTGGATTATAACCTGCAGTCGAACATCCCCGGACTGTTCGTCGGCGGCGAAGCCAACTTCTCCGACCACGGCGCCAACCGCCTCGGCGCCTCCGCGCTCATGCAAGGCCTCGCCGACGGCTATTTCGTCCTGCCCTACACGGTGACCGATTACCTCGCCGGCGAGAAGTCTGGTAGCCGTCCTTCCAACGACGCCCCGGAATTCAAGGCCGTCGTCAAGGACGTCAACGATCGCGTCGCTAAGCTGCTTTCGATCAACGGCACGAAGTCCCCGCGCTATTACCACAAGGCCCTCGGTAAGATCACCTGGGAGCAGTGCGGCATGGCCCGCGATAAGGCCGGTCTCGAAGGCGCGATCCGCGACCTCCAGGCGCTCCGCAAGGATTTCTGGGAGAACGTGAAGGTCGTCGGCTCCGGCGACGCCCTCGCCCCGGAGCTCGAACGCGCCGGCCGCGTGGCCGACTTCCTCGACTTCGGCATCATGATGTGCCTCGACGCACTCACCCGCGAGGAGTCCTGCGGCGGCCACTTCCGCACCGAATTCCAGGACGCCGGCGAAGCGAAGCGCGATGACGCGCAATACGCCCACGCCGCCGTCTGGCAATGGACCGGCGAAGGCCAGCTCCCCGCTCGACACGTCGAGCCCCTCGTCTACGAGGAGACCCAACTCTCCACCCGCTCTTACAAGTAATCACCATGGTCCAGGACAACGGAAAAGAACAAACCCTCGCGCTCAAGTTGCGCGTCTGGCGTCAGCGCCGCGGCCAGCCCGGCGCCTTCGAGGAGCACTCCCTCGCCGCCGTGCCGACCTCGGCCTCGTTCCTCGAGATGATGGACATGCTCAACGAGCAGCTCATCAAGGCGGGCAAGGATACTTTCGCCTTCGACCACGACTGCCGCGAAGGCATCTGCGGGATGTGCTCGATGACGATCAACGGCATGCCCCACGGCCCCATCCCGGGCGTGACGACCTGCCAGCTGCACATGCGCAACTTCCGCGACGGCGAGACGATCACCGTCGAGCCATGGCGCGCCCGCGCCTTCCCGGTACTCAAGGACCTCGCGGTCGACCGCTCGGCCTTCGACAAGGTCATCCAGTCCGGCGGCTTCATCACCGTCCGCACGGGTTCCGCGCCTGAGGCCAACAATATCCCGGTGCCCAAGCCCATCGCCGATGAGGCCATGGACGCCGCGGAATGCATCGGTTGCGGCGCCTGCGTCGCCTCCTGCAAGAACGGCTCCGCGATGCTCTTCGTCGGCGCCAAGATCAACCACCTCAACATCCTGCCACAGGGCCAGGCCGAGCGTGACCGCCGCACCCTCTCGATGGTGAAGACCATGGACGAAGCCGGCTTCGGCAATTGCACCAACTACGGCGAATGCCAGGCGCATTGCCCGAAGAGCATCACGCTCGACGTCATCGCCAAGCTCAACCGCGACTATCTCCGTGCCCGCGTGAAGGAGTTCTTCTCCTCCACCGGTAAGCCTTCCAAGGGCGGAGACTGAGCGCGAGCGGTGCTCGCGCGGGGATCTGCTGGCATGCTGGCAGGCTGCGAAGCAAAGTGAAGAGCGGCGCCGTCAGGCGCCCTTCTTGTTTAGGCCGCCGCAGGGCGGCCGAAGGTAGGGGCGTGGCTACGCCGCGCCCTCAGCCTAGGAGGGCACGATGAATCGTGCCCCTACCACGGTTCGCCCTGCGGCGAACGGCTGCATCGGGTAGGGCGGCGATTGCCATCGCCGCCGTTCGAGGCCGGCGACGTGGAGTCGTCCGGTCTTAGTCAGATGCGGGTGATTCCTGTGTTCGTAGGCGAACGGACGTGATGGTAATCACGTCCCTACCTTCTGCTTCGCAGCAGTTCCCCCATGCCAGCAGAGCCCCTACCTTCTCACTCCGCCTCGACGACGCTCTGGTCGCCGACGCACGTGAGTAGGACGCGGTTATTGCCGTTGGCGGCCTGGAGGGCGCGCACGAACTCGCCGATCGCGGCCCCTTCCTTCAGGGTGACTTCGTAGCGCAGTTCGGTCATCAGTCCGGCCTGCACGGTCTCGACCGACTTGAGCGACTGGTGCGAAAGATGCTGCGCGAACGGTGCGGCGAAGGCTTGGTCGTAGTCGACGTCGGTGCCGACGCGGATGCGCAACAGGTGAGAGCCTTTGAGCGAAGAGAAGAGGTTCGCGCGTGAGAGGACGAAGATGATCACGCACACGAGCGGCACGGTGATCGCGGCCAGGGGGTATTGACGCGCGCCGACGGCCAAGCCGGTGCCCATGGCGAGGAAGATGAACCCGATGTCGCGCGACTGGCCGACGTTACGGCGGAAGCGGATGATCGAGAACGCCGCGAACATGCCGAAGGCCGTGGCCATGTTGCCCATGACGACGAGGATGACGAGGGTGACGCACGTGCCGAGGATGAGCAGGGTGTGCACGTAATCCTGCGAGTAGCGCGTGCCGCGGTAGGTCTGCTTATAAGTCCAGGCGACGAGGGCGTTGAGCGCGAAGCTGAACAGGATCGCGAAGAGGATCTCTTTTACGGCCGGCTTGTCGGCATGGTCGGCGACGGCGCGGGTCAGCGGGTCGGTCGCGGGTTCGGCGGCAAGGAGAAGTCGGGGGAGGAGGTGCATCAGGCGGAAAGGGCGGGGGTGACGCCGTGGTGGCGGACACTCTCCGAATATTTACTGAAGGAGCGAGGAAAGATTCTGCGCGCGGACAGGTGCGCCGCGAAATCATAGGGGGCCGCGGTCGCGCCTTTGACTTCCATGAGGCACTGGCCGGCGTCGAGGACAGGCAGGCCGCAACCGTCGTCTTCGACTTGTGGGGTCAGGTCGTCGAAGCGTGCGCGGATCTCGTGGTCAAAGGTGATGCGGAGCTGCTCATGGCCGGCGTGGTCGAGGAAGCGATACGCGTGGCGGTCATAGCGGATCACGCAGGTAGGCCGGAAGCCTTCGTCGGCGACGAGCTGGCGGGCCTCCGCGAGGATACGCGCCTCGGCTGGTCCGACCAGCGGCACTTCGCCTCTATTGATCAGCGCGAGAGCCTGATTGCACGTCAGCGGGACGCGTCGCTTCGCGCCCTCACTGCCATCGCGATGCTTGATCTCCAGGAACGTGACCGCAGGCAGTGAGCCGTCCTGCGTCCCATAGAGGCGTAGGCGCAGCTTCCGGCGTGAAGGCACGCCCCGCCACGCATCCCAGTAGCACTTCCGGTCGGCGGAGTCGCAATAGAGGCTCACGACCGGGTAGCGGCCGGTCGGTCCGCCGAGAATGTCGGGTTGAAACCGCTCACCGAAGCGGGCCAGCAGTGCATCGCGCTCAGCGAGGGGCAGGACGTATTTGAGTTCGAAGCGCGCGGCGATCTCCATGGTCAGGGGATGCGCGTGAGGGTCAGCGAATCGCGGTCGAACCAGGCTTCGCCGGCTGCGGCGCGCAGCTCGAGCACGAGTATCGGATCCGCTTCGGCGACCGAGAATTCGACGGAGACTTGTTTCCAGCCGTTGTCGCCCGCGAGGGCCGGCACGCCGCTCAGCCCGGAGATGCGCAGCCGCAGCCCTTTGTCCTTCTCATCCTTCCCCGCCACGACGCCTGCCGTCTTGATCATGCCCGTGAGCCGATAACGGCCGGGACCGGTCGCGAGCTGCAGGCGAAAGTCGCCACCTTTCTTCGGGCCGGCTTTCAGGTGGAAACTCCAATGCCCTTCGAAGGCCTGTTCCTCGCCCTCCTTCTCGTCGGCGTTTCGGTCCCAGGCGTATTTGGCTAGGTTCACCTTGCCGCCGAGGGAGCGCAACTGCGCGACGTCTTCGAGCTGCGCGCGCACGGCGTCGAGCCGGTGCTTCACTCGGTCGGCGGCATCCTTACCGCGTTGGTCGAAGCGCTTGGCTTCCTCGACGTCGAACGTCGTGAGCTTCGCTTTGGTGTTGGCGGCGAGCTCGAGGATTCGCTTCGGCCAGTCGACGGCGCGGAAGTTCTTCTCGTAGACCGCGAAGAACTGGTCGCGGTAGCGGTCGCGCATCCGCTTATCGCCGAGCAGGGCGTTGGGCACCAGCGCGCTGGGCTGGCGGAAGACATACCAGCGGTCGTCACCGAACATCTGGTCCATGCCGTGCAGGATGAAGGTGAATTTGCCGGACGTGGGGTCCTCATAGAACCGGTAGTTATTACGGTTGAAGGAATAGCCGTCCCAGTGGCACATGATCTGCTCGAGGGCGAGGTGCCGGAAGTAGGCGTCGATATCTAGGATGCGGTCCATGCGCAGCAGCCTCAGGGGCGGGTTCTGCTCTTTCGTGGCGCCGATGAGTTCCGTCAGGCGGACCTTCTCGTCCGGGTCGCCATGGTCGACCTCGATGGGGCCGTCGATTTCATTGCAGAAGGCGCCGTCGTAAAGGTGGCCCTTAGTATCCTTGAAGAAGTAGGAGAGGAACTCGCTATTGAAGCCTTCCTTGAGCACGTAAGTCCCGAGCGGCTTGCCGTTGAGGACGACGTAGGCATGCGTACAGCGGGAGGCCGGCACGCCGGAGCGACGGGCCATCTCGCCGGCGATCGTCTCGAGCAGCATCGTGCCGTCCTGGGCACAATTGTTTAGCTGGAACTTGGTCAGGCCGCGGTACTCCTGGCTCTTCTTGGACTTGGCCGTGCGGATCGAGAAGCCTGGCCGGTCCTCCGTGATCTGGCGGAAGCTGCCGGCGGAGCCCTTGAGCTTCACCGAACATTTCTCGAGGGTGACGCCACCGGCTTCCTTGAGGGTCAGGGTGACGTAGTCGCGTGGGTTCTTCGTGAGCTTATCGATGCCTTCTTTGGAGATGGTCAGTTCGAGCTTCGGCACCGTGCCGGCGAAAAGCGCGTCGGGCGAGACGTTGACTACCGGTGGCTTCGGCACAATCAGCGGCGGCAACGTCTGCGCGGAAAGCACGAAAGCTGCGCCGACGAGCAGCGCGGCATGACGGAAGAATGGGCGGAGGCTTTCCACGGTCGGCGGGGTGAGTCAGGTTGTTGCCGCCGACAGGCAGAGGCAACAAGGATGAGGGTAGGGTAAATATGAGAGCATCGAGTATGGAGTATAGAGTATCGAGGGAGTGCTTGCCTTGAGGGTGGGGCCGCACCGCGTACTGCCCAGTTTTATTGGGTAGGGTTGAGCGGCCCGCTCAACCGGTAGGGATGCGATGACATCGCATCCGTTCGGACCCTAGGCGGACGCGATGTCATCGCGTCCCTACCTCAAGGCGCGGCTGACCGGGCCGGTCAGCCCTACCCGAACAATCCCGCGGAACTTTCCGCCAGTCCGCCTGGTCGCGAGCGACGCAGCCACCCGGTTTCATATTCCTTTTTAAGACGGGTCTGCTCTTCGGCGGAGATGGCTTGGCCGGCGGCGCGGCGCAGCCCGGCTTCGGCGAGGCGGGCGCCGAGCGAGAGTTCTTCGCGGATGGTCGCGTCGGTAATCTGGGCGACCAAGGCCTCGGCTTCCGCGAGGTGCGCCTGCGACGCGGCGATCTCCGCCGGCGTGACGCCGTCCGTGAATTTCGCGAGCGCGTCGGGCTTGGCGGTGAGGAAATCCCAGGTGAGGCTCTTGTTGCGGTTGGCCTTGGTAATCTGGCCGTCGAGCGTGCCGAGTTGCCGCAACGCCGCAGCGACGACCTTACCCTCGGCCGCGGAAAGTCCGCCGAGGATGGCGCAGCCAGCGGCGAAGTCGGTCTGGGCGTTGGCGGCGAAACCCCACGCCTGCGCGAGGCCGGCGGCCATGGGCAGCCACGACGTCGGCCAAGGCTGGTGGTGGCCGTTATCGCCCCAGGTGGTGAGCAGGATGCCGCGCGCTTCGTGACGCACCGCCGCGCCGACGGCTTCGGCTTGATTCGTCAACGCGTTGTCGAGACGTCCGGTGAAGCTCTGCCAAGCGCTGGTACCCGGTGCGACGAGATAGGTGCGGCCGAGTTCGCGGAGGCGTCCGCATTGTTCCTTGAACGGATGGCCGGCATCATAACCCCAGACGACGGGAATAGCATCGGCCGGAGCGTCCTGCGCGAGCGCGAGGTCCTCGAGGAGGATATCGCCCCAGAACTGCACGGTGCGGCCACGTTCGCGACCGAGGGCGCACAGCGGCTTAAGATGATCCAGGTAGACGCGGTGCTTACCGCGTTCGGCGACGGCCTGCTTGCTGAAGCCTTGGCCGAGCTCCCATGGTTCGTCGCCGCCGATGTTCACCTGGCGGCTGCGGAAGTTCGGGAGGTAGTCGTCGAGCAGGCCCGCTACGAAGTCGAGCGACCCTTGGTCGGGACGTAGCGTCCCGGGGAATTCCTTGAATTGTCCGGTCAGCGGGTGGATCCAGCCTTCGGGGCACTCGGCCATCGCGCGATAGCGCGGATGACGCAGCCATCGCTCCATGTGGCCGAAGGTGTTGAGGTTCGGGACGAGCTCGATGCCGGCCGCCGCGCACGCATCGTCGAGCTCACGGATCTCCGCGGGCGTCAGCGGCGAAGCATCCTTCCAGACGTCTTCGTGCCCAGGGAAGGCGAACGTGTGTTCGATGTAGAGTTGCAGCTGGTTGACGCGCAGGCGGCCGAGCGCGCGAACGAGGGCGAGGAGCTCAGCCTGCGTGGGCACGCGCGTGCGCGAAACGTCGAGCATGAAGCCGCGTACGGGGAGGTCGGGCGAATCGATGATGACGAGGTGCGGCAGCTCGTCGGGATACTGCTCGGCAATCTGGCGGAGGGTCTGCGCGCCGTAGAGGACGCCTTGGGCGTCACCGGCATTAAGGCGGATACCGCTGGTGAGGATCTCGATGTGATAGCCTTCGGCCCGGCACTCGGGCTGGTGGACGATTCGGCAGGCACCGTCGGCCGTTCCGGCCAGGGCCGAGCGGGCTTCTGCGATCGTCGACGGCAGGCTCTTTATAAAGAGGGCGGTCGGGTGGGGGAGGGCTGGCACCTTGAGCCAGCCCCCGCGGAGGGTCAGTTCCCTCGGACGGGGGAAGAGCTTGAGCACCGGAAGGGCCATGGCACGAGGGTTAGTCCGCAGGGCTGGACGGGCAAGAGGCTAAAATGGACTTCCCGCTTGGAACAAAGCCCGGCTCGTCTACATCTTATCCCCTTACCCCGTATCCCCATGCCTCGCTCATCCCTTGTGCTCTTCCTCTTCGCCTCCGCCGCCCAGGCCGTGCCGGAAGGGTTCGTCATCCGCGAGTTCCTCGGCAACGCCCAGGAACCCGAGATCTATCCGACCGCCTTATCGGCCGCCGCCAATGGCGACGTCTACGTCTCTTCGGATAAGAACGGCTCCCTCGGCCATACCCCGGGCATGGGCCGCATCCTGATCGCCCGCGACACGAAGGGCGCCGGCGTTGCCGATCAGGTCATCGAATACACCAAGGTCGAGAGCCCCCGCGGCGGCCACTACGTCGGCGGCGTTCTCTACCTCGTCCACCCGCCTTTCCTCTCTAAGTTCCAGGACAAGGACGGCGACGGTAAGGCCGACTATAATACCGAGCGCACCCTGCTCGTCGACGGCCTCGGTGGCGGCATCGAACACCCCCGCGGCGCTGACCACACCACCAACGGTACCCGCATGGGCATCGATGGCTGGCTCTACATCGCCGTCGGTGACTTCGGCGCGGGCCTCCTGCGCGACAACGCCGGCGCCATCGGCCTCGGCGACAAGAAGCGGGTGACCCTCTACGGTGGCGGCGTCATGCGCGTCCGCCCGGACGGCACCGAGCTCGAGATCTACACCGCGATGACCCGTAACATCTGCGATATCGCGATCTCCCCGACCCTGGACCTCTTCTCCCGCGACAATACCAACGATGGCAAGGGCTGGAACACGCGCTTCCACCACTTCACCTCGCTGGCGAACCCCGGCTATCCCCGTCTGTACAAGAACTTCGACGACGAGATCGCCCATCCTCTCGCCGACTACGGCGGCGGCTCCGGCACCGGCGGCCTCTACCTGAGCGAGCCCGGCTTCCCCGGCGACTTCGGCGAATCCCTCTTCACCTGCGACTGGACGACCGGCACGCTGCATCGCCACCCGATCACCCGCTTCGAGTCCACGTTCGTGGCCAAGCAGGAGACCTTCGAGAAGGTCGCCCGCGCCACCGATTTTGACGTCGACGGCAACTCGCGCCTCTTCCTTTCCGACTGGCGCGGCGGCGGTTTCAGCTACCTCGGTAACAACAAGCCGAAGACCAAGAAGGTCATGAAGGACGGCAAGGAAATCGAAGAGCCGATCTACTACCCGAACGGCACCGTGCAGCTCATCACCGCCAAGAATGTGAAGCCCAACGTCTACGTCGACGTCACCAAGCTCTCCGACGCCGACTTCGTGAAGCAGCTCTCCTCGAAGTCCGCCGTCCAGCGCCTCGAGACCCAGCGCCAGATCATCGACCGCGACAAGGCCGAGCTCGCCGCGCCCGTCCTCGCGATCGCGCAGTCCGCTTCGGAGCACGTCTACTCCCGCGTCGCCGCGATCTTCACCTACAAACAGCTGATCGGAGCCAAGGCCAACGCCGCGCTCGTCGTCCTCGCCAAGGACGCCGCCGTCCGCGAGTTCGCCCTGCGCGCGCTCGCCGACCGTAGCACGCAGCTCGAAGGCGTGCCGGTCCAGCTCTTCGTGGATTCCTTGAATGATGCCGACCCGCGCGTCCGCCTTCAGGCCATCATCGGCCTCCAGCGCCTCGGCGCGAAGGATGCCGCCTCGGCCATCCTCGCCGCGGCCGGCAAGTGGCCCGCCGACGAATCCAAGCTCGCCGAGGGCGAGCACTACCGTCTGCCGCACACCGCCATCGCCGCGCTCGCCAGCCTCGGCAATGCCAAGGCGTGTCTCGCCGCGCTTGCCGACCCGGCCCAGCGCAATGTCGCCTTCCGCGCGCTGCAGGGCATCCACTCCGATGAAGCCGTCGACGGCCTGATCGCCCTCAGCCTGAGCGGCGATGATGCCGTCCGCTTCGGCGCTGTCTCCGCGCTCGCCCGCCTCTACCACGTCGAGAAGCCTTGGAACTACAGCGATTGGTGGAGCACCCGCCCCGACGACCGTGGTCCGTATTTCGAACCGGTCACCTGGTCCGCCACGGAGCGGATCCATAAGGGCATCGAAGCCGCCTACGCCAAGCTGCCGGGCAAGCTGCGCATCGCCTCGCTCGAGATTCTGGCCAAGAACCGCATCGCGATCACCGACCTCAAGCTCGAAGGACTTGACCCGCTGCGCCTCGCGCTGGCTTCGCAGACCCTGCGTCCGGCTGACGTGCTCCTGCTCACGGACGCCGCCCTACAGGTTAAGCTACCCTGGAAGCAGCGCATCGACTGCTTCAAGGCGCTCCACGTGATCGACATCGCCCAAGGCGATAAGGGTGACCCTTATTTCCCGAGCCGTCTGAAGATCCTCGGCGCCTGGGCGAAGGACGCGACCGCCCCTGGCGAAGCCATCCAGCTCGTCAATGAGTTCATCTACGACTCCGAGCGCTTCAAGCAGGTCGGTAAGCTCCGCTCGCTCGCCGACGGCGCCGACGACGCCACCTCGACGATCCTCTGGAAAGCGCTCTTCAACGTGCTTAACAGCCCGCTGTCCAAGCCTGACCAGAAGAAGCAGGTGCAGGGCCTCGTGAATAAGAACCCGCGCGACCTCGGCTTCTTCTACGCCATCGCCGACCTCGGCCTGACGGGCTTCGATAAGCAGCTACAAGAAGGCATGAAGGGGGACAACTCCCTCCAGAACAACGCCGCGAAGGCGGCGCTTGAAGCCGGCAAGAAGGCGCTCGACCGCAAGGGCAAGAAGATCGCCCAGCTCGACCTGGCCGACGTCACCAAGGCCGTCCTCAAGGGCCGCGGTAACGTGAAGCAGGGTCAGCAGCTCTTCACCAAGCAGGGTTGCGTCGCCTGTCACGCCGTCGACCTCGCGGCCGAACAGAAGGGCCCGTATCTCGGTGCCGCCGGCGCGAAGTTCCCCCGCGAATACCTGGTCGAGTCCGTGCTCTATCCGAACAAGGTCGTCGCCCAAGGTTTCCAGACCGTCCAGTTCGACCTGAAGGACGGCGCCGCGCAGATGGGCTTCGTCACCGCCGAAGCCGATGGCGTGATCACGCTCCGCAATATCGCCGGCCAGGTCTTCAAGCTCAAGCGCGCCGACGTGAAGGAGGAGAAGCATCTCCCCCAGTCGATGATGCCGGAGGGCCTCACGGCTGGCCTCACGGTCGAGGAACTCACTTCGCTGATCGAGTATCTCGGCACGCTGAAGGCGATCGGGGGCTGAGCGCGGGCGGAGCCCGCGCTCGGAGTATGGAGTATGGAGTATGGAGTATCGGGGAAGTGAAGAGGGCGCCTAGGGGCGCCCTTTTTGTTTGGGGATGTCTTGAGGTAGGGGCAGCACCGCGTGCTGCCCTAGTTGTCTCGGGCCGCCGCAGGGCGGCCGAGGGTAGGGGCGTGGCTTCGCCGCGCCCTCCTGTCTCGGTGTGTTTCCATCCGCCAACCGCTAACCGCCGTCACCTGTTGCGGAGTGCACGATAAATCGTGCCCCTACCATGGTTCGCCCTGCGGCGAACAAATACCCGCCGCATCCCTCCCGGTTTCCGGTCTCCCTTTGAGCCAGTATCTACTGCTTCGCAGCCTGCCAGCATGCCAGCAGTTCCCCCATG
>JBAXMD010000046.1:0-11393 GCA_037134475.1 Verrucomicrobiota bacterium | reverse complement strand
AGCTGGATCGACTTCGCGCCGACGGCCCTGACCCTCGCCGGCGTGCCCGTCCCCGCCGAGTACGATGGCCACTGCTTCCTGCCCACGGCCGTCAACCCGCCGAAATACGTCTACTCCTTCCGCGACTTCATGGATGAGAGCTTCGACAAGGTCCGCTCCGTCCGCGACGCCCGCTACCGCTACGTCCGCAACCTCGCCCCGGGGGTGGATGAAGCCGGCAAGAACGCCTACCAGGAAGTCGGCCAGACGATGCATGAACTTCGTCGCGTGCAGGCCGAAGGCAAGCTGACACCGGTCCAGGCCCTCTACTTCAATCCGAACCGCGCCCCGGAAGAACTCTACGACACCCAGAGCGACCCTTGGGAAGTGAAGAACATCGCCAGCGATCCGGCTAACGCCGTGAAGCTCGCCGAACTCCGCGCGGAGTGCGACGCGTGGCTCGCCCGTTGCGGACCCATCGCCGACCTGCACGCCGACGAGCTCGTGAAGCAAGGGATCATCCTGCCCCGCGACGAGAAATACGCCGAGCGTCTCAAGACCGGCTCCACCGCGGGCGACGACGCCCTCGCCGCGAAGAAAAAAGGCAAGAAAGCCGCCAATAAATAATTTCCTCACCTCCATGCGTCCTCTCTTCCTCCTCTCCGCCTCGCTGCTCGCCTTCGGCTGCAAACCTGCCCCGCAGGTCGCCCGTTACGAAGTGAAATCCGAAGCTGCGCCCGTCGCCGCCACCGCCACCGCTCCCGTGGCGCAAGCGCCCGCCGCCGCTCCGGCCGCGCCCGCTCCAATGGTCGCTCCCGCCTCGATGAAAGCCGAAGCGGCGGGCTTCGACGCCCCCAAGTGGGCCAAGCTTCCGGCCGGCTGGTCGGTCGGACCGGAAAATTCCATGCGCAAGGCGACCTGGCTCGTCTCTGGCCCGAAAGGCAGCACCGCCGAGATTGCTGTCACGGTCTTCCCCGGAAGCGTCGGCGGACTGGCTGCCAATGTGAACCGCTGGCGCGGCCAGGTCGGACTCCCCCCTTCCAGCCCTGATGAGATCGCCGCTTCCGCCCAAGCCGGTAAGGTCGGCGGCATCGAAAGCCAGCGCTTCGTGATGACTTCCGCGGACGGCAAGACCTCGCTTGATGCGTTCATGACGCCCAAGGATGGCGCGACTTGGTTCTTCAAGATGAAAGGCGATGCCGCCGCCGTCGAAGCTAACGGCGCCGCTTTCGCCGCCTTCCTCTCCGAATCCAAGCTCCCGTGAACACTGAAGAACATCAAAAGAAGGCCGACAGCGGCAACCTTCTCATCGACACGTTGGCGTCGCTCAAGCTGACGGTCTTACTGCTGGTGCTGTCGATGATCCTCGTGCTCCTTGGCACGTTGGAGCAGGTGCACTGGGGCGTCTGGCATGTCCAGAAGGTCTACTTCAGCTCCTGGCTGTGTTTCTATCCGATGGACCCCACCGCGGCATTACGCATCCCGCTACCGGCCGGATTCACCATCGGCGCCCTGCTCATCATCAACCTGTCTTTCGCCCACGTCCGTCACTTCAAGGCGACCGCCGCGAAGGTGGGCAACCTCATGATCCACGCCGGCCTCCTCATCCTGCTGGGCGGCGGCTTCGTCACCGCGATCTACCAGGAAGAGTCCGCGATGATCATCCCCGAAGGCGAGAAGCGTAATTACTCCGAAGCCTTCCGTGAATTCGAGATCGCGCTCGTCCAGAAGTCTACCGCGACCGAGTCCGTCGTCGCCATCCCGGATTCCATCCTGCGCGACATCGCCGACAAGAAGGCGCCTTCCTCCGTCGAACTCCCGGGCACGCCCTACACCCTCGTCGTCCAGACCTACCACCCGAACGCGATGCTCCGCGCGAAATCGCAGATGCCCGACGGACTCGCCCTCAAGGCGACCCAAGGTATCGGCGCCCGCACCGAACTGGCTTACAAGCCCCTCCCGGAAAGCTACGACGACAACAAGCCCAACGCTCCCACGGCCATCGTCGAGCTGAAGACGAAGGACAAGTCGCTCGGCACCTGGGCGCTCAACCTCAATCTCACGGAGTCTTTCGATGCGCAGACGTTCGAGGACGCCGGCAAGACCTACGAGCTCTCCCTCCGTCGCACCCGTTACTACGTGCCCTTCACGGTGCATCTGGATAAGTTCACCCACGAGAAGTATCCCGGAACCGAGACCCCCCGCCGTTTCGCCAGTGACGTGAAGATCACGGAAGGCGCGAGCTCGTTCGACTATAACATCTCGATGAACCAGCCGCTCCGCCATGCCGGCCTGACCTTCTTCCAGTCGAGCTTCGGCAACACGAAGGAAGGCAAGAACCTCAGCGTGCTTCAAGTCGTCCGTAACCCGGGCTGGCTCCTGCCTTACATCTCCGTTTCAATCATGTCCCTCGGCCTCGTCTGGCACTTCGGCTTCTCGCTGCTGCGTTTCCTCCGCGGTCGCGCCGCCAAAGCCGCCGCCATGCTGGCCCTCGGCTTCCTGACCGCCACGGCCGAGGCGGCCGAAGCCGGCTGGAACACCCGCGAATTCGGCGAGATCCCCGTGCAGAGCGGCGGACGCGTCATCCCGATCGAGACCCTCGCCACGGGCTCACTGCTCCAGATGCGCTCGCGCACCTCGATCAGCCTCACGAAGCTTGAGCGCGTCGCGTTCGGACAACGTCCATCCACCTGGACCGAAGAGCAGCGTAAAGAAATCGTGACGGAACTCCCCACGCTCACGCCCGAACTTCAGGCGATGCTCGAGAAGCGTCCCGTCCGCCTCACCAGCGGAGCCATCAGTTCGGTCGACTGGCTCATCGAAGTCTCCTTCCGCGCCCCGATTGCCCGTCACCTACCGACTTTCCGCGTCGAACACCCCAACGTGCTCAAGCGCGTCGGCGGTAATCCCGAGAAGAGCCTCTATGTCAGCTGGGACGGCATCCTGAAGAACAGCGCCGAGCTGAGCAAGGCGGCCGAACAGGCGCGTAAACGTGCCCAAGCCGACCGTGATTCCGAAGACCGCGCCCTGCTCCAGCTGGAAAGCGCCGCCCGCCAGTACGCCACACTGAGCATGACCTTCATCCCCGGCGATCTCCCAGCCGACGTCACCCCGCGCCGCGAATACGCCGCTTGGATTGCCGCCCTTGGCCGTGCGGTCACCGAGATGAACGCCAGCGCCTCCGGCAAGGCCTTCGACCCCGAACTCCAGAAGACGGTGAAGACGTTCGTGGAACGCTACCAGGACTTCGAACGTGAAGGCGTCATCGGCTTGATGCCACCTAAGGACGAAACCTCCCTGGCCCGCTGGGATAACCTCGGTGCCTCCCTTCTCGGCGTCATCAACGACAAGAAGGTCCACCGCGCCGGACTCGCCGAAGACGGCATCATCACCCGCTACGCCGACTTCTCGATGGCGTGGCGCGAGGGCAAGGACGATGACTGTGCCCGTCTGAGCTCCGCGATCGCGGCTTCGCTCAAAGGTCCCTGGTCCGCCAAGGCCGAGTCCGAAGCCTGGTTCGGTCGCATGCAACCCTTCTACTGGCTGCTGATCGCGTATGCGATCACGGTGCTCATGGTCTTCGCCTCGTGGCTGACGTCCTCCGAGCCTCTCCGCGCCTGGTCCTATCGACTGCTCGTGGCCTGCTTCGTGCTGCATACGTTGGCCCTCGGCTACCGCATGTGGCTCCACGGCCGTCCGCCAGTCACGAACCTCTACTCGTCCGGCATCTTCGTGGCCTGGGGCGCCGTCGCCCTCGGCATCCTACTCGAGCGCGTCTGGAAGAACGGTGTCGGCGCCGCGGCCACCGGCATCTGTGGCTTCGTCTCGCTGATCGTCGCGCATAACCTCGGCCTCTCCGGCGAAGACAACCTCGAGAGCGTCCGCGCCGTGCTCGACTCCAACTTCTGGCTAGCGACGCACGTGACCATCGTGACGCTCGGCTACTCCGCGACCTTCGTCGCTGGCCTACTCGGCGCCCTCCACCTCGCGCTCCGCGCCTTCAAGAAGGACTACAACTGGGGGGACAGCGTCGCCCGCGCGGCCTACGGTATCCTCGCCTTCGCGGTCATGGCTAGTTTCATCGGCACGATGCTCGGCGGCATCTGGGCCGACCAAAGCTGGGGCCGCTTCTGGGGTTGGGATCCTAAGGAAAACGGTGCCATCCTCATCGTGCTCTGGTGCGCGCTCTGCCTCCACGCCCGCTGGGGCGGACTCGTCCGCCGCGAAGGGCTCATGCAGCTCCTCGTCTTCGGCAACATGGTCACGGCCTGGTCCTGGTTCGGCACCAACCTCCTTGGTGTCGGCCTACACAGCTACGGCTTCACGGAATCTGGTTTCTTCTGGTTGATGATCTTCTGGGTGTCACAGCTCGCGATCATCGCGCTCGGCTGGCTCCCTGACCGTTCCAAGTCCGCTACGACCGCATGACCGAAGCCGCTGGCTCGATCTGGTTCTGCATCAAGGCCAAGCCTCGGCAAGAGGCCGTGGCGGTGCAGAACCTTCGGGCCATCGGCATCGGTGAGCTGGTCTTCCCGCGCCTGCGGCGCACGCGCCGCGGTCATGAGAAGAACAAGGTCGTCATCGAACCCCTCTTCCCGGGCTACGTCTTCGCGCGTTTTGACCCGATGGAGTTCCAGTCCACGATCCGCAGCACCCGCGGAGTACTGCATCTGGTCAGCCGCGAAGGAAAGCCGGTCGACGTCGAACAAGCCGTCATCGACGAACTCAACGCGCTCGGACCTGAGGCGATCCTGTCGATGCTCGACGAGGAACTGAAGGTCGGCGCCAAAGCCCGGGTCATCCGCGGCATCTTCACCGGGTCCGAAGGCGAGGTCATCCGCCTCGAGTCTCCCCAGAAACGCATCGCGCTCCTGCTTTCGATCCTCGGTTCCGATCAACCCGTCGAGCTACCGCTCGACGACGTCGAAGGCCTCCCGGACGAAAGCTAGTATTACTACCCCTGCCCCCACCCCTACCCCTTCAGTGCCATGATCCTCGACCAACTCTCCGCCTCCGCAGCCTACGAAACCCTGCACCCGCTTTTCCCCAAGGCTTTCGCTTACCTCCGCGCCTTCGACGTGAAGACCGAAGACGGCAAATATGAGCTCCAAGGACAGGACCTCGTGGCCATCGTGCAGCGCTATCAGACGGCGCCGACAGCCGACAAACTCTGGGAAGCGCACCAGATTTACGGCGATATCCAGGTCGTCTACCAGGGGCTCGAGCATTGCGGTCATGCCGACCAGCAGACCTTGGTCGTGACGAAGCCCTACCTCGCGGAGAAGGACGTCGAAAAATACGCCGCCCCGACCACTCCCACGGCGTTTCTCACCCTCGGCCGCGGCAACTTCGCGGTCTTCCATCCGCAGGACGGCCATCAACCTGGCGTGCAGATCGGCGCCCCGGCTGAAATCCTGAAGGTCGTCATCAAGTTCCGCCTCAAGGTCTGAGCGGCTTGCAACTTAGGCGGCTTTGCGGTGTCCTATGGTCAACCCCATGAGACTCCTCGCCTCCCTCCTGCTTGCCCTCACCTGTGCCCTTGGCTCCGCCCAAGAGGTCACGCGCACCTCCGATGTCATCTACACGAAGCATGATGGCGTGGCCCTGACGATGGATGTCTTCAAACCCGCCAAGCCTAACGGCGCCGCGGTCATCAAGATCATCAGCGGCGGCTGGAACTCCAACCACAACGGCATCAGCGATGGCGGCTGGACGAAGTACGGCTTCACGACGTTCGTCGTCGTGCACGGCACGCAGCCCCGCTTCCACATCGACGAGATCGTCGGCGACCTCCAGCGCTCGGTCCGCTTCATCCGCGCCAACGCCGAGAAGTTCGGCATCGACCCGAATAAGATCGGCGTCACCGGCGGCAGCGCTGGCGGCCACCTCAGCCTGATGCTCGGCACCCGCGTCATCGCCGGCAACCCGAAGGCGACCGACCCCGTCGATCGCGTGAGCTCCGAAGTCAACGCCGTTGCCTGCTACTACCCGCCAGTCGATTTCCTCAGCTGGGCCAAGGAAGGCGACAGCAAGGATGGCATCGGCCCCCTGACCACCCGCGCGCCGGCGTTTGGCCCGATTGTCACCACGGCCGAAGGACGCGACCGCGCCGGCCACGAACTCTCCCCTCTCTTCTGGATCAGCGCCCAGACCCCTCCGACCTATATCGTCCAGGGCGACGCCGACCCGCTCGTGCCTGACTCCCAGGCTCGTCGCTACCTCGCCCGCGCCAAGGAAGTCGGCGCCAAGGCCGAAGTCCTGATTCGTCTCGGCGGTGGCCACGGCGGCTGGATTGAAGTGGCCGACGACAATGTCCGCATGGCTGAATGGTTCAGCCTCCATCTGCTCGGCCAGCAGCCGGCTAAGCCCTTCAATTTCGATATCTCCTCCTTGCCCAGCACGCCGACGCCGAAGAAGCCTGCGAAGAAGTAAGCAGGACGGAGGGACGATTTACGCTGGCAGGAAAGCCCAGCCGTTCGCATAAAGACGGCATGGCTTCGCCTTGCCGACTCATCCTCGCCCTCGACGTAGAGACCAAGGAGGAAGCCTTGGCACTCGCCCGCCCGCTCGCCGGCAACCTCGCGTGGGTGAAGCTCGGTTTGCAGCTCTTCACGCGCCACGGCCCGGGCATCGTCGACGAATTCCACGCCCTCGGTTTCAAGGTCTTCCTCGACCTGAAGTTCCACGATATCCCGAACACGGTTTCATCGGCCATCAAGAGCCTCAAGGGTCGCCCCTGCTCCCTGCTCACCATCCACGCCTGCGGTGGCCCCGAGATGATCGCGCGCGCCGCCGAAGCGGCCAAGTCTACCTTGCCCGACTGTACGGTGCTCGGCGTGACGGTGCTGACCTCGATGGATCAGGCCCAGCTCTCCGCTTCTGGTATCGCCCGCACCCCCGAAGAACAGGTCCGCCTGCTCGGCCGCATGGCCATCGGTTCCGGCATCGGCGGCCTCGTCTGCTCACCACTCGAACTGCCGATTCTCCGTAAGGACCTCGGTGCCGGCCCAGTGCTCGTGACGCCTGGCATCCGCTATCCCGACGCCGCTGGCGACGACCAGAACCGCGTAATGACGCCCGCCCAGGCCGCCGCCGCCGGCGCCAGCTTCATCGTGGTCGGCCGTCCGATCCTTAAAGCCAAGGATCCCGCCGCCGAAACGCTCCGTATCCGCCGTGACATCGGCGAGATCGCATGAGCGCCACCGACGACATCCTAGTCCTCCTCGCCGCGGGTTCCGCGCGGCGCATGCAGGCGGTCGTCGACGACAAGATCACCGCGCTCCTGGCCGGCAAACCGGTCTTCATCCATTCGCTGCAAGCCTTCCTGAGCACCGGGCTCATCGGGCGAGTAGTCATCACCTATCGCGACGAAGCCCAGCTGGCCAAACTGAAGGCCCTGCTCGCCAGCCATCTGCCCACGGCGTCCGCGGTGGAGTTCGTACCCGGCGGAGAATCCCGGCAGGATTCCGTCCTCGCGGCGCTCAACACCTGTGAAGGCCATACGGGGCTGGTCCATATTCATGATGGTGCCCGCCCGCTCGTCTCACCCGAAGCCATTCGCAAGGTCCGCGATAAGGCCAAGGAGACCGGTGCCGCCATCCTCGCTGGTCGCGCCGCCGACACGGTGAAGATCGCCAAGGTCGGTTCCGCTTCCGTCGAGACCTCCCCCGATCGCGGCTTGGTCTGGACCGCGGAGACGCCTCAAGTCTTCCGTACCGCCATCGTGCTTAAGGCCTACCGCAAGGTCGCCGAACTCCAGCGAAAGGTCACCGACGACAGCTCCGCCGTGGAATTCGTTGGGCAGGACGTGTCCTTGGTCGAGAACCCTGCGGTGAACCTTAAGCTGACCCGTCCGGCAGACTTCGTCCTAGCGGAAGCGATTCTAAAGACGCGCTGAGCGCTCAGTATCCGGCCTGACGAAGCGCGGCGTCCAACTTCGTCTGGAAGTCGGTGATGTCCTGCGGCGTCGGACGGTAACCCGGCGACCGTGCGGCCATGCCGGGGCGACCCTGATGATCGATATACCAATCGGCCTTCTCGCCATCGGAGAAAGTGACGTGTCCGCTGACCATGGCATGCGGCTGGGCGATCGTATCAACCTCAACGGTCACGACGCCGGCACCCTGAGCGGTTTCGGCCGGGACGGCCGCCTCGGCGGGGGCAGCTTCCACCGCGGCTTCTTCGGGCTGCTTGGGCTCTTCCTTCTCGACCAAGGCAAGATTGAGATCATCGACGAGGAAGCGGACATCCATGTAGGTCATCGAAACTTCGAGCTCGGTGGAAAGGCGCTCCTGAATCTGCGAAAGCGTGGCTCCTTCGGCCACCCAGGCGGAAACCTTGGAAATCTGTGCGGGAGTCAGTCGGGCCATAGGTCGCTAAAGTGTGGGAGCCTCCGCCGATTTTCAAGCGTCACGTCGCTTATTCGTTGGAAAAAACGCCCCCGCCCGCCAAGTTAACCCCATGCAGTCCGAGATCAGTTGGCAAAAGCAGGGAGCGTTCACCGACATCGTGTACGAGAAAGCCGATGGCATCGCCCGCGTGACCATCAATCGCCCGACCCGCCGCAACGCGTTCACCCCGGACACGATCGCCGAGATGCTGAAGGCCTTTTCGGATGCGCGCGACGACGCCACGATCGGCGTGGTACTCCTCCGAGGCGCCAATCCGCAGAGCGACGGTAAGTTCGCCTTCTGCGCCGGCGGCGACCAGAAGATCCGTGGCGACAAGAAAGGCGGCTACATGGGCAAGGATGGCGTCCCTCGCCTCAACGTCCTCGACCTCCAGCGCCTCATCCGGTCGATGCCCAAAGTCGTCATCGCCCTCGTCGCCGGCTTCGCCATCGGCGGCGGCCACGTGCTCCACGTCATCTGCGACCTTACCATCGCCGCCGACAACGCCGTCTTCGGTCAGACCGGCCCGACGGTCGGTAGCTTCGACGGCGGCTTCGGCGCTTCCTACCTCGCCCGCATCGTCGGCCAGAAAAAGGCCCGCGAGATCTGGTATCTCTGCCGCCAGTACGACGCCCAGCAGGCCCTCGAGATGGGCTTGGTGAACACCGTCGTCCCTTACGAACAGCTCGACGCCGAAGGCGTGAAGTGGGCGCAGGAAATCCTCACGAAGAGCCCGCTTGCTATCCGCTGCCTGAAATCAGCCTTCAACGCCGAGCTCGACGGCCAAGCCGGCATCCAAGAACTTTCCGGCAACGCCACCCTGCTTTATTATCTTTCAGAAGAGGGCGACGAAGGTCGTGCCGCTTGGAACGAGAAGCGTCCTCCCCATTTCCGAAAATTCCCTTGGCTCCCGTAAATCCGATCCGCGTCACCGAGCGCGCCCAGAAGCTCGCGACCGAGATCCTCCGCTCCGGCGACATCGCCGTCGACGGCACCGCCGGCAAGGGTCGCGACACCGCCTGTCTCGCCCAGTCAGTCGGCCCCACGGGCCACGTGCATGCCTTCGACATCCAGCCTGAAGCCATCGCTTCCACGCGCAACCTGCTCGAGGTCGCCGGCCTGCTCGGCCGCGTCTCGTTGCACCTACGTAGCCACGCGGAACTTGGCGACGTCCTGACCCCTTCTCAACGCGGCAAGATCGGCGTGGCGATCTTCAATCTGGGCTACCTGCCCGGCGGCGATGCGTCGATCATCACGCAGCCGGCCTCGACCGACCGAGCGCTCCGCGACGCCTACGATAATCTTCGACCCGGCGGTCGCCTCATCTGCGTCGCCTACACCGGACACCCCGGCGGCACCGAAGAGTCCGATATCGTCCTAAAGTTCGCCGAGGAACAAGCCGCCGCCGGCCTCCACGTCGAGAAGATCGGGTATTACCCGACGCCGGGGAAGCCCTGGATCCTCGTCGTGAACAAGCCGGCGGCTTGAAGTCGGAAGCATTCCTTTCAACCTATCTAGGATGACCGCCCGACGACGCATCATCCTGACAGGGGCCACGGGCCTCATCGGTTCGGAGTTGTCTCGACGGCTGTGCGAGCTTGGCTACGAAGTGATCCCCTTCCGCTCGCGCCATGATGGCCACGGGGGCTTCAATCATCTCACGGGGTTCATCGATCGCGAAACGCTCGAAGGCGCCTACGCCGTCATCCACCTCGCTGGCGAATCCATCGCCCAACGCTGGACTGAGGCCGCCAAAGACCGGATTATGGCCAGCCGGCGCGATGGCACCCGCTTGCTCTCCGAAGCGCTGGCCGGGCTGAAACATAAGCCAGAGGTCTTTATCTCGATGTCCGGCATCAATCGCTACGGACTCCATCGAAAGGAGATCCTCGACGAAGCCTCCGCGGTCTCCGCCGAAGGCTTCCTCCCCGAAGTGACCGATGCGTGGGAAAACGCGACCCTAGCGGCCAGCGAGGGAGGTATCCGTACGGTCTTGCTGCGTACTTCGCTTGTCCTTTCCGCCACTGGTGGCGGCTTGAAGAAGATGCTCCCCGCCTTCCGTCTCGGACTCGGAGGCCCGATCGGTGGCGGCCACCAGCACATGAGCTGGATCGGCCTACCCGACCTGGTCGAACTCATCCACTGGGCAATGGAAACTCCTGCGATAGGCGGGCCGCTCAACGCCGTGGCACCCCAACCCGTCACCCAAGCCGGATTCGCGCGCACCCTGGGCTCCGTCCTCCATCGACCCAGTTTCCTGCCGATGCCCGCCTGGGTCCTCTCCTTGCTGTTTGGACAGATGGGCCGTGAGACAATCCTTGGCGACTTGGCGGCCCGCCCTACCGTCGCACTCGACGGAGGTTTCCGCTTCGCCCAGCCGGACCTAGCCTCGGCTCTGCGCCAAGCGATTGGCGAATGATTTTGGATTGAAGGAACCGAGTCGGAGAGAGATTGTCCGGCCATGGTTCGCGCTGCCTTCGTCTTCATGGTCCTGCTCCTCGCCGGTTGCGACGACGGCAACCGCGCCGACACCCGCACGCTCGACGTCGAAGACGAAGACTTCCGCCAAGGGCAGAACTTCTATAAGACTGGTGAAGTCCGCAAGGCCCTCGAGTGCTACCTCCGAGTGATTGACAAAAGGAAAGGGGCCGCCGAATCCAACCTCGAAGCCGGGCGTATGTACCTTGAGCTACAGGACCCCCTCCCAGCCATCTACCACTTCAACCAGTACATCCGTATCAAGCCGACGTCCGAGCAATCCAACCTCGTGCGCCAACTGATCAAGACCGCAGAGAAGCAGTTCATGCAGCAGCTACCTGGTCGGCCGATGGATCCCGATGTGCTCGGCGGATCCGACCTCAACGCCAAGCTCCGCAGTCTTCAGAACGAAAACGAGAAATTGAAACGCGAGTTGGCCGATTATAACCGCACCCAGAAAGGACTCGTCCTTCCGGCCAAGACCACGTCCGAGAAGACCGCCGAAAAACCCGCGACAACGGATGACGGCAAGCCTCAGCGCGTCCG
>JBAXMD010000045.1:0-11772 GCA_037134475.1 Verrucomicrobiota bacterium | reverse complement strand
GTTTTGCCCTTTGCACAACCCGGCGAGACGTTAAACCCAAGTCATGCCCCGCCTCCTCCTCGGCCTGTTCCTCGGCGCCCTGCTCGCGATCGTCCCTGCCAGCGCGCAGGAGACCCCGCCCAACTTCGTCATCCTCTTCGCCGATGACCTCGGCATCAACGATCTCGGCTGCTTCGGTCGCAAGGATCAGAATACGCCGAACTTGGACAAGCTCGCCGCCGAAGGCGCCCGATTCACGCAGGCCTACGCCGCCGCCTCGGTCTGCTCGCCGTCGCGAGCCGGCCTGCTCACCGGCCAGAGCCCGGCCCGCCTGAAGATCACGACCTTCCTCCCGGGACGCCCCGACCGCGCCTCGCACCGAGTGCTCGCGGCGACGGTGAACAATAATCTCCCCGATGGCGCGCAGACGATCGCCCAGCTCCTGAAATCCAAGGGGTACGCCTCCGCGGCCGTGGGTAAGTGGCACCTCGGTGGCAAAGGTCACCAGCCGACCGACCACGGGTTTGACGAGTACTTCGCCGGAAAATCTAACCCGGGCGCCGAATCTCCCATGGGCGGAAAGGGCGAGCTCGGACACGCCGACTACGCGGTGAAGTTCATCGAACGGAACAAAGCTAAGCCCTTCTTCCTCTATCTCGCTTTCGACAATCCGCACATCCCGCTCGCCGCGCCAGCCAAGGGTATCGAAGCCAACGCGAAGTCTTTCCACCCGACCTACGCTGCGCTCGTTGAATCGCTCGACGTCGCCTGCGGCCGCGTCCTAAAGGCTCTCGAGGACAACGGGCTTTCGAAGAACACCTTCGTCGTCTTCGCTTCCGACAACGGCGGCGTGCACATCTCGGAACTCAAGGAAAGCCCACCCACCTACAACGCGCCGTCCCGCGCGGGTAAAGGCTTCGTCTACGAAGGCGGCATCCGCACGCCCCTCATCATCCGCTATCCTGGCCGCATCGCGTCCAGCGTGATCAGCGAACCTGTCGTGCTCGGCGACCTCTGCCCGACAATCTGCGCGTTAGCCAAGGTAGAGCCCCCGGCGACGCTGGATTTCCAGGACATCTCGCCCGTGCTCTTCAATAGCTACCGGTCGGACCCCTCCAAGCCGCGCGCGCTTTTCTGGCATCAGCCCCACTACATGAACCAAGGCGGCAAGCCCGCCGGCGTCGTCCGCGAAGGCGACTGGAAGCTCATCGAGCAATATGAAGACGGCAGCCTCGAGCTCTATGACCTCGCCAAGGATCCGAGCGAGACCACCGACCTCGCCGCTGCGGAACCGGCCCGCGTAGCGGCTCTGCGCGGCAAGCTCGAAGCGTGGCGCCGCAGCGTCGGTGCGGAACCAATCAAGGCCAACGCAAACTTCGGACGCGCCCTCTGGGAAGACTGCTTCGTCAAGATGGATGTCACCCAGCTGAAAGCCCTGCCGACCTCCGAGGCCATGCGCCCGCTGCTGGCCGACTGGCGCAAGGCGATGAACGACGCCACGACCGAAGGTTCCAACTCCCTCATCTTCCTCGAAGCACGCGACGCCAAGGTGAAGGCGACGAAGATGAAATATGAGGATCTTCCGCACAAGGATACCCTCGGATTCTGGGTCAACGCCGAAGACACCGCGTCTTGGACTTTCCAGGCGCCGAAGGCCGGCATCTATCGCGTCACGGTCCTACAGGGCTGCGGCAAGGGCAACGGCGGGTCCGTCGTCTCCCTCGACACCCATCAGGGTTCGTGCGAATTCACGGTCGAAGAGACCGGCCACTTCCAGCGCTTCGTACCCCGCGAGGTCGGTAAACTCACACTCGTCGCCGGCGCGAACACGCTGACCGTGCGCCCGGTCAAGAAGGCCAAGGCCGCGGTCATGGACCTGCGCCGCGTGATTCTCGAGCGCGTCGAGTAAAGCCTCAGAGGGTCGCGAGCAACACGCGCAGCTCTTCCTCGGGTTCCTCGTGGCCTTGCGCCACGGCGAGCGCGAGCGCGTCCGCGAAGGCCGCCTTGGCCGCCTGCAGGTCGCCGACGGCCTGCAGGCTCTTACCGAGCAGAATCCGCGGCATCATCCAATCGGCCTTGGAAGCAGCAGCGAGCCTTAGGTGCTCGATGGCCCCGGCGGCATCGCCCTCCGTCAAGAGCGCCTGGCCGAGGGAGAATCGGAACAGAGGGTTCGCCGGATCGGCCGCGACATGACGGCGGAAGAGTTCGGAGCGGGACATGCTCAGGCCTTTAGCTTCGCCGATGACTGGCGGAAGATGACCATCGAGAGACCCGGGAGGCGGACCTCGATGGAGTAAGGTCGTCCGTGGCACGGGATATTCTCCGCTTCGACGCCGCCGAGATTGCCGAGACCGTGGCCGGCATAGTGTTTCGAGTCCGTATTCAGGGCCTCTTCCCAGCGCCCAAGGAAAGGAACACCGAGTCGGTAGGTGCGTTCGACAGGCGTGAAATTACCCGCGACCGTCCAGGCGCAGTCGCGACCGCGACGCTCGAAGGCCAGCACGCTCTGAGCACCGTCGTCGGCGACAAGCCAGTTGAAGCTTTCCGGACGGAGCTCGTTCTCGGCGAGCGAGGCGTCGCCGACATAGAGCCCGTTCAGGTCGGCGACCAAGCGCTGCACGCCGAGATGAATCGGGTAATCGAGCAGATGCCAGTCGAGCGACGCGTCGTATTTCCATTCGGCGAACTGGCCAAACTCGCAGCCCATGAAGAGGGTCTTCTTGCCCGGCCAGGACCACTGCAAGGCCAGCAGGCAACGCAGATTCGCGGCCTTCGTGGCGTCGTCCCCACCGCCCATCTTGCCGATGAGCGAGCCTTTGCCGTGCACGACCTCGTCATGCGAGAAAGACTGCACGAACGATTCAGTCCACTGGTAGAGCATACCGAACGTGAGCTTGTCGTGATTGAACTTACGGAAGAGCGGATCCTGGCGGAAGTAGTCGAGGGTGTCGTGCATCCATCCCATGTTCCACTTGAAGTCGAAGCCTAGGCCGCCTTCAGGAACGGATTTCGTCACGCCGGGGAAGGACGTGGATTCTTCGGCGATCATCGCGACGCCGGGCTGATAGAGGTGCACCAAGGAGTTCACCTGCTTGAGGAATTCGATGGCCTCGATATTTTCGCGACCGCCATAGCGGTTCGGGACCCATTCCCCGGCCTTACGGGAGTAGTCGAGGTAGAGCATCGAGGCCACCGCGTCGACGCGGAGGCCATCGACGTGGAAGCGCTCGAGCCAGGAGAGCGCGGAGCAAACCAAGAACCCACGGACCTCGTGCCGACCGTAGTTAAAGATCAACGTGCCCCAGTCCTGGTGTTCGCCCAGGCGCGGGTCGGCATGCTCGTAAAGATGCGTTCCGTCAAAGCGGGCCAATGCGAAAAAGTCGCGCGGGAAGTGGGCCGGAACCCAGTCGACGATCACGCCGATGTTCGCCCGATGGAGGGCGTCGACCATCGTCATGAAGTCGAGCGGCGACCCGAAGCGATGCGTCGGCGCGTAGAAGCCCGTGACCTGGTAGCCCCAGGAACCGTCGAACGGATGCTCGGATGGCGGCATCAGCTCGACGTGGGTGAAGCCCATCTTCACGCAGTAGGCGGCAAGCTGTTCGCCGAGCTCACGGTAACCGAGCATGCGACCACCTTCTTCCGGCACGCGGCGCCAGGAGGCCAGGTGCACTTCATAGACCGACATCGGAAGCGAACGTAGGTCGCGACTCCGACGCGCCTCCATCCAGGCTCCGTCGTTCCAGACGAATTTCGAAAGGTCGCAGACGATGGCGGCGTGGTTCGGGGAAGGCTCGAAATGCAGGCCGTACGGATCCGTCTTCAGGAACGGCGTCGAGTCATGAGGCCCGACGATCTCGTACTTATAGCGGGCGCCGGGATGGACGCCGGGGATGAAAATCTCCCAGATGCCGGAAGCCCCAAGGTTGCGCATCGGATGGGCATGGCCATTCCAGAGATTATGGTCGCCGACGACCGAGACGCGACGGGCCGAGGGAGCCCAGACGGCGAACGAGACGCCCGGCACGCCGTCAAGTGTGCGGACGTGGGAGCCCAGCTTGTAGTGGGCGCGATGATCATCGCCCTTACCCAGCAGAAATAAGTCGTCTTCCGAGATCGTCGGCAGGAAGCGGTAAGGGTCGTCGACCATGCGACTCACGCCATCGGGATACGTCACGCGGAAGCGATAGCGGAAAAGGGCGGCGCCAGGGAGCTCCACCTCGAAGACGCCGCTGGCGTGCAGCTGCTTCATCGGGACAGCCTTGGTCGGACCATCCGGGACGAGTTCGCAGGCGCTGGCCCAAGGGAAGAGCGAGCGGGCGACCAGACCGCCTCCGACCAGCGGATGGAGACCCAGGAAGCGGTGCGGAGAGGTCTCCTTGGCGTCCACCAGGGCGGTCAACTCTGCTGGGCTGAGGCGCATCCCGAAAGACTCCACGCAGGGCGGTGGGTCGGCAAGCGCTCATTGCCCGAAAATACTTGAGGGAAACCCCGGAGCGACAACGCTCACTGGATGCCTGGCCGTCGTTTCTGGATCATTGCCGCAAGCCTCTCCCTCACCGTGGCGGCCATGGCGGCCGACCCCGCTCAAGCCGTCGCCAAGATCGCCGAGATCGCGCCCAATATCGTCGCCGACAGCTTCGCCCCGGAGGAAGGCGGCAAGATTATCGTCGCCACTAACGCGCACCTCGAGAGCAAGGAAGCGACCATTGACGCCAAGAAGATCCGGTTCGACTACCGTACCGGCACCATCGTCGCCGAAGGCAACGTCGTGTATACGACCAAGACCTTGCGCATCATCGGCGACAAGATCGAAGCCGACCCGCGCAGCGACACCATCGTGGCGACCAACGTCCGCTTCGGCCGGTCTCCTCTGTACTTCACCGCGGAGTCGCTGAAGATCGTCAAAGGCGACAAGACCATGCGCGGGCTGCGCATGTGGAACAGCGAGCCCGAGCCGCTCGGCATGCACCTGAAGATCGCCGAAGCGGCCTACACCGAAGCCGATGACCGCCTCAGGATTCGTAGCATCACGCCGCACCTGGCCGGTATCCCGTTCTTCAACCTGCCGTATTACGCGCAGGACGGCTATCGCGACATCCCTTACGACCTCTACCTGAACACCGGCAGCGAAGACCGTCAGGGACGCTACCTACGTTCCACCTTCCTGATGCGCCAATCCCCTTCCCTCTGGGTCGGCGGCCTGCTCGACATCTACGGTAAGTCCGGCCTCCTCGTCGGCCCGGCGTTCCGCTACGACAACTCCAAGAACATCGAAGGCGGCATCGTCTGGAAGGGCAAGTTCGAGAGCGGCTATATCAGCGACCGCGGCGACCTGATCGCCGACGTCTACGGACGCACCCCGGATCGCCAGCGCGCCTTCCTGTTCGGCGAAATCAACGGACGCACTGTCGATGGCGTCGAGTTCGCCGGCAATATCTTCGGCCAGTCGGACCCCGGGTTCATGCGCGACTTTCGCCCGAACCTGATTCGAGAGACTGGTAACCCGCAGGCCAACTTCGAAGTCTCCGCGCCTTACGCCGGCGGCTACCTCTCCGCCTCGCTCACGGCCAAAGCGGACAACTACCAGGATATCGTCCAGAAGCTCCCCGAGTTACGCTTCGACCTGCCGCAGCAGTCGATCGACGGCAGTGATTGGAATCGCCGCAGCTTCGTGAGTTTCGGCTACTTCTCAGAACGCCCTTCAGCCGACCTGCCTCTCGGGCCATTCCAGACAGCAACCCTGGCGAGCGGCGCCTGGTCGACGGCCCGCCTCGACACCTATTTCGGCATCAACCGCACCTTCGTCCTCAACGAGTGGCTGACCTTCAAGCCCGTGGCCGGCATCCGCGCCACCGGCTGGTCCCAAGGCATCAACGGAAATGGCACCACCGCCAAGGTCATCGCCCAGACGGGCTTCGACCTCGAGGGCCTCGCCACCGGATCTTGGGACCTCGTGGCCAACAAGTGGGGTATCGACGGGATGCGCCATAGCATCCGCCCCATCCTGCAGTACCGCGTGATGCCCGGTGCCGACCGCGACATCGGCAACGTGCCGATGACGCAGCGTACCGTCTCCAACTCGGCCTTGGAAGAAATCGACCTCGCCGACCGCCTCGACCCCGCCTCCACGACCGACCGACAAGTCGTCCGCTTCGGCCTGCGTAACACCCTCGAGACCCGCGATGCTAAGTTTGGCACCCGCGAGCTTCTCCGCGCGGACCTCTTCGCTGACTGGCGCCAAGGCCCCACGGATGCCGAGACCGGCCGGAGCGACCTCCAGTGCGCGATCAGCCTCACGCCGGCTCCTTGGGTCAGTCTGAGTTCCGGACTTCGCCTACCCAACGGTGGCGGTGCCCCGCTGGAATCCATCCAGAGCATCTCCTTCAATTCCGGGGACTTCTGGCGCACGTCCTTCAGCTGGGTCGAGCTTCGCGAACTCACCCAGGCCCGCCAGTTCATCTGGGAAGGCCGCGTGACCCTTAATTCCGTCTACTCGCTCGTCGCCACGCTTAACTACGACGCCCTCGCTGGCCAGACCACCTATGAAAGCATCGGCTTCGTCCAGCGCATCGCGAACTCCTGGGAAATCGAATACGGGATCATGCAGCGCCTCGATCCGCTGAATTACGGCAAGAACTCATTGGGCTTCCAACTGCGGGCCAGATTATTCAAGTTCTGAGCGTGACGGACACCCCTCCAGACTCCCCCTCGGTCCCCGAAGACGGCATCTTGCCGCCGGCCGACCTGCCCATCCGCCTCGACGTCTTCGAAGGCCCGCTGGACCTGCTCCTGTTCCTGATCCGCAAGAACGAGATCGATATCTACGATATCCCGATCGAGAAGGTCACGCAGCAGTACCTCGAAAT
This sequence comes from Verrucomicrobiota bacterium, assembly GCA_037134475.1. GTDB lineage: Bacteria > Verrucomicrobiota > Verrucomicrobiia > Opitutales > UBA953 > UBA953. Next base: position 4,924 of record JBAXMD010000045.1, on the reverse strand, counting down.
CCTCCGCACGCAGGAGAAGGATAATCTCGAACTCGCGGGCGACTTCTTCGTCATGGCCGCGACGCTGATGTATATCAAGAGCCGCATGCTCCTCCCGGTCGAAAGCCGCCCGGAAGAGGAGATCGCCGCCGCGGACGAAGGTCAGGATCCCCGCTGGGCGCTCGTCCAGCAGCTCATTCAGTATAAGCGCGTCAAGGAGACCGCCGCGATCATCCGCGGCCTCGTCGACGACCGGCAGGGCTTGCTCGGCCGCTACGTCGTGCAGCCTCAAGGCGAAGACGCCGTCGCGCGCCCTGTCGCTCCAGCCGACCGCATCGAACTCTGGAACACCTTCAACCTCGTCCTGCGCCGCCTGGCCGAACGCATCCAGCCGGGCAACATCACGACCGAGACTGTCACGGTATCCGACCGCATGGAGACGATCCTCGCCCGCCTCGAGTCCGAGACCACTTTCGCCTTCACGAGCCTGCTCCCCGAACGTCCGACCATCGGCTTCCTGGTAGCGACGTTCTTGGCCTGCCTCGAGCTGGCCCGCCTGGGTAAGCTGAAATTGGAACAGGACGCCGCCTTCGCGGAAATCAACTGCTCCAAGGCTGAAGCCGCCGCCGTGCCGAACGCTGGCGAAGCCCTCGAAGGGAAGTCGGAATTCGACGAGCCTGCCGGCGAGGTCAACTGAGCCACGGGCTTGAAATCGACGCCCGTCCGCGCAGATTGATCTCATGGCTCGCGCCCAGCGTCCTTCCAATCATCTGCTCGGCATCGGCCTCGATGCCCAGGACAAGCATAAGCGCATCACCCGTGGCGAAGGCTTCAACCTCGTGGGCGGCTCCGAAGACACGCATGAGCGGATGACCGAGACCGTCATCAAGGCCTCCGAAGACCTTGGTCGCAAGGGGCTGACCATCGCCGATGCCCACCCGGAGGAGCTGGCCGACCTGCTCCGCAAGCACGACCGCGGCGCTTGAGCCTAAAAAGGAACCACAGACGGGTTGACTCACCTCTTTGGCAGGATTTGACTCCCTTTCCCCAAAAATGAGCAACGAGCTGCCCCCTCCCCCGCCCCCTCCTCCTGCTGACGGCGACAACTCCGCTGCACAGGCTCCTAAGCTGAAGCTCTCCAAGCCGGCCGGCTTCGTTCCTCCGCCTCCGCCCGCGCCCACCGCCGACGCTGGCGCCGCAGTTCCGCCGCCTCCCGCCGCGCTCCCGGCTGGTGCCGCTGCCGCTCCCGCCACCGCTCCTCGTCCCGTCGCCGCTCCGAATGCGATCCGCACCGTCGGCAATGTCGCCGCGGCATTTGACGTGCTCGCCCTTGCGGCTTCGTTAATCGGCGTGGTGCTCCTCGCGCTCGAACTCTTCGTCAAATCCAAAGGTTAAGTCCCATTTCATGGCCTCCGATCTCATCCTCAATCTCGATAACAGCAACTTCGACGCCACCATCAAGGCGGCGACCGTCCCCGTCCTGGTGGACTTCTGGGCCACCTGGTGTGGCCCTTGCAAGCAGATCGGCCCCGTGCTCGATCAGCTCGCCACCGAGATGAACGGAGCCGTCCAGATCGTAAAGGTCGACGTCGACACCAATCAGGCGCTGGCCCAGCAGCTGGGCGTGAACTCGATCCCTGCCCTGTTCCTTTACAAGAATGGCGTCGTAGTAGATAAGATGGTCGGTGCCCGCCCCAAGGGCGACATCGCCGCCTTCATCAAGAAGCACTCCTAAGCGACGGGAGAAAGCCCAACAAGAAAGGCCCGGGATTGCTCCCGGGCCTTTTTGTTACCGCGCATTTCGAAGCCTTACTTGGCCTCGAGCGGGTGATCCTTCAGGAGGTCGGCGGGATTATACTGAGCACGGATACCGATGGCCTTACGGACCTCGGCGACCTTGGTGTCCATGACCGGCTCAGCGGTGTTGCCCCAGGCCTGACGGACGTAGGTGACGATGTTGGCGACCTGCGCATCCTTGAGACCGGCGCCGATGTTCGGCATGTTGCCGTTATACTTCACGCCAAGGACTTCAATCTCTCCGGCGAGACCAGCGAGCACAGCCTTGATGATACGTTCATCAGAACCCGCGACCCAAGAGGACTTGGCGAGCGGAGGGAAAGCACCAGGGACGCCGAGACCAGTCGGCTGGTGACAGGCAGCGCAATTCGCGAGGAAGAGCTTCTCGCCCTTGGCAACATCGGGCTCGAAGGCGACCGGACCACCGGCGACGGCGGCCTTGGGGGCGTTGAGGTCGAAGGCCGACGGAGAAAAGTCACCTGAGTTACGGGTGAGGTAGAGGCCGGCCCAGAAGCCGAATCCGCAGAAGAGGAAGACGATCAGGATCGGCGTGAGGGAGAACCCCTCGGCCGGCTCGTCCTTATCGCGGGACAGCTGCGAGTGAACCTCCACGAGGCGTCCGTCGGACGGGCCTTCGGAGCCGGCGCCGGAGGGACCTCGGCGCGGGCGGTTGTTATCAGGATGACGGTTACGTTCGTTCATGGGTTCACTGCTTCAGTTTGGCTTCCGGCGAGGAGTAATCCTGACGGAGGGATTGGAGGTAGGCGGCCAAGGCGACGGCACGCTCGGAGGCGACTTCGTTCTTCGCACCGACATAGAGGAAAGCGAACTGTCCATTGTGGGGGATGGCGGCGTGCACGGCGTCAAGGGTCTTAGCGCGGGCGCCGAAGTTGGCGAGGTCCGGACCGATGCGGCGATCGCCAAGGAGGACCTGCCCCTGCTGCGCATAGTCGCGGGCGACGGAAGGACGGACGCCATAACCACGGGCGATGTCACTACCCTGCCCGGCCGGACGGACCTGCTGGGTGTGGCAGCTGACGCAACCAAGGGAGACGTAGACCGCGCGGCCCTGGATGGCCAGGCCGGGTTCGCGGGACGGGAAGAGCGGTCCGCCTTCTTCGGCGGGCGCGCGTCCGAGGGAACCGAGCTGGACCTGGCTGCTGATGACCAGCGCACCGAAGGGCAAGGCGACGGCCAGGAAGATGCCAGCCAGGAGAGTGTTGAGATTCTTCATGGGTGTCCGGATTAGTCGTGGCGGCCAGCGGAAGCCGGCGCGGAAGATTTGAGGATCATGCCGAAAGCATTGAGAGCGAAGGCGAGATGGCCGACGAGCAGAAGGACCGCTGAGACGCTCAGCGCGACGTTCCAGGAGGAACCCGCCTTAGCGACCTGCTGGAAGGAGACGGAAGCGTCAGCGAGCTGCTTACCGCTTTCATAGCCGCCGACGAGCAAGGCCACGACTGAAGCGACGGCGCCGAGGGCGGTGGCCCAGAAGTGCACGTGGACGAGTTTAGCGGAAGGCCAGAGCGAGCCGGTGAGGCGAGGCAGCACGAAGTAGGCGGAGCCGAAGAGCACCATCGTGGCGAACGCGTAGGTCAGGAGCTGCTCCTGGCCTGCGGCGAAGGACGTGAAACGGACCACGGCATTGTTACCACGGAAGCCGAAGATGGCGTTGAGCACGCCGAAGAGCGTGAAGGCGATAGCGCCAAAGCTCACGAAGCGCAGCGTGGTGTCGTTCCAGGCGCGGGACCAGCCACCTTCGGAGGAAAGCGTGCCGTGGAAGTTGATCGCAGTAATAATCACCGGGACCATCAACATCGCTCCGGCGACGACGCCGACAGACTGGAGCCAGAGGGGCACCGGAGCACCGATAAGGGCGGAAGGTCCGGTCCAGCTGGCGAAGAGGAAGAACGTCCAGAAGCCCACGGGGGCGAGGTAGTAAGCGCTGATGGTTCGACCAAGCACCTTCGGCAGGAAGTAGTAGACCGCGGCGAGGGCCGAAGCGCCGAACCAGAGCAAGAGAAGGTTCGAGACGAACCAGCTATGGGCGATGGCTTGGACGACGCCCGAAGCCGGCTGCCAAAGGACGAGCAACTGGGCCAGGAGGTAGGTCAGCGGGAAGGCGAACGAGGCGCCGACCACAAACCACTGCGAAGCGAAGGTGTGGCCAGTGGGGCGACGCGCGAAGGCGACGATCGGCCAGAAGCCGGCGAGCAGGAAAGCAACGGCGAGGACCGGACCGACTTCGCGGGGGAATTCCAGGAGACCGAAGCCAGTCTGATTACCGGCGAAGATCTGGATCACACCATAAGTGAGGGCGAGGTTCCAAGCGGCGCCACCGAGGGTGGCGAGCCAGCCGTTACGGAGCTCAAAACGACCGAGCTGCGAGAGCAGCCAAAGATTGAGGGCGAAGAAGGCATTGAAGCCCCAGCCGTAGACGAACAGGTTGCGCTGGGCGGCGGCGACGTGTCCGTAGGTGAGGATCTCACAACCACGAAATAGACCGCCGGCGAGCGACCCCTGCTGGAGGGCGGCGATCACGCCGAGCACCGAGGCAGCGAGCAGCCAGATCACCGCGGAAACGAAGAAGAGGAGGAACGGGCCGCGAAGCTGGACCTCGGTCCGCGTGAGGCGCGAGTCGCCTTCGGGGGGACGGCCCTGCGGGCGGCCGGAACGATTTTCCTGAGTCATCGGTAAATAAAGTGCGGGGTTATTTGAGGCCGAGTTCGGCAGTGGTCCACATCGCCGTGCGACCGGCGGTGGCGGCGCGGACGGCCTTCACCTGCTCGACGGAGACCGGGTTGGCCTTATTGCCAAAACTCTGGCGTACGTAAGTGAGGACGTCGGCGATATCGCCATCGTTCACGCCGGCGACGGGAGGCATCATGCTGTTATAGGTCATACCGCCGACGGTGATCGGCCCCATGAGGCCTTGGAGGATGAACTTGATCGGCAACTCAGGATTGCCGACGACGATGGGCGTCTCGGCGATCGACGGGAAGACGGGCGGAATGCCCTTACCTGTCGGCTGGTGGCAGGCAATGCAGGTGCGCGAGTAGACCGCGAGGCCTCGCTTCATCTGCTCGTCGGAAGCCTTCACGAAGGCGCCAGCGGCGGCCGGAGCGGCGACCGGAGCCGGAGCGGCGGC
>JBAXMD010000044.1:10000-12116 GCA_037134475.1 Verrucomicrobiota bacterium | reverse complement strand
CCCGCCTGCGGGACCGTGCCGAGCGCGAAGCCCGCGGCCTGTTCATCGCCGAAGGTCTTCGGGAACTCTCCCGGGCCATCGAGCGCAAGGTCGAGGTGCTCGAGGTCTATTTCTGCCCGTCGATGTTCCGTGGCTCCGAGGCCGCCGAACTCGTGACCAACGCCCGCGTCGCCGGTGTCGACTGCTGCGAACTCGGCGAATCCGCCTTCGAGAAGGTTAGCGGCCGCGAAGGCCCAGACGGTCTGCTTGGCGTCGCCAGGACCTGGAACTGCACGCTGGATCAGCTCAAACCTTCCGCCAATCCGCTCCTGCTCGTCGCCGAATCAGTCGAGAAGCCCGGTAACCTCGGTGCGCTGCTGCGCACGGCAGATTCCGCCGGGTGTGATGCGCTTATCGTCTGCGACCCGATCACCGACGTCTTTAATCCCAACGTCGTCCGTTCCTCGCAAGGGGCGCTTTTCTCCGTGCCCGTGGCCGTGTGTACCTCGCAGGAGGCCGCCGCCTGGATGAAGTCGAAGGGTGTCCGTTCCTTGGCGACCTCCCCTGCGGCCACCAAGGCTTATTGGGACGTCGATTGCCGTGGTCCGGTGGCGTTGCTGCTCGGTTCGGAAAAGGATGGCCTGACCGATTTCTGGCTCAAGGGCGCGGACGAGAAGATCTCGATTCCGCAGGCCGGCTTGTCGGATTCGCTCAATGTTTCCAACGCTGCGGCGATCTGCCTCTTCGAGGCTGTCCGCCAGCGGCGTAAATAAGAAGGCCGGGCTTGGGGCCCGGCCTTGCTGGAGTGACTGACCGCTCGCTTAGCCGATGGCCTTGGCGACCAGATCGTCGAGCTTCTTGCCATCGACGGCGAAGGCGCGGATGCCTTCGGCGGTCTTCTCCGTGGCCATGGCGTCTTCGTTGTGGTGCCAGCGGAATTCCTTCTCGCCCCAGGTCTTGGCGGCTTCACCTTCAGCCTTGGCGGCGGCTTCGTCGAGCACCTTGGGCACGGAGGCGGAATCCTTGGAGAGCTCCTCGAGGAGGTTCGGGGCGATGGTCAGGAGGTCGCAACCGCAGAGGGCCTTGATCTGGCCGCAATTACGGAAGGAGGCGCCCATGACTTCGGTCTTGATGCCGTTGCGCTTGTAGTAGGCGAAGATGCGGCGGACGGACTGCACGCCGGGGTCGTTGGCGCCCGAGGAGGCGGTTTCGTTCCAGTTGGCGCCCTGGGACTTCTTGTGCCAGTCGTAGATACGGCCGACGAACGGCGAGATCAGCTGGACCTTGGCATCGGCGCAGGCGACGGCCTGGGCGAACGAGAAGAGCAGGGTGAGATTACAACGGATACCTTCCTTCTCGAGTTCGGCGGCGGCCTGAATGCCTTCCCAGGTGGAGGCCATCTTCACGAGGATGCGCTCCTTGGGGATGCCAGCGGCCTTATAGAGAGCGATGAGTTCGCGGGCCTTGGCGACGGTGGCGGTCTTGTCGAAGGAAAGGCGGGCGTCGACTTCGGTGGAGACGCGGCCCGGGACGATCTGCAAGATTTCGGTGCCGAAGGAGATGAGGAGCGCGTCGACGGCGGCCTGGACACCCTTGCTCTTGTTGTCCTGGGCGGCCTTTTGGAGGAGGGCCTGATACTCAGGCATCTGGACGGCCTTGAGGATGAGGCTCGGGTTGGTCGTGGCGTCCAGAGGCTTGAAGGCCTTCATGGCAGCGAAGTCGCCGGTGTCGGCGACGACCTTGGTGTGTTGGCGAAGCTGTTCGAGTGCGTTCATGTGTGAAGGGTTCGGAGCGTGTTAAAGGGGGCGGGCTTGTCCAGCCCGACCCGAAAAAACGGGCCGCGGAGGGCTAGCTGGGCATCTCTCGCTTGTTTCGGAGGGCAGGGTGGTGCAAATTGCCCTATGCGAATCAAGGTCAAGCAGGCACTCGCCGCCGAGGAACCGCTCAAGGGTATCACGGTTTCCGGATGGGTCCGTACCCGTCGCGATGCGAAGGACTTCTCCTTCGTCGAGATCAACGACGGCTCATGCTTTAAGAACCTCCAGGTGGTGGTGGACTCCACTGCTCCGGGCGCGGAACACCTTAAGGAGGCCCTGACGGGTTCTTCGGTCAGTGTGGATGGCGAACTAGTGCCTTC
>JBAXMD010000044.1:0-2500 GCA_037134475.1 Verrucomicrobiota bacterium | reverse complement strand
CAAGATAAGATCTCCCTATAGAACCCAGGTAGACCACCTGGTTGATAGGTCGCCGGTGTAAGCGTAGCGATACGTTGAGCCTAGCGATACTAATGTTCGATTGATCTGCAATTGGCTTCTTAGCCGTATCAAGTACGTCTAGGCCGATAGCATTACGGAATAGTAATTTTAATATGCGCAAACTGTTTATCTTTCCCTATGACGGCAGCTCGCCACCTGGCGAAAACCATCTCATGATCACCCATCAGAGAGCTGCCCGAGGATACATTCTGGTGATCATGGGCGCATGGAAACACTCGTTCCCTTCCCGAACACGATAGTTAAGCATGTAGCCGCCGATGGTAGTGCACCCCCGCTGGTGTGCGAGAGTAGGTCATCGCCAGGTTTACGGACCCCGGTCTCCGCAAGGAGATCGGGGTCCCCTCATTTACGCGGTTCGCCAGCCGGCCGGAGCATCCCTCCCGTCGGCTGGTCCGCCATGTGCAGCCGGAAGTACCCCTGGATATAGCTGGGCTGCTCGCCTGGCCTCCCGTGAGTCTATGCATGGGGTGCCTTCGCCCTCAGCTGGACCGATGACGGTCCACGACCGAGACGACCCTCAGCTACGCCCAGCCAGGTCGCCCAGAGTCTGCTTGGAGGCCACCGTGGCCATGAGGCTCTGCTCGATGACGCTGAGTTCCTTGGCGGCGGGGTCAGAAGTGAGGTCTGGCTCGCCGGCCGTCCCGGCTGAATGGGTGTCCACGACGGCCCAGAGCTCCCCGACGGTCATGGTCTCCAGCGGTCGCGCCGGCTTATGTCCGCCCGTCCGGGATTCCGAAGCGACGAGGTTGGCGTCACGCAGCATCTGGAGGCAGCCTTCCGCCACGGTCGCCGGCACGCGCGCGGCCAGAGCGATGTCATCGGCCGTGGGACCAGCCTTGCCGGTCCGGTATCGCCGTAAAGTCTCCGCGACGCAGACGAAGGCCAGTGTCCGCCGCGCGCGATGGCTGAGGCCTTCCCAGGCCTTGTGCCGCGCGAGCGCTCGACGATTCTGGTAGGCGTAGGCGATCTGGCCGCCGATCAGCACGAAGAGCCACGTCAAGTAAGAGCCGAACATCAGAACGAGCACGATGCTCAGCTCGCCATAGAGGCTTTGGAACTGCGTCACCTTGCCGACATACAGCGCGGCGACGCGATGGTTGAGCGTGACCAGGAGTGCAATCGTTAGCCCGCCGATGAAAGCAGCGCTCCAGCGGACACGGACGTTCGGCATCATCCGGTTGAAGGCGGCGAAGGCGAGCGTAAGTAAGGCGAGCGAGACGATGACCGGTCCGCTGCCGCTGACGAAGTCGAGTGTCGCCGTGCCGCCGGGTACACGCTGCACCCAAGTCGTCAGCCACGTCGTGCCCTCGCCAATCGACGCCGCGATGGACGCGGCTGAAAGCATCGTCAGCGTCGTTGCGCCGACGAGGAAGAAGAGCACGAGAAAGAGCAGATAGTTCGCGAATCGGTCGCGCCAGCTGCGTCCGAAACGCACGCCCCAGATGCCGTTCAGCGCGTCTTCGACGCGGCTCAGCATGAGCACGGCGAAGCCAAGGATGAGTGCCAATCCGACCACGCCGGCTTCGCCGCTCGCCGCGTTGACGAGCAGTCGATCGACGAGGCCATCAAGGTCCTTGTTGATGTCGTGCAACGTCACGACCTGGCCGGTCTTACCCGCCTGCGCCGCGACCTGCGGCGCGACATATTCGACCGCGGCGACGATCGCGCGCTTCGCCGGATTGTCCGCCTGCGCGCCGGCACGCGAAAGAATGAAACCGGAGACGGTAAGCGCGAGCGCGAGCAGCGGCCCGAGCGACATGAGCGTGTAATAGGTAAGCGCGGCGGATTGTTGCGGGAGGCGATTGTCGAAAACGCCGTACCAGGTCGTGGCGATGACGCGCCAGCTGGCCTTGAGGCCGCCGCGCCAGCCACGTTGCGCGAGTGCTTCCGGCGTCCAGCTGGCAGCAAAGATGCCTAGGCTGCGCTTGGCGGCAGGTGAGTCGGCGGAAGGGCCCGTGTTCATGGGACGAAAGTGGGGGAGGGGGGAGACTTCCGCAATCTCCGCCCTCCGCCCGCTTGGTGAACACCGTGAGCAACACCAATAAGTGACGTTTGCCGCCCCGATCCGCCCCCGATTTTATTGGGGGATTCACCCTAACCGTACCGCCTTCTCAAATTTTCGTTAAAAACCCCAATTGTGAATAAAGTTTTTTACCTAAGTAGCGAAATGTCAGTATCTTGCGTTAAAACACTACATCTAGTGGTGAAATAAATTTGCAGACCCTACATCTAGTAATTTACTTCCGAACATACCAATCACCTAGCGGCCTTCCAGGCCTCTAACTAAGCCCTTTACCCCACTCTCCATCCATGGAAACCATCACCATCAAAGTAGGTCAAAAAACCTTCATCCTCGATAAGACCAAAGCCGAGGAAGCCTTCGCCAACAAGCGCGTCATCAACGGTCGCGAGACCATGT
>JBAXMD010000043.1:0-12166 GCA_037134475.1 Verrucomicrobiota bacterium | reverse complement strand
TTCGGATTTCGATTTGCCGTCTTAACGACCGTCAACTCACCGGATTATTGCGGGGTTGTCTCTTACTTTGGTTATTTTCCGAGACAAACCTGACCACCTTTAAGTCAGTTTATCAGGGCTTCGGCAAGTTTATTCACAATAGGGGGGTTCCCTCAGCCCTGCATTGACTCCGTTAGCGGGCCGAAAGAGGCTATTTTCATGAGCGCAGCTTTGACCTCCTCTCAGATCCAAGAGGCCTTGCAGGGCCTGGATGGGTGGAGTGTCGAACACGCTAAGTTATTGAAGGTCTATAAGTTAAAGGATTTCAAGGCTGCCTTGGCCTTCATGAACCAAGTCGGAGCCGTCGCGGAGCAGCTCAACCACCACCCGGAATTCCATAACATTTGGAATACGGTCACCCTTCGGCTTTGTACCCACGATGCCGGCAGCCAGATTACGGAGAAAGATTTGATCCTCGCCCGCTCCATCCAATCCCTCTCCCACCCGTGATCGAAGACCCCGCAGAGGCCTTAGACATCCTCCTGGAGGAGCTTAAGCGCCAGAAGGCCGCCGGCGTCCGTCGTATCAGCGTATCAGATGACTCCCTGTCCACGTTGAAGTCCTTGGTCGGAGGTCCTCCCTCGGCACCAGTCTCTACGTTCAAGTCTGGTGGAATGGACCCGCCGATCTTCACTTTGCCCGCCGGCACGAAGGCCGAACGTATACAGGCGCTGCGGCAACTCGTCGACGCGTGCGTCGAGACGAAGAAGCATCTGACTGGTGCGCATCGTGCTTTGCTCGGCCACGGCTCGCTCGACGCCAAGGTCGTGTTCGTCGGCGAAGCGCCGTCGCTTGAAGAGATGGAGGCCGGCAAGGCCTTCGCCGGCGCGTCCGGCGAGCTGCTCCAGAAGATCCTCGGCGCCGCCGCCATCAGTCCCGCTGACTATTATCTCGTCCCCGTCATGGTCTGGCGCCCCGAGCCGCCGACGCAGTACGGCAAGCGCCCGCCCACCGCGCGCGAGCTCGCCTTCAATCTTCCGTACCTCCGCGCGCAGGTCGACGTCGTCGCCCCGCGTATCGTGGTCGCGCTCGGCGCCCAGGCGTTCGAGGCGCTGCACGGTCGCACGCCGAGCATCACGCAGGCCCGCGGCCAGTGGTTCGACCTCTCCGGCGTGCCGCTGATGCCGACCTACCATCCGAACTACCTGCTGCATAATCCGAGCGCGTCTGCCAAGCGGGCCGTCTGGGAGGACTTCCTGCTGGTGATGGAGAAACTCGGCCTGCCGATCAGCGAGAAGCAGCGCGGCTTCTTCGCGACGAACTAATCCTCAGCGCACCGAATCGCTCAGGCGGCTGAGCGAGAAAGAGAGCACCTGCGAATTACGGCCGCTATCCTTAAGGGCTTTGCGGCGCTCGGCGGGAAGGTCCGTCAGCGCGCCGGGCACGAAGTTGCAGGCGGACTGGAAGAAGCCCTGCGTCTGCGTCGTGAGCGCGATGAGCTTCTTGGCGCCGAGCTTCTTGGCCTGACGCTTGGCGAACTCGACGAGTTTGCTGCCGACGCCGCGTCCATGGTAGAAGGGCTGCACGTAGACCGCGCCGAGCTCCATCATTTTGCCGCCCGGGTAGGCGCGCAGGGCCGCGCAGCCGATGATGCTGTCGTCGATTTCATAGACGTAGAAGTCGGCGAAGGATTGCTCGATCTGCTGGCGCGTGCGGGCGACGAGCGCGTCGGTCTTGGCGCCGTGCTTGGCGAGGTTGTAAAGGGCCTGGGCGTCCTTCTTCTTGGCCTGGCGGATACGGTCGTAGTCGTTGGCGTGCACCATCGTGCCGAGGCCGACCTTGTCGAAAATCTCGGTGAGGAGGCAGCCGAAGACGCGGCCGTCGAGGATGTGGGCGCGCGGGACGTCGTTGTCGAGGGCCTTGGCGGCCTGGACGGCCTTGCTGCGGATGCGCGGGTCGAGCTTCGCGGTCTTGTCCGCGAGCAGGCGCTTGAGGTCGTCTTCCGGCAGATTCAGCTGCACGACGCCGTTGACCTGCAGGCCGCTGAACGGCGTGAGGTAGATGAGCTTCGAAGCGCCAAGGGCTGAGGCGAGTTCCATCGCGAGGTGGTCGCTGTTGACGCGCAGCGACTGGCCTTCGCGGTCGCACACGATCGGCGTGACGAGCGGGAGGATGTCCTGCGAGAGCATGGACTTCAGGATGGCGGCGTCGACCTTCTCGACCTTGCCGGCGTAGAGATGGTCCACGCCCTTGATGCGGCCGATCTTGGTCGAGCGGACGGCGTTGGTGATCGCGCAGCGCAGGCCGGCCTGGGAAAGGTTCTCGAGCACCGACTGTGACACGAGCGCGGAGGCTTCGCGAGCGAGCGACATCGTGGTGGCGTCGATGGGTCCCTCGCCCTGGACGTCGGACAGCACGATGTTATGTTCGCCGGCGAGGCCGACGAGTTGCTGGCCGATGCCATGCACGAGGACGACCTTGATCGAGAGGCTGCGGAGGACCGCGATATCGGTGACGATGTTCGCGAAGTTCTCGTGGGACACGATCGAGCCGTCGACCGCGATGACGAACACGTGGTCGCGGAACATCGGGACATACCGGAGGATTCCCCGGAGGTCGGTCGGCTTCATGGCGCGCTCACGCTGGCTAGACATGCTCAATCCTTATGGACTCCCGAGCGGTCGGGGCAATACTGATGACGCATGCCGAAGCCGCCCCGAGTCCGCCGCGAGACGGTGCCTCCCGACCTCCAGGAGTCAGTGGACGCCTTTCTGGCCCACCTCTCGCTCGAGCGTGGCGCCGCGAAGCTGACGACGGAGGCCTATGAATCGGACCTGGTCCGCTTCGCCGCCCATTGCGGCCGGGCTGGCCGGAAGAACTGGACGGAAGTCTCGCTGAGCGACGTGGATTCCTGGACACGCGCGCTCGACCGCAAGGGCCACGCAGCCGCCTCGATGGCCCGCCGGCTCTCGGCGGTGCGTTCCTTTTCCGCCCACCTGGTCCGCAGTGGCCTTCGCCGCGACGATTTCACCGAGCTCGCCCACGGACCGAAGCTCCGCCGCAAGCTCCCCGGCATGATCAGCGCCGAAGAAGCCGCCAAGGTCGTCTCCGCGCCCGATACCAGCACGCCGCAGGGCCTGCGCGACCGCGCGATGCTCGAGATGATGTACGGCTCCGGCCTGCGCATCTCCGAACTCTGTGGGCTGGAAATTCAGGCCGTCGACGTCGACTCGGCTTTGGTGCGCGTCACCGGCAAGGGTTCCAAGGACCGGGTCGTGCCCGTCGGCGAGACGGCGCTCGTTGCCTTACATGCCTACCTCAAGGCCGGCCGACCAAAGCTCGTGCGCCCCAAGACGGGAAGCGCGCTCTTCCTCAGTGCCCGTGGCGTCGCGATCTCCCGCAAGACCTTCTGGCTCGGCGTGAAACAGGCAGCGCAGCGCGCCGGCGTGTCGGTGCCCGTGAAGCCGCACCTATTGCGCCACGCCTTCGCGACGCACCTGCTCGAAGGCGGCGCGGACCTGCGTTCGATCCAGGAGATGCTCGGCCACGCCGACATCGCCACGACGCAGATCTACACGTCGGTCGATCGGACGGCCCTGTCGGACGCGCACCGTCGCCACCACCCTCGTGGGCGGGGCAAGGGGCGTTAACGTCCGAAGAGAACGAACAGACCGCCGATGATCGAGGCCGCGGTGAGCGCTCCGATCAGGAAGCGGGTGCCGAAGGGGATATCCAGCGGGGCCAGTTCTTCGTCGGCGTCGGTCGGACGGACCACCGCTTCGCGGAGGATCGAGAAGTAGTAATGGATGCTGATCGCCACGCCGATGAGGGCGGCGCCGAGGACCCACCAGAGCTTGGCGGAAACGAGCAGCGTCAGCACGAGCAGCTTGGCGATGAAGCCCACGGAAGGCGGCACTCCGGCGAGGGAGCTGATGCCGAAGCCGAGCGAGCTAGCGAGGAGCGGTGAGCGACGGAGCAGGCCACGGAGCGCGAGCTGCGGGCGACGATGGTCTTCGACGGCCGGCAGCGAGACGAGCGCCTGCGCGGTGAGGAAGGTGCCGATCACGTAGGCGAGCAGGTAGATGACGATGACCTGTTCGACGTCGTAGCCGAAGGCAGTGACTCCCGGTAGCACGAGGGCGGCCGTGACCGCGGCGAGGATGAATCCGGCGTGCGAGACGCCGGACAGCGCGAGCGTGCGCTTCACGTCGATCGTGGCGAGGGCACCGAGGTTGCCCGCAAGCAGGGTGAGGACGGCGCCGACGGCGAGCAACGGGGCAAGTTTCATGGCGATCGGGGCGAACGGTCCGGTCGCGAGGAGGACGAGCGTGAACGCGCCGGCGGCCTTGGAGGCCGTGCCGAGGAAGGCGGTCGTCGGCGTCGGGGCGCCCTGGTAGACGTCCGGAATCCAGGTGTGGAAGGGGAAGGCGCCCAGCTTGAAGGCGACGCCGCCGAGGATCAGGGCGATGCCGGTGAGCGTCAGCGGCGAGATCGTGTGCGCGGCGGACTGGGCGGCGAGGGCCTTGCCGATCTGGGTGAAGTTGAGCGAGTCGGCGACGCCGGCCGAGCCGAGCGCGCCGTACACAAGGACGATGCCCATCAGCAGGAGGGCGGAGCTGAGGCCGCCCGCCACGAGGTATTTCACGCCGGCCTCGAGCGAGGCTTCGCTGCGACGCAGGTAGCCGACGAGCACGTAGAGGCCGACGGCGGCCGTCTCGAGCGCGAGGAAGAACGTGACGAAGTGATTCGACTGCACGAGGAGCATGAACGCGGCGGTCACGACCAGCAGCACGTGATGGTAGTCTGCCACGGCGGCGTCGCGTTCGCGCAGGAAACCTTCGGCGAGGAAGCTCGTCAGCAGGGCCGACAACAGGAAGACCATGCGCACGCCATCCGTCGGCAGGTTCTGGCGGAGCAGGCCGGCGAACGAAGCGACGTCGGCCGACTGGACCCACGGGCCATTGGTCAATGCCATGATCGCGACCAGAATCAGGCCCGTGCGGGCGGTGATCGGGATGAGCGAGCGCAGCGCCTTCGGGAGGAACATGGCCTGCAGGAGGCAGAGGAGCGAGAGGCCGGCGACGGCGATCTCCGGGAGGATGGACAGCCAGTCGGCCGGGCGCGGGGCCAGGACCTTGAAGACCGGATCGATATCGGCGAGGAAAGGAATCATCGGACGGAAAGCTTAGCGCTTGGCAGGTGCGGCGGGGGCGGCCTTGACGGGCGCCTTCGCGTTATGTTGGGAGAAGGTGGTGATGCCGGCGACGACGGGGTTCACGGACTTCGTCACGAGCGAAGGCACGAAGCCGATCGTCAGCGAAGCCCCGAGGAGCAGGAAGACCGCGAAGCGTTCGGCCCAGCCGAGGTCGCCGAAGGGCGCGGAAGCGAAGCGCTTCTCGAGCGCCTCGGAGGCCGGACCAAAGAACGTAGCGGCCACGGCGCGAAGGGCGTACACCGCGGAGATGACGACGGTCGAGGCGACGAGGGCCTGCAGCCAGAGCGGCTGGGCGCGGAGCGCGAGGAAGACGCCGACTTCACCCCAGAAATTACCGAAGCCCGGGAGGCCGATGGAAGCCATCGTCGCGGCGATGAAGAGCGCGGCGAGGATGGGCGTGCGCGTGGCGAGGCCGCCCAGTTCGTCGAGACGGTAGGTGCCAGCGCGGGCGCGGACGGCGTTAGCGAGCAGGAAGAGTGCGGCGCAGGAGAGGCCGTGCGCGACCATCAGGAACGCGGCGGCATCGAGGCCGTCGGCCTTGCCAGAGACGCCGCAGACCCAGATACCCAGGAAGATCGGACCCATGTGGGCGACGGAGCTCCAGGAGATCAGCTGCTTGAGATCCCGCTGCGTCAGGCAGATCAGGCCGACGAGCAGGACGTTGGCGAGGGCGAACCAGAGGAACCAAGTGCCGAGCGAACCGCCGGTGATGTCGAGGCTGCTGAGGCCGAGGAGGATGATGCCGTAGAGGCCGAACTTCTTGAGGGCGCCGGCGTGGAGCATCGAGACCGGAGTCGGGGCGGCGGAATAGCCGGGGGCGGCCCAGGAGTGGAAGGGGAAGAGCGAAGCGAGCGTGCCGAGGCCGAAGAGCACCAGCGCGCCGGTGGCGGCGGGGATGGACTTCGCGGCCTGGAGGCCGTGCGCGACGCTTTCGAACGTGGCCGCGCCATACTCGACGCCCGAAGCGTCGACGGCGATGAGGATGCCTGCGAGGGATGCCATGGCGCCCGCGGTCAGGTAAATCGCCATCTGCATGGCGGCCGGCCGACGGCCTTCGCCGCCCCAGAAGAGCGTGAGGATGAACGTCGGAATGAGCGCGAACTCGTGGAAGAAGTAGAAGCCAACGAGGTGGTTGGTGCCAAACACGCCGAGCGTACCGCCGAGCATGAACAGGATCAGGCCGAGGTAGGTATTACGTCCTTCCACTTCCTGTGTGAGCGCCTTGATGCCCGCGGCGAGGCCGACGAGCGAGGTCATCGCGAGGAGCGGCGCACCGAGTCCGTTGAGCGCGAAGCCGAAGCCCCAGAAGCCTTCGGACTGGAACTGCTGCGGCGCGGTGCTCGGGTTGGACCAGAGGATAAGGAGCCAAGGACCGAGGACGGCGGGGATGGCGAAGCCGCCAAAGGCGAAGCCGGAGGCGAAGCTGCGAGGGAGGTCGCGTCCGGCGAGCAGGATCAGGCCGACGAGGATCGGGGCCGTGATGGCGAGCGCGAGGAGCGTGGCGGGAAAAGTGTCCATGAATTAGCGAGCGATGAGGAACCAGGCCAGGAAGAGGGAACCGAGGACAATCCAGAGCGCGTAGGCGCGTGTCTGGCCGCGGTGGAAAGAACGGCCGGTAAGGTAGCCTAATACGGCGGGCACGCCGCCACCGATCCAGCGCACGGCGACGCCGTTGATGATCAGGAGGTCGAGGAAGGCGATGAACTCGGAGACGCGACGTTGCACGGAGTCGACGTACCAGCGGTACAGCCCGTCCATCCAGCGGTGCTCGAGGAGATGATAGGTGCGGGGCGAGACGACCTGGAGGGCGTCGGCGCCGCGGACGGTGCCGTAGAACTTCAGCGCACCGAAGAAACCGATGACGAGCGAGAGCAGGCCGACGATGGTCGACGGAGCGGCGAGGTGGAAGGCGACTTCGCCGAGGGCGTGTTCAATCGGCTTGAGCGAGCCCGCGGGGATGATCGTGTGGGCGAGGAATCCGCCGGCGACGGAGTAGACGAGTCCGAGCACGACGAGCGGCAGGGTCATCGTCCACGGCGACTCATGGGCATGGGAGGCTTCTTCGGAGTTGGCTTCGCCGAGGAAGACGAGGCGGATCATGCGGCCGCTGTAGAGGCAGGTCGCGAGCGCGGCGAGGGACAGGAACGCGAAGATCGCGATGTGGTCGCCGTGGTAGGCCGCCTCGATGATGGCGTCCTTGGAATACCAGCCGGCGAGGAAGGGTACGGCGCAATTCGAGAGCGTCGCGGCGATGAACGTCGCGGCGGTGAGGGGCATCTTCTTCAGTAGACCGCCCATCTTAAGCATGTCCTGCTCGTGGTGGCAGCCGTGGATGACGGAGCCGGCGCCGAGGAACAGCGTGGCCTTGAAGAACGCGTGCATCGCCATGTGCATCAGTGCGAGCTCGGGGTGGCCGAGACCGATCGCGCAGCCCATGATGCCGAGGTGGGCGAGCGTCGAGTAGGCGAGGGACTTCTTGATGTCCGTCTGCGCGAGGGCGCAAAGGCCAGCCAGCGCGGCCATGCCGGCACCGGAGATCGCGATGAAGTCCAGGACCTGAGGAGCGAGCAGGAAACTCACGCGGGCCATGAAGTAGACGCCGGCGGCGACCATCGTCGCGGCGTGGATGAGCGCGGAGACGGGCGTCGGGCCAGCCATCGCGTCCGTGAGCCACACGTGCAGGGGGAACTGGGCGGACTTGCCGAGGAAGCCGCACATGAGCAGCGCACCGACGGCGACCGGGATGGTCTTGGCGGCGGCCGCGTGGTCCTTGAGCGCGGCGAAGTCGAGCGTGCCGTAGAGCGAGAGGCACATCGCGATGCCGAGGATGAAGCCAAGATCGCCCACGCGGTTGACGATGAACGCCTTCTTCGACGCGGCGGCGGCGTAGTCCTTGTCGAAGTAGTGCGCGATCAGCATGTACGAGCTGAAGCCCACGAGTTCCCAGTAGATGAACGTCATGAGCAGGTTGTCGGCGACGACGATGCCCAGGATGGAGAACATGAAGATCGAGAGACCGGCGAAGAAACGGCCGCGGGCCGAATCCTCCTTCATGTAACCGACGGAAAAGAGGTGAATCCACGCGGCGACGAACGACACCACGAAGAGCATCAGGCGCGCATTGGCGTCGATGAGGTAGCCAAAGCCGAGGCTGACGCCGCCAAACTTCGCGAGCTCGACGTGCCAGGTGACGTCGGCGGTGGCCGAGGTGAGTAGCTTGAGCGAGAGGCCGGCGATGGCGAAGGCGACGCCGGTGGAGAGCCACGCGGCGAGGCCGCCGGCGCGGCGCAGGAATAGGGCGGAGAGCACGGCGGCTCCCAGTGGCAGGAAGAGGATCCAGTGGACCAGGGACGAAAGGTCGGAAGGCATCGGAAAGGCTTAGTCGCGGAGGGTGGTGAGCGCGTCGGACTGCACGGTGCCGCGTTTGCGGAACAAGGCGACGATGAGCGCGAGGCCGACGGCGACCTCGGCGGCCGCGACGGTGATGACGAAGAAGACGAGGACGGCGCCGTCCATGGTCCGGTTGAAGCGTGAGAAGGCGACGAGCGCGAGGGTGGCGGCGGCGAGCATGAGCTCGAGGCACATGTAGACGACGAGCAGGTTGCGGCGCATGAGCACGCCGGTCAGGCCTAGGACGAAGAGTAGGCCCGCCAAGATGAGGTGGTGAGCGAGGGAGGTGTTTTCCATGGCGGAAAGATCAGGCGTTGGTCTCGGGGTTGTCCTTGCTCAGTGACACGACGCCGACGAGGGCGACGAGGAGCAGGAAGCCAGCGATTTCCAAGGGTAGCAGATACTTCGTGTAGAGCAGGCGACCGAACGCCTTGGCGGCGGTGACGAACTCGGCCGGATTCACGGAGAGCTCGGGCGGCGTGGCGCCAGCCTTCACGGGGGACACGGCTCCGGACCAGTGGAAGAGCCAGAGCACGCCAGCGGCGAGGAGGAAGAAAGTCGCGAGACCGAGCGCGGCGGTCTTCCACGGATACGCGCCCGTCGCGTCCTCGGTATCGAGGAGCATGATGATGAACAGGAACAGCACCATCACGGCGCCGGCGTAGACGAGGACCTGCAGCACGCCGAGGAAGTAGGCGTCCAGAAGGAAGAAGTCGGCGGCCACCCCGACCAGAGCCAGGATCATCCCCATGGCGGAGGTCACCGCGTTGCGGCTGAGGACCAAAAGAAGGGCAGCCCCGAGGGTCAGTGCTGCGAAGAAAATAAACAGGCCGTCCGGCATGGGTCGGACGGTAGGGCGGGGGGAGGTATTGGAAAGGAGAAAACGCCCCTAAACGCCCTTTTTTGCCACTTTATGGGGGTCATTAGCCCCCTGCACCCCCAGCACCCTTAATTATGACCGAAAACGCTCAATACCTCAAAGCGGCCGGTGCCGGCGCATCACACAGGTGGGGTGCTGGGCAATGACCTCCCCGGCGTCGAATCGTCCGGTCCAATCGGGGAAAAAGGCGTCCGCCTCGGGCTCCATGTCCACATGGGTAAGAATCAGCTCGGCGCACCAAGGCAGGGCTTCGGCATACAGAGCGGCGCCGCCGGCGAGGAAAAGGGTCTTGGTCGGTTCGACCTGCGCGGCTTCCATCCAGTCCTTGGCGACAATCACGCCGGGCGCGGTGAAGCCGGAGCGGCTGAGCACGACGGTGGTGCGCCCGGGAAGCGGACGGCCGATCGACTCGTATGTCTTGCGACCCATGAGCAGCACCTGACCCATGGTGGTCGCCTTGAAGAACGCGAAGTCCTCCGGGATGCGCCACGGCAGCTTGTTGTTCAGGCCGATGCCGCGATTGCGCGCGACGGCCGCGATGGCGATGAGCGGGCGACCGAGGTCCACGATGTCAGATGGCGACGGGCGCCTTAATCGCCGGATGCGGGTCGTAGCCTTCGATCACGATGTCCTCGAACTTGAACGCGAAGAGGTCCTTCACGTCAGGGTTCAACACCAGGCGGGGCAGGGCGCGCGTCTCGCGGGAGAGCTGCAGTTCGACCTGCTCCACGTGGTTGGAATAGATGTGCGCGTCGCCGAAGGTGTGCACGAAATGACCCGGTTTCAGGCCCGTGACCTGCGCGATCATGTGCGTGAGCATCGCGTAGCTGGCGATGTTGAACGGCACGCCGAGGAAGAGGTCCGCGCTACGCTGATACAGTTGGCAACTCAGGCGTCCGTCGGTCGAGACGTAGAACTGGAAGAGCGTGTGGCAAGGGGGCAGGGCGACCTGGTCGGCTTCCTGCGGATTCCAACCAGTGACGATGAGGCGGCGGCTCGAGGGGTTGCGCTTGATCTCGTCGACGACGCGTCGGATCTGGTCGACGCCGTCATTCTCGTAAGTGCCATCAGGCTTTTTCGTCGCGCCGAAGCGGCGCCACTGGTGCCCGTAGACCGGGCCGAGATCGCCTTCCGGGCGGCCGAACTTCGCACACTGCTCGGCGCTGGCCCATTCGTTCCAGATGCTGACGCCGCGCTCGGTGAGCCAGGCGTTCTGCGTGCTGCCGGAGAGGAACCAGAGGAGTTCGTGCGTGATCGACTTGAGGTGGACCTTCTTGGTCGTGAGCAGCGGAAAGCCTTCGGCGAGGTCGAAGCGCAGTTGCGCCCCGAAGATGCCGATCGTGCCCGTGCCGGTGCGGTCGCCCCGGATTTCTCCGTGCTGCCGGACGTGGCGAAGCAGGTCGAGATAGGCCTTCATGGGTCTCGGTTATTCTCCGGAAAGCCCCCGCCGCAACACGGAAAGCCGAACCTTTCGCCCTTGCCACCCCGCCCCTCGGGAGGCACCCCTTTGGGGTAGCCAACATGAGCGAAAAGCCCGACCTCAACGCCATCTCCCACGACCTGCATGCGGTCCGTAAGGAGAAGCTCGCCCTGCTTCGCGCCGCGGGCGAAGACCCCTTCCGTGCCGAGTGGAATCAGACCCATGTTTCCAATGAGTGCGCGGCCCTCTTGCCCGAAGGTGTCGAGGAAGGTCCTGAGGTCTCCGTCGCCGGCCGTATCGTCGCCCTGCGCGTGATGGGTAAGGCGAGCTTCGTCAAGATCCTCGACCGCGGCGGCCTCATCCAGACCTACTTCACCCGCGACGCCCTGGGTGATGCGTACGACACCCATTTCAAGAAGATGGTCGACTCCGGCGACTTCGTCGGCGTCCGCGGTAAACTCTTCCGCACCAAGACCGGTGAGGTCACCGTCCGCGTGGCCGAATACAAGATGGTCGCGAAGTCCCTCCGTCCGCTCCCCGAGAAGTGGGCCGGTCTGACCGACGCCGAGAAGATCTACCGCCAGCGCTACCTCGACCTCGTCGTCAACGAGGAGTCCCGCCGTCGCCTCTTCACTCGTAGTCGCGTCGTCGAATCAATCCGCCGCTTCCTCTGGAGCCGTCAGTTCACCGAAGTCGAGACTCCGGCCCTGCACGCCATCGCTGGCGGCGCCGCGGCCCGTCCGTTCGAGACCCACTCCAACGCGCTCGACTGCGATTTCTATCTCCGCATCGCCCTCGAACTCCACCTGAAGCGCTGCCTCGTCGGCGGCATGGACCGCGTCTTCGAAATCGGCCGCGTCTTCCGCAATGAAGGCGTGTCGGTCAAGCATAGCCCTGAATTCACGATGCTCGAGGCCTACCAGGCCTACACTGACTACCGCGGCATGATGGAGCTCGTCCGCTCGATGATTCAAAAAGTCTGCACCGAAGTCCTCGGCACGACCAGCGTCGTCCGTCCGGACGGCGTGGCCATCGAGCTCGGCGGCGAATGGCGCGAAGCGAAGTATAAGGACCTCATCGTCGAGCGTACGGGCGACCCGCAGTGGTTCTCGCGCACGAAGGAAGAGAAGATCGCCGCGTGCAAGGCCCTCGGCCTGCACGAGCCGCGCACCGACTGGGAAGATTTCGAGGTTACCAACGAAGTGTTCGGCAAACTCATCGAGCCGGGCCTCATCCAGCCGACCTTCGTCACGCACATCCCGAAGGAGCTCTGCCCGCTCGC
>JBAXMD010000042.1:0-12419 GCA_037134475.1 Verrucomicrobiota bacterium | reverse complement strand
CCCTTCTTCGTCCCGGCCGACGCCTCCGATAAGGCCGTCTTCGTCTGGCTCGGCGCCGGCATCCTCGTCGCGGCCCTCCTCCGCGCGATCATCTCGTACGTCTTCGGGCTGGTGTCCGTCCGCTTCCTGCACGGCCGCATCGTCGTCAATCTCCGCTCACAGGTCTTCGCCAAGCTGCAACAGCTGAGCTTCCGCTTCTTCGATTCCAACGCCAGCGGCTCCATCATCAACCGCGTCACCTCCGACGCGCACGCCATCCGGCTCTTCATCGAAGGCGTGATCCTCCAGCTCGCCATCATCACCATCACCCTGGTCGCCTGCTCGGTCTACATGCTGCGTACCGACTGGCGCCTGACGCTCGCCTGCCTCTCGGTGCTACCGTTCCAGATCTGGTTCGCGATCCGCTTCTCCCGCAAGGTCCGCCCAGCCTACGAGGAGAACCGCGACCTCATGGACCGCATGGTGCTGGGCTTCTCGGAAAACGTGCAAGGCATCCAAGTCGTCAAAGGCTTCGCGCTTGAATCACGCGTGATGGGTCGCTTCGCCGGCTGGAGCGAGGATATCCGCCTCCAGAAGCGTAAGGTCTTCGGCGAAGTCGCGCTCTTCTGGCCCGTGATTGACGGCCTCAATCGCCTCTCCATGGCCATCCTCATCGGCTACGGAGGTTGGATGGTCGCCCGGGGTGAAATCGCCTTAGGCACCGGCCTGGTGGCCTTCGCCGGCCTGCTGCAGCAGTTCTCGGCCCAGGTGACCACCCTCGCCTCGGTCGTCGATAACGCCCAAGTCTCGCTCGCCGGCGCCAAGCGCATCTTCGAGATCCTCGATACCGACCCCGGCGTGGCGACCGAACCCGGCGCCACTTCGCCGGGACGCTTCCTCGGTCGCGTGGCCTTCGAAAATGTAAGCTTCGAATACCAGGAGAACGCGACGGTGCTACGCGCGCTCTCGTTCGCCGCCGAACCCGGCCAGCGTATCGCCATCGCCGGCGCCACGGGTGCGGGTAAGTCCGCCCTGCTCTCGCTCATCCCACGCTTCTACGACCCGCGCTCGGGTCGCGTGACGCTCGACGGACATGACATCCGCGCCCTGCCGCTCCAAGAACTCCGCCGGCAGGTGGGCATGGTCTTCCAAGAGAACTTCCTCTTCTCGAACACGATCGCCGCCAATATCGCCTTCGGCCACCCCGACGCCACGCAGGAGCGCATCGAACGCGCGGCCCGCATCGCCGGCGCCCATGCGTTCATCGTGGCGCTCCCCGAAGGCTACGAGACCTTCCTCGGCGAAGGCGGCGTCAACCTCTCCGGCGGCCAACGCCAGCGCATCGCGATCGCCCGCGCGCTGCTGCTTGAGCCGACCGTCCTCCTGCTCGACGACCCGACCTCGGCCATCGACCCTGAAACCGAGAAAGAGATCATGGAAGCGATGGAAGCCGCCATGGTCGGCCGCACGACCTTCATCGTCGCCCACCGCCTCAGCACCCTCCGCCGCGCCGACCAGATCCTCGTCCTCGAACACGGGAAGCTCGTACAGAGGGGTACCCACGAACAGTTGATGGCCGAGGACGGCCATTATCGTCGCGCCATCCTCGTCCAATCGGAAGGAGCCATCGCATGAGCCAGGATCGCCTCGAGATTGCGGTCCGCCGCATCCGCCCCGACGAAGAAGAGCCGGATCGCCTGCCGCTACGCTGGTCGACCATCGCCCGCCTGTTGGCCTTCACCGGCCCACACCGAGGAATGCGTAACGCCCTGCTCTGTCTCTGCGTCTTCCGTGCGATGGCGCTACCCGGCCTCGCCTGGCTCGTCGGATATATCATCAAGGGCCCTGTGGCGACCGGTGACGGCCCGGCGACCTTCCGGGCGCTCGCCCTCTTCACGGTCTTCTTCATCGTCGGTGACGTCGCCCTCTACTGGCGCATCCGCCTCGCCCACCAGATCGGCGAGAACGTCCTGCGTGACCTGCGCGATAAGCTGATGGCCCACCTGCTCACGCAGCCGCTCTCCTTCTTCCACGCCCGCCGCCACGGCAGCCTGATCAGTCGCATGATCTCGGACATCGAGGCGATGCGTAATGGGATCCAGAATAACTTCTTCATCACCTTCGTGTCGTTAGGCCAGATGAGCTGTGCGGCCGCGCTCATGCTGCTCGCCAATCCGCAGCTGTTCCTCGTGCTGCTGGCCATCGTTCCCTGCCTCCTGCTGGTGCACGGCTTCTTCCGCGGCAAGATTCTCCACGCATCACGCGTCCAGCAGGAAACCTTCTCCCGCGTGACCTCCGCCCTCGCCGAGACGGTCCAAGGCATCCGCGTGACGCAGGGCTTCGCCCGCGAGGACACCAATGCCGGCATCTTCACCCGCCTCGTCCGCAGCCTCGCCGGCAACGTGGTCAAGACCGCCAGCCTCACGGCCCTCTACCTGCCTCTGCTCGAACTCAACGCCCAAGGCTTCATGGCCGCGCTCATCGGCGTTGGCGGCTGGGCGGCGCTCTCGGGCACCGGTACGGGTCTCGGCGATCTCGTGACCTTCTTCTTCCTCGCCGACCTGTTCTTCTCTCCGATCACGATTATCGGCACACAGCTTTCCGAAGCCACGCTCGCGATGGCCGGCGCCGAACGCTACTTCCGCCTGCTCGACACCCCGCCCGCCTGGACCGACAAACCGACCGCTGCCGAATGCCCGCCGCTCCAGGGCCAAGTGGAGTTCCGCGACATCCACTTCGCCTACATCCAGGACCGGCCGGTCCTCCATGGGATTTCCTTCGTCGCACAGGCCGGTCAGGTCATCGCGCTCGTGGGACACACGGGCTCAGGCAAGTCCACCATCGTCGGCCTGCTGGCGAAGTTCCAGCTACCGCTCAGCGGCCAGGTACTGGTCGACGGCCATGACCTCGCCGATATCCGCCAAGAGACGCTACGTCGCCAGATGGGCTTCGTCTTCCAGCAGAACTTCCTCTTTGCGGGCACCATCGCCGAGAACGTCAAGTCGGCCCGCCCGGACGCGACCGACGAAGAGATCCGGCAGGCGTTCCGTGACTTGGACTGCCTCGACCTGATCGAAGACCTCCCAGCCGGCATCCACACGCCTTGCTCCGAGAAGGGCCGCGGCCTCTCGATGGGGCAGCAGCAGCTGGTCGCCTTCGCGCGGGCCCTGTTGGCCAATCCGCGCATCCTCGTGCTCGACGAAGCCACCAGCGCGGTCGACACGCTCACGGAGGCCCGACTCCAGGTCGCCCTCGCCCGCCTGATGAAGGGTCGCACCAGCTTCGTGGTCGCCCACCGCCTCAGCACGATCCGCCGAGCCGACTGCGTCATCGTCCTCGACGAAGGCCGCATCGTCGAACGGGGTACGCACGATGAGCTTCTTGCACTACAAGCTGCCTACGCGGGGCTGTACCGCGACTTCCTGAGCTCGTCGACCTGACGGTGCCTATTTGGCCGCCGGGACATTACCAAAGTTCGGTCGCCGCGGCTTGGCCTTCTCTTCCGACTTAGCCGGCGGCTTGGGGTCGACCAAGCTCGTCGGGAATGCCGCCGCGATGCCCTGGGTTAGCACGCTCTTATAGAGATCTCCGACCGGAGACTTGCGGAAGGTTTCGACCTGCAGATTTTGGTAGGTCACCACGTCGTCCTTTGTTTTGACTGTCAGTGATAGGTCGAGACGCACCGCTTGGCTGATCGGTCCACCCGAGAACTTGAGGTCCTTCCGGGCGCCAAGGGTGACGAGCGCGAGGCCCTTCGGGTCTTTGTGCACCGGCACGCTCCAGGTCTCGGCCGTGGCCAGGCCAGGAGGCAAAATAATGAGGACGGTGCGGACCGGTCCACCGGGATTCCCGGCGTAGACAAGCCGGCGGCGGACTAACGGCCAATAACGGCGACCTGACTCATCGACCGCTTCGGTGCCGCCCGGCCCCTCGACGACGAGCATACGCTCCTTCAAAAAGAGGATCTCGGTGGACGTCAGGTTCGCAGGCACCGTGCCGGACCGACGAATCGGCCCTTCGTCAGCCGCCGCCTCCGCCGAAACCAGTACCACCAATTCTACGGGGCCAGCCACGCGATGATCGAACCATGCGATCACGCCATAGGGCACGACCGTCATCGCCGCGGCGAGCAGCAGGCCTCCGCCGAGCGCTTTCGGAAAATCATATCGGGCCAACAAGGCCGTCATCAAGGCCGCGCCGGCGAAACCGGCGGCATGCACCGAGATGTCCGTCCCCAGCGTCCACTGGGCCATCTCGAAGTCGTCGGCGTAACCGAACCAGCGAATCCGGAAGAACATCGCGACCACCCAGAGCGTGCCAGCGGTGGCGCCGAGGAGCGGTGCGTAGCGCGGTCCACTACGCTCGTAGACGCGGGTAAGTAAGGCTGAAAGCAACGCCGCAAACAACCCGCCGAAGAACGCGTCCTTCAACGAAGCCACGCCCGTCAGGGCGGCGGCGACCACCAGGAAAGCCCAGGTAAACCAGTAGGTCCGGGCGTAGGTCTTCATTCCCCGACGATCGTGCCAGGAGGAACGATGGCGCCCTTCTTGACGACGATCACGCCGTCACGGACGAACAAGGCATCGGTCTCCCACTTCTCAGGCAGGCCGGTAGGAGCGAGGCGACAACCGGCACCGATGCGCGCATTCTTGTCGATGATGGCGTTGCGGATCAGGCAATTCGGGCCGACGCCGACGTCGGGGCGACCGAGGGCGTTATTCTTGGCAAGGTCGTGCGGACGCTCGAACGAATCGGCGCCCATCATGACCACGTTCTCAAGGCGGGAGCCGGCGCGGATGACGGAGCGGACGCCGATGACACAGCGATCGAGCTCGGCATCGTCGACGACAGCGCCGTCAGCCATGAGGACGCGGTGTGAGCGGGCTCCGTTGAGCTTAGCCGGAGGCAGGTAGCGGGCGTGGGTGTAGACCGGATTCTGGCCGTCGAAGAAATCGAACGGAGGCACCGGGTCGGTGAGGGTGAGATTGCACTCCCAGAAGGACCCCACGGTACCGATATCTTCCCAGTAACCGTCAAAGACGTAGGCCATCATGCGCTTCGAGGCGAGCAGGCCCGGGATGACTTCCTTGCCGAAGTCGGTCTGCGCCGGATCGGCCAGCGCCTCGCGCATGACCTTACCGGAGAACAGGTAGATACCCATCGAGGCCAGGCAGTAAGGCTTATCGGACTTATCGGACAGGCGCGCGCGGGCGGCGCCGCCAAGGATGAGGGAAGAGATGACGGCAGGGTCCTTGGGCTTCTCGACGAACTCCACGATACGGAGGTCGGCGTTGACGCGCATGACGCCGAGGGCGCTCACCTGATCGGACGGAATAGCCTTGGCCGCGATCGTGACGTCGGCGGCGTTCTCCATGTGCTGGCGGGCAAGCTCGTCGAAATCGAGACGGTAGAGCTGATCGCCCGAAAGGATGAGCACCAGGTCCTCGTCCTTCAGGTTATAGTGATGGAGATTCTGGCGGACCGCGTCAGCCGTGCCTTGATACCAGGACTCTTTGTCGCCCGTCTGCTCGGCGGCGAGGATGTCGACGAAGCCGCGGCCGAAACCGTCGAACTTATAAGTCTGCTGGATGTGCTTATGGAGCGAGGCGGTATTGAACTGCGTCAGGACGAAGATCTGGTTGAAACCAGAGTTAAGGCAGTTGCTGATGGGGATATCGACCAGGCGGTAGTTGCTGGCCAGCGGCACAGCCGGCTTGCAGCGGTCCTTGGTCAGGGGATAGAGGCGGGAGCCACGACCGCCCCCCATGATGATGCTGATGACGCGAGGAAGGGAAGGCATGGCGGGATGACCTACCTTCCCTCCGGTCGCCCTCGCCCTCAAGCGGAAAAGGGCGAATGGCGGCTTGTAGGCGACACCGTGACGGGGTTGCATCGGCTTCCGCATGGCCTTCGCCTTCCACATCCTCGGCACGAGTAGCTCCGGCAACTGCTCCCTGTTGGAAGCGGGCGGCGTCCGCGTGATGCTGGACGCGGGCTTCCAAGGCCCCCGCCTTGAGGCTTCGTTGCAGAAGCTCGGCCTCGAGGCGCGTGCCCTCGACGCCGTCTTCATCACCCACGAACACTCGGACCATTGCATCGGCCTCCCTGCCCTGCTCCGTCAGAACCCCTCGCTGAAAGTCTTCGCCAACCGCGAGACCGCCCGCCGCATCAAGGACTCGCTCAAATCCCAGCCCGACTGGCAGCTGTTCGAGACCGGCACGACCTTCGAATTCCGCGGATTGCAGATCACCTCGATTCCCATCCCGCATGACGCCGCAGATCCAGTCGGCTTCGCTTTCGATCTACCCGCCGAGGACGCTCGCCCGGCCAAGCGCCTGACCTGGCTGACCGACCTCGGCCACGCCACCTCCGTCGTAAAACACCATGTCTCGTTGGCCGACATCCTCGTGCTCGAGGCGAACTACGACGACGAGATGCTCGACCTCTCCAAGCGCCCGGCTTCGCTGAAGCAGCGCATCCGCGGCAACTTCGGCCACCTCTCCAACGTCCAGACGAAAGACCTCCTGCTCGGCCTACGCGAGTGGCAGACGACGGAGCTCTACCTCGGTCACCTCAGCAAGGAGTGCAACCGCACCGTCATCGTCGACGCCCTGATGAACGAGGTGCGCGACCAGAAGACCGACCTCCGCATCACGGTGATCGACCCTCTGGAGGATAATCCGGTCAGCCTTTGGTAAGGCTTACTTCTTCGGCGGTACCGGCACGTCGTCGCCGGCAGGCGCGGGCGGAGGTGCCGGCACGGAACCCGTCGAACGGATTACGGCACTCTCGGCGACGGACTTGGCCAGTCGCTTGACCGCGGCGCCGCAAACAGCTGACAGCGGGTTAAGATCCTGTGCCGCCATCCAAGAAGTGAGCGCAGCGGCTTCGGCGCCGTCCTTCTCGAGCTTTTCCGCGTTCTCGATAAGACCAGAATACGCGCCGACCTTGGAAGATACGTCCGCCCGCGTCTTCGCGAGCACGAGGTCATCCGACTCGGTCTTATAGGCGTCAACGATGACATCCCAAGCGATATAAGGATTATTCTCGTTCAACAAGACGGTGGCTTTCTGAATCTTGAAATCGAGTTCCCCGATGCGCGCGATGACCTTGAGGAGCTTCGCGGAACGCTCCTTGTCCTGGGCGAGGGCCAGACCGAACGGAATCTTGTTGTTGTAGATGTCTCTCCATTTCGCATCGGCGAACATGCGGTCGAATTGGGGCAGCATCTGAGCGAGGGTGTCCTGACGACTCACCACCTGCGTGGCGAAATCCTTCACGCCAGGATTCTGCGGCCAGATCTTGGCGGCGCGCTCGAGGGAGACCTCGGCCTTGGCGGTGTCGCCGGCCAAAGCGGCGGACTTGGCGGAGAGTAGCGACATGTTCGAGGCGTTCATGGCGTTGGTGACCTTCGCCAGAATCGGGGCCCCTGGGAAGTCGCGGGCGCGGCCGCGCACCTTGTTCACGTAGCCCTCGACGCTGCCGAGATCATGTTCATCGCCGAGACGCTGCAGTTCGCGGAGATCCTTCCAGAGGGCGAGCATCTCGCGCTTCTTCTCCTGAGGGTAGGACATGACGACCGGCTCGAATTCACCGAGGAAGAAGGTCTCCTGCAGGCGCTCGAACGCGCCGTAGAGCTCGCCCTGCTTCACCAGGTCATCGACGGTCTGCATACCCTTGGACGTGTCCTTGATCGCCTCGCGAGAAAGCATGTCGAAGGACTCGAGGGTCGGCACGAAGTCGGAGATCGGGAAGAACTCCTTCACTTCCTTGGCGCCGACGACGACGTTCTGGCTGCCCCCCTTGAAGAGCACGCGATAGAACGCGCTGGTGATCAGCGAGTGGCGATAGCGGCGGGCCATCAGGAAAGAGACCATCTGGGACTGGAATTCGATCTTCGCCTTGAGCCCGAGCGCGGCCATCTCCGCGTTCTTCGCGAGGATCTCCGCCTGCGTACGCGCCTCGTCCTTGACCTTGTAGGCGAGCTCGGTGGTGCCGGATGAAGACTTGCCGAGCGGCTTGGCCTTGGTGGCCTGCGAAGAACGGGCGTCATTGGCCTCCTCGATGTTGTCCGCGCGATTGATGATGATGCCTTCCTGGACCTTGCGAAGCGTCTCGAGCTGGTTCTTGGTGACCTCGATCTGGCGGAACTCCTGTTTCATCACCCAGATTTTCTGGACCTGCGAAGCGATGGTCAGCGAGCTGTTGCCGTCGATGTCGAACTCGGCGGCCTTGAAGAGCAGATTGAAGGCCTCCTGCTGGTTACGGTAATAGTTATCCTGGGTGAGCATCTGAGGCGAGATCAGCAGCTGGATCTGGTCCAGGATGGCGACGTAACGCTTGATGTCGCCGTTATCGGTCGGTGAGGCCAGGTAACGCTCGAAACGCGCGCGGACGGCGCGGGAGTTACCGAGGTTCATCGTCGTACCCTTCCACTGCATGGTGCCGTTCTCCATGTCCACGGAGTCGCTGTTGACGTTAAAGATGCGATCGGCGCCGCCTTCGGCCGTCGAGCTCTTGTAATCACCGGCGGTGCCGCCGCCGTTGACGGTGCCGCCGGGCGGAGGCGCCTGAGCGAAGCCGAGGACGGTCATCGCACACCAACCGAAACAAACTAGGAGAGAGTGACGCATGGCGGAAAGGTTCAGAAACGTTCGAGGGCTTCGACGACCAGGAGGTCGCGGGTGACGCGCAGTTTGCACTTGTAGCGCTGGTCGACCTCGAAGGAATCCGCGGAACCGGCGGGGACGAAGACCGGGATGCGGCTGGTGGGGCGGGTCGAATCCTTCTCAATGGGCTTCACGGCGAGCACACGGCCGCGACCCTCGACAAACGAGAGCTGCTGGACGACCTGGCAATCGAGGCGGTAGCTATTGCCTTGGAGCGACGACCAGTCGCTACGATACTTCTCGACCGAGAAAGGCGTGAGGTCGGCGAACTTACCGCCGCCACCCATACGCGGAGCGACGATCGCGACAAGGATCACGATCACGACAACCGGGATACCGAGGGCGAAGAAGAGGGGGTTAATTTTGGACATGAAAATGGGGGCTAGGACTCACCTGCCCTAAGCCTAACGAGGTTTGGCCTTTGTTCCAGCGATTTCCCTTATGAGAGAAATCACACGGCCGAACTGGCCTAGGGTAATCCGCCTAGGGCCTCAGTTCCAGCGCTTCTGCTGGCAGCCGTAGACGACGAGGCAGAACCCCACCAGGCCTTGGATCAGCAGCACGACCAGGCCTTCGGTGGTGCTGGCGATGGTGGCGGTCTGATTCGGCATGCTCGCGGTGTAGGCGTCATAAAGCGGCTGCCCCATCATGGACTGCATGTAGCCGGACCAGCCCCAGTATGAATTGATGAAAGGTCGGCAGACCCAGGTCAGCGCGGCCGGCAAGGCGAGCACCACCCCGGAAAGCGGCAACTGGAAACCGACGAGATAAATGGATAGCAGCGAGGATTTTTCGGGCGAAGTCAGCATGGCCGAGAAGCCCAGGCAGACGACGGACATGGAGACACAACTGGCCGCCAGGATGGTGAGCTGCTCCGCCCACGGTCCGGGGAATCGGCAGATGAGCTTCACGAAAAGGCACATCCAGACCCCCTGGAAAATCGCCACGAGCGAGACGAAGACGATCTTGGAGAAAGCGTAAGCCCACGGACGCAGACCCGTCATGCGCTCTTTCTCATAAAGGATACGCTCGGCGGAAATCTCTCGTCCTCCGTTATTGGCGCCCATGAGCGTGAGCAGGATGACTTGGAACATGATCAGCCCGGCGGCGAGGCCGGCAAGCTGGGCGTTCGACATCTGCACCGATAAGGCCTTCTGGAAGTCCTCCATGGAGGCGAGGTTGCGATCCATGGCCACTTTATGGACGTCCCAAGCGCCATCGAGGTTGAAGATGATGACGAGCAACGGGAACCCGAACGTGATTGCGAGCGTCAGGCCCAAGTAGCCGGTATCGCGGAAGAAGAGCTTGAGACGCCGCGAGAGGAGCGTCGTGAATTGCGAGACGCCATCGGGGATCGAGGGGTCCGGTAGCGGCTCGACTTCGACCGGTGCGCCGACCTTGGCGACGGCGATTTCATAGGAATCCTGGTGCTCGGCCTGATGGATGGCCCAGCGATCGCGCCACGTGGCGAGGTCCGAGGCGTTCAATACCTCGTATAGACGGAGGCCGTCGGGGATGCCGAAGTAGCCGAGCAGCTCGTCAGGCGACCCCTGGAAGACCACGTCGCCCTGATAGACGACCGTGACCCAGTCGAACTGGTTCAGCTTGCCGAGGTTATGAATGATACAGACGAAGCTCTTGTGGCTCGTCTCCGCGAGATTGCGCAGCAGCGCGAGAATCTGATCCTCGGATTGAGGATCCAGGCCAGACGTGACTTCGTCGCAGACCATACAAGGCGGATCGAGGGTGAGTTCGAGGCCGAGGGAAAGACGGCGCAACTGGCCACCTGAAAGGGCCGAGACACGCTTATCGCGGTGCGGAGCCATCCCGGTGACGCCGAGGACGGCTTCCAGACGGCGGACACGTTCGGCGGCGTCAGGCACGGCGAGCGCGAGGGCATACTCCAAGGACTCGGCGACGGTCAGCTGGGGCTGGGCGGCCGTGAACTGAGGGGCGAAACCGACCTTGCCCACCAAGTCTTCCGTGCAGTCGATCCGCTGCCCTGCGAGGCAGGCTTCGCCAGTCGACGGCAAGATGCCGAGGATGGCCTTCATCAGGGTCGTCTTGCCGCAGCCCGAGGGTCCGATCACGGCATTGAGGCCACGAGGCAGGAAGCGCGCGTTGGCCCCGTCGAGGATGATCGGGCCGTTGGCACCTGCCTGCACGGTGAGATTCTGGCAGCTCAGCATCGGTTGTAATCTTGCTTCGGCACCCCCGTGGGTAAAGGATTAACGCCATGAACCCCAAAGCCCTCGCCGCCGCCCTGCTCGCGACCGCCGCCCTCGCCCCTCAGGCCGACGCCTTCCAGATGACCAAGAAGGCCATCCGCAACCAAGGCATCTTCGGCATCAAGGTGAATAAGACCGACATGGCCTTCTATGGCCGTGCGGACTCCATCCTCTCGATCTCCTTCCAGGAATACACCACCGGCTCCTTCATCGTCGCCGAGGTGGTCATCGACATGAAGGACTCCAACCAGCAGTTCCGCATCTATAACGCCCGCCCGCCGGGCACGGCCGACCTCGCCAACCGTGCCAACCGAGCTAGCGCCGCAAACTCCGAGAACCGCGGCCTCGACCCCAGCGAAGCCAGCAAACTGCCAATCCCGGGTCCGCTCGCCGCCCTTGAGACCAAGGTCAACAACGTGGTCAGCAACAGCACCGGTGACCTCGTCGTGAAGACCTATCCGACCACCACTCACGCCAAGACCGTGGAAATGGTCGTCACCTCCAAGGCCGAGCTCCAGCAGCTCTACTCCAAGTTGATCACCCTTTATACCGGCTTCGAAGTGGAAGCCGTCGACGGCGCCTCGGTCGAAGGCTCGAACGGAGCCACCGCCGCCGCGGCTTCGGGCAGTACCGCCGCCAAGATCAAGATCAACCAGATCGGCGGGGTCCTCTTCACGCTCGAATAAGTCGGAGGCTGGCCCGAGACCCCTATTTTACGGGGCGAAACACCCCACCCCATCCTTTCGGGCAAGTCCGGCTTGACCGTTCCCACGGGCTTCGCTTGTCTCCGCCCTTACTCCCATGGCCTCCCTACCCGTCAACCGTATCAAGAAGAAGAACATCATGAGCTACAATGGTGAGCTCTGCATCGTTCTCGAGTGCCTCGTTCGCACCCCCCCGAACAACGCTTCCTACGTCCAGATGGAACTCCGCTCCATCAAGACCGGCGCCAAGATCCCGGTCCGCTGCGGCATCGGAGTCAGCTTCGACGTCTTCGACAACAGCACGAAGTCCCTGGAAATGTCCTACGAGGCCGATGGCAGCTACGTCTTCGTCGATACCAGCACCAACGAGGAATACTACATCTCGGCCGCCTCCCTCGCCGACTCGAAGGAGTTCCTGATCTCGGGCACCTCCTACATGGTCCTCTTCGTCGAAGACAAGCCGATCACCGTCGACCTCCCCCCTTCCGTCATCGTCGAAGTCCTCGAAGCCCCGCCCGCCGTCAAGGGTGACACCGCCGGCAACGTCCAGAAGACGGTCACCTGCGAAAACGGCCTCCAGGTCAACGTCCCGCTCTTCATCAAGCAGGGCGAGAAGATCAAGGTCAGCACCGAGAATAAAGAATACCTCGGTCGCGCCTAAGCCGCCCTGACAGGCGCAGCAGCGAACCCCGGCCAGCCGGGGTTCTTTTTTGGGCAAACCTGCCAACTTCATGCCCCTGCCCGGGAGTGCGTAGACCCGCAGGGATTCGAACCCCGACAAGGAGAACCAAAAACTCCTGTGCTACCATTACACCACGGGTCTGCGCACCCCGACTGAA
>JBAXMD010000041.1:0-12519 GCA_037134475.1 Verrucomicrobiota bacterium | reverse complement strand
GGAAAAAAGCGTTGACCGTGCCCGTGCCGTCAGGTTTGTTTAACTTCCCATTTAACGGGGCCTTAGCTCAGCTGGTAGAGCGCTTGCATGGCATGCAAGAGGTCGTCGGTTCAAGCCCGATAGGCTCCACCATTCAAAACCGGCCGTCTTCCCTTAGGGAGACGGCCGGACTCTTTGACGTCGACGGGGCTAAGGCTCAGCGCAACGCCAGGGTCAGCAGGGCGCGGCAGTCCGTCTGCAGGCGTGCTTCGACGGCCGTGTTCTCGCGAGTGACCTTGCCGACCGACTCGGCGCAATTCTCGAGGGCCTTCTTGAGGACCATCAGCTCGCCCTTGGAGGCCTTGGCCTCGGGCTTGTCGGCGAGGTCGCCGGCCATCTTGGCGTACTTGTCGAAGAGCTTCTTCATCGCCTCGCGGTCGGCCGTCGAGCGGCGGAGCATCATCCAGATCGGCTTACCCTTGGGGCCGCCTTCGCTGAGCAACCGGAGGTAGCCGAACGTGTTGAACGGACGGGCGTCGGCTTCGAATTCTTTTTTGGCGGCGGCTTCGGCGGCTTGGTTTTCCGCGGAGCGAGCCTTGGTCTTGGCGGCGGCGGCTTTGGCCTTCGGGGTCAGGGGCTTGCCGGCTTTTTCCTTGGGCTCTTCGGCGACGGGTTCGGCCTTGGGGATGGGTTCGTTCTTGGCGCCGATCTTGCTGGCTCGCTTGAGGTCGTCGTAGCCGGCCCAGAACTGGGCTTCTTCGAGCTGGAACTCGTTGCAGACGGCCTCGATTTTATTCTGGGTCAGGTTCATGCCCTTGAGTCCGTCCTGCAGGGAGATGGTGAGGATGCCCAGGAACGACTTCGTGTCGGTGGCGGTGGCCTCCTGCGCGAATGGATCGGCCTCGGCCTCCTTCTTGGTCATCTTCTTCTCGGCTTTAGCCTCAGCCAGCAGTTGCTCGCGTTCAGCCCAGACCTTTGCGTTGTTCTTTTTGATCCAGTCGAGATCGAGATCCTCCCACTTGTAGTTCAGCACGGCATCCGAATCTAGGCGCTTCACCATGATGGCGGTCTCGTCCTGTGTGATGTACTCGAAGGTGATGATGGTGGCGTTGCCGGTGCGGCGCAGCTGGACGGTCTCGGCGTAGGCCGGGAGGGAGGCCAAGGCGAGGGCTGCGATGAGGAAGCGGCGAACGGGGTGCACAGTTGGAAGCGTGGGTTGGAGGCGGGGGGTCGGCAAATCAAGAACACCGCCGCGGGTGGAGGGTTGCGACCAGCACCAAGCAAAAGACCGCCTCAGGGGCGGTCTTTTGTGGAAGGTGGGGGTTAGCCCTTACTTGCCCTTGGCCTCGAACTTGGGGAGCAGGTAGTTGGCGCAGGAGTCGAGGGAGGCCAGCTGGACGTAGTCGGCTTCCGGGACTTCGATGCCGTGCTTCTTGCGGAGTTCCATGACAATATCCAAGAAGTCCATGGAATCCAGGGAGAGCTGGTCGCGAAGGCGGACCTCCGGCTTCACGGCGGTCAGGTCCTCGTCCGGTGCGATGTCGGCGATGATATCGAGAACCACCTGCTTAATGTCGTCCTTAGTCATGTTTACAGGGTTTGTTTCAAACGCCCAAACCCTGTCAGGCAACCCCATATTTCTTAACAATGAGGGCCGAATTGATCCCAAGCATGCCGAAAGAGTTGTTTAGGATGGTATCCACCCTGGCGACTTTGATGGGATGGTTAATCACCAGGCCCGGCATGGCGCATTCGGGGTCTAATTCATCGATATTGATGGTTGGATGCACCCAATTATCGTCAAAAGAGGGCAAATTACCCGCTAATTCAAGGGCGCCGGCTGCCCCCATGCAGTGCCCGATGAAGCTCTTGGTGTTGTTGATCTTGGTGTCCGGGCAGTCGGTGAAGACGTTCCGGAGGGCGGTGCATTCCTGGATGTCGCCTAGGGCCGTCGCGGTGGCATGGGTGGACACGATATGGATGTCCTGCGGCTTCATACCAGCACGCTTGAGGGCCATATGGACGCACTCGGTCTGGCGCTCCGGGTTGGGCAGGACGGCGTCGGTGGCGTCGGAATTAATGCACCAGCCGGCGATCTCGGCGATGATGCGGGCGCCGCGGGCGAGGGCGTCGTCGAGGCGCTCGAGGACGTAGATGGCGCCGCCTTCGGAGATGACGATGCCGTTGCGGTTCTTGTCGAAGGGACGGGAGGCCTTGGTGGGGTCTTCATGGGCGCCGAGCGCTCCCTGGTTCTTGAAGCCGGCGAAGATACCGAAGGTGTGGATCGATTCGGAGACGCCCCCGGCGAAGGCGATGTCGACCTCGCCGAGCTGCAGCATCTGGGCGGCCTGGATGAGGCCGGCGTTGCCCGCGGCGCAGGCGGCGCCAATGGTGTAATGCGGGCCGGTGATGCCCATGTTCATCGTGACCTCGCCGGCTGGATTGTTCGCCACGGTGCGGGGGTTGTGATGGTGCGTCCAGTATTTGGTGTCGTTACCGAACTGGGAGATGTTGTGAATCTCGTTCTCAGTCTCGACGTTCCCGTGCTCGGTGATGCCGAGGTAGACGCCGACGCGGGACTTGTCGACTTTGTCCCAGTCGAGGCCGGAGTCGCCGAGTGCTTCGCGGGCACAGAAGATGGAAATCGACCCGACACGGGTGCCAATGCGGAGTTCCTTCCGCTTCTGCCACTTGTTGGTATCGAAGTCACACACGCCGGCGGGATGCTTGCCCATGTGGCGGACGTCGATCACGGCGATGCGGGCCTTGCCGGCGAGCAGGTTGGCCCGGAACTCGCCCAGCGAGTTGCCGTTGGGGGCGGTGAGGCCGAGGCCGGTGATGACGATGCGGGGCTTGGAGGACATCTGACGTCCTCCCATCAAGTGTCCGCGGGCCATGAAGTCAAACCCCGCTCCCCGCTTGCCCTTGCCAATTACCCCTCTTGCCGTTCTCTGAAGGCAGATGTCCCAGCCGATTAAGTGTTCGCTCTGCGAGGAGGCCGCCACGGTCCACCTCTCCCAGGTCGTCCATGGGAATGTCACCAAGGTGCATCTCTGCGAGGCTTGCGCTCAGAAGGGTGGGGCAACTGATCCCGCCGTCTTCCAGCTGGCCGACGCCCTGACGACCTCTTCCCCGGCCCCGACGCTCTCCTGCCCGAAGTGCGGCTTCACCGATATCGATTTCCGCAAGCGCGGCCGCCTCGGCTGCCCTTCCTGCTGGGAAACCTTCGGCGACGCCCTCGACGGCTTGCTCCTCAAGGTCCAGCACGAGGCTTCCCATGTCGGCCGCACGCCTGCCGGCACGCTGCCCACGGGCCAACTTCGCCGCCGCCTCGACGCCGCCCGACTCGAGATGGAGAAGGCCATCACCGCGGAAGATTACGAATCCGCCGCGCGCCTGCGCGATGAGATCGCCGGACTCGAGAAACAACTCGCGCCTGCCTGACCATGTCCTCCGTCGAAGATATCCTCGCCGCCGAAAACGAACTGACGCACCTCCTGGGCGCACAGCAGGCGGTCGTGCTCAGCACGCGCATCCGTCTCGCCCGTAATCTCGACGGCATGCCTTTCCCTGGCTGGGCCAAGTTGCCGCAGCGTAAGGAGATCTCCGACCGTTGCATCGAAGCCCTCGACGCCCTTCCGAAGTTCCGCCGCGGCCACGTGCTGCGCATGGGCGAACTCGGCGACCGCGATCGCGCCGTGCTCGTCGAACGCCATCTTGTCTCAAAGGAGCTCGCCGCTGGCAAGAGTGGCGCGGCCGTCATCAGCCGCGATCAGACCTGCTCGGTGATGGTCAATGAAGAGGACCATCTGCGCATCCAGGTCGTCAAGGCCGGCTGGCATCTCCGCGGCACCTGGCATATCGCCGAATTGCTCGACGACGCCCTCGGTGGTTCGCTGAAGCTGGCCTTCTCGGATCGCCTCGGCTATCTCACCGCCTGTCCCACCAACGTCGGCACGGGCCTGCGCGCCTCCGCGATGGTGCACCTGCCCGGGCTTTGTCTTGCCGGTCACATGGACAAGGTCTCTCGTGCGCTTAACCAAGACGGACTTGCCGTCCGTGGCTGGCTCGGCGAAGGCACCGAGGCTGCCGGCAACGTCTTCCAGATTTCCAACCAGCAGACCCTCGGTCTTTCAGAAGAGGCGATCCTCAAGCACCTCGGCGGCTGGATCAAGAACGTGGTCGAGCAGGAGTGGAACGCCCGTCGCAAACTCGCGCAGGAAGAGGGCGAGAAGTTCGTCGACCGCCTCGCCCGCTCGCTCGGCTTGCTGCGCTCCGCGCGGCTGCTCACGAGTTCCGAGGCCATGAACATGCTTTCGCATCTTCGCCTCGCCTGCGACATGGGTTGCCTGCCGGAAGAACGCCGTCACCTCGTCGACCGTCTCATGATCGAAGGCCAGCCCGCCCATGTGCAAGCACGCGCCGGCCAGGAGCTCGACAGTGACGGACGGGATCGTCGTCGCGCCACGGTGGTCCGCGAAGCGCTGAAGGATTTCCCCGAAGTCGTCCCGCCGACCGCTTAGTCGGCCTTGGGCGGATTATTGGCGCGGTCCTTGCGGGTCATCTCGTCCAACATGGCCTGCACGCGCGCCACGCCGCCGGTGATGTCATCCTCCGTGAAGAGGATGTCCGGCGAGTGCTTCATCTGGAGAATGCCGCCGACGGTTGAGCGAAGCTCGGTGCGCACGCGCTTCAGGAACGCGCGGGCCTTCTTGCGCACGGCGTCGTCGCCCGAGACGGCGTAGCCTACGCGGCACTGGCGAAG
The DNA here is from genome assembly GCA_037134475.1 of Verrucomicrobiota bacterium. Lineage (GTDB taxonomy): Bacteria > Verrucomicrobiota > Verrucomicrobiia > Opitutales > UBA953 > UBA953. Next base: position 7,775 of record JBAXMD010000041.1, on the reverse strand, counting down.
GTCGGGCGAGACGGTGGCGACGGTGATCGTGATCAGCGCCGCTTCCGTGGGCCAGTTCTGGCGCAGCGCGGTAGAGACCTCGCGCTGGACCAGTTCGGCGACCCGGAGCTGACGTTGGGACATAAGTCTTAGAGGGACGGACGCGTCTGCAGCATCTCGATGGCTTCGATGATGTCGCCGGGCTGGTACTCGTCGTAGCCGCCGAGCTTGATGCCGCACTCGAAGCCGGCTTTGACCTCGGAGGCGTCGTCTTTGAAGCGACGCAGGGTCTCGACCGGGCCGTTGTGGATGATCTTGCCGCCGCGCACCACGCGCGCCTTGGCGGCGCGGCGGATGAGGCCTTCGGTGACCATGCAACCTGCGACCTTGTGTTCCTTGCCGAGCGGGAAGACGGCGCGCACTTCGGCGGCGCCGAGCTTGTTCTCGCGGACTTCGGGGTCGAGGAGTTCGGTCATGGCTTCCTTCACGAGCGTGATCAGCTCGTAGATGATGTCATGGGTGATGAGACGGACGCCGGTACGCTTGAGCTGCGGCTGGACGCCGTTCTCGAGCTTGGTGTCGAAGGCGACGATGATCGCCTTGGAAGCCTCGGCGAGCGAGACGTCGCCTTGGGAGACGGGGCCGACGGAGCCGCCGACGATTTCGAGGCGGACCTTGTTCGACTTGATCTCGACGAGACAGCCTTCGAGGGCTTCGAGCGTGCCTTTGACGTCGGCCTTGAGCAGGACGCGGAGGACCTTCTCCTTGTCCTGGACGAGGGCGGCCATGAGGCGCTCGAGGTCCGTCATGCCAGGGCGGGCTCCCGTGTTCGGAGCCTGCTGCACCGCTTCGGCGGCCTTGCGGGCGGCGAGAGCGGCTTCTTCGGCGATCTCGCGGGCTTCGCGGTCGTTCTTGACGGTCTTGAACTTGGTGCCGGGTGCCGGGACGGCGTCCCAGCCGAGGATGAGCGCCGGAGCGCCCGGCGTGGCGGAAGGCATGCGGTTGCCGCGCTCATCCATGAGCGCACGCACCTTGCACCAGGTCTCGCCGCAGACGAACGAATCCCCGGGCTTGAGCGTACCCTTCTGGACGATGACCGTGGCGGTAGGGCCGCGGCCGGTCTCCATCTGGGATTCGATGACGACGCCTTGGGCGGGGCACTTCGCGTTGGCCTTGAGGTCGAGGACTTCAGCCTGGAGGAGAATCGATTCGAGGAGCTCCGTCATGCCGGTGCCCTTGAGCGCCGACACGGGGCTGGTGATGGTTTCGCCACCCCAGTCTTCCGGGGTGATGTTGCGCTGCTGCATCTGCTGCTTCACGCGGTCGATGTTCGAGCCCTTGGCGTCTACCTTGTTGATCGCGGCCACGATGGCGCTGGCGTGCTTTTGGGCGAACTTGAGGGCTTCCTCGGTCTGCGGCATAAAGCCGTCGTCCGCCGCCACGACGAGCACGGCGATATCGGTGACAGAGGCGCCACGTTCGCGCATCTTGGCGAAGGCGGCGTGGCCAGGGGTGTCGAGGAAGGTGACGGTCTTACCCTTGTACTCGGGCTTCTCGCCTTGGTAGGAGACGGAGTAGGCACCGATGTGCTGGGTGATGCCGCCGGCTTCACCTGAGACGACGTTGGTCTTGCGGAAGAAGTCGAGGAGGGTGGTCTTGCCGTGGTCGACGTGGCCGAGCACGCAGACGACAGGGGGGCGCGCGGTCATGAGCGCCGGATCGTCCTCGGAAGGCTTCTCGACCTTCTTGACGGGCTGGACGCCTTCTCCGCGGTGGCGGATTTCAAGCGTGTAGCCATGGCGTTCGGCGACCTTGCGGGCGTCGGCTTCCTCAATGACAGAGGAGACGCTGACGACCTTGTTCAGTTCCATCAGGTTACCGATGACTTGGAAGGGCTTCAGGTTGAGTGCGATCGCGAAGTCGCGCACCACGATGGGCGGGCGGACAGTGATGGCGCCTTTGCTGCCAGGGGCGGCCTGGTTGCCGGTGGCGGCAGGACGGTTGACGACCGGAGCGATGGGCGGGCGAACGACCGGAGGGACGTTGGTAGGGCGAGAGGGGACGGGCGGCGGCGTGCTGACGACGACGGGCGGCAGGTCGGCCTTGGCTGGAGTTGCTGCGATCGACGGACGAGGGACGATCGGGGTGGCCGGCGGACGTGCGGCCGGAGGCGGCGTCGGGGCGATGCTCGGGCGAGGAGGCATGCTCACAGGCGGCGGCGTCCCGGGCTTGGCGACGGGTGCAACTGGGGCGGCGGGCTTGGGCTCAACCGCCTTCGGGGCTTCGACGACCGGCTCAGGGGCAGGCTCGACCTTCTTGGGCAGCTTGTCTTCAGCGAAGGTGAGGAAGTCGTCGCGGTAAGTCTTGCCGAAATTACTCGAAGCAGCGGGCTTCTTTCCTTCCGTGTAAACGTAGTCCTTGTAGTCGGGACGAGCGACCACGAACTGGTCTACCAGGGCGAGCAGCACCTTGACCTCGATGCCGAGCTCCTTGGCCACGTCGCTGAAACGCTGCGTGGCCGCGGGCTTCTTGGCTTCGGATTTCTTCTTCTCGGTCATGTGCGCGTGCGAAGGGTGGCGATAGGATGGGGTGCGGAAGGATTACGAGCGGCGGCCCTTGGCGTAGGCGGCGAGGACGGCTTCGACTTCTTCGGTCGGGATGCCGCTTTCCTTGAAGTCTTCCACGGTCGCGCCTTCGAGGGCTTCGACGCTGGAGATGCCGAGGCCGACGAACTTCGCGATGAGTTCAGCCGGGAGCCCGAGCTGCTCGGCGATACGGACGGCGGCGTCACCAGCCTTGGCTTCGAAGCTTTCGGCGGCGTGCGTGGCCTTCTGGATGTTGAGGCCCCAGCCCATGAGTTTCGAGGTCAGGCGGGCGTTGCGACCCTTGCTGCCGATGGCGATACGCATGTCGTCCTCGTCCACTTCGAAGTGGATGGAGCGGGTGCGCTCGTCGATACGGACGTTGCGCGGCTTGGCCGGGCGGATGGCTTCTTCGAGCAGCTTGAGCGGCTCGGCATGGTAGCGGATGATATCGATTTTCTCGCCGCCAAGTTCCTTGACGATGTTGCGGACGCGGGCGCCACGGGCGCCGACGCAAGCGCCGACAGGGTCGACCTTGGGGTCGCGGGAATCCACGGCGATCTTAGTGCGGTAGCCCGGATCGCGGGCCATGGCGGCGATAGTGACGGTCTTGTCGGCGATTTCCGCGACCTCGAGTTCGAGGAGGCGACGGACGAAGGCCGGGTTGGCGCGGGAGAGCACGAACTCGCGTCCGCGCTGTGGGTCTTCGCGGATTTCGAGGAGCAGGCAGCGGATGCGGTCGCCGGTGCGGAATTCGTCGCCGTGGCAGCGTTCTTTGTGAGTGAGGACGGCTTCGGCGGTGCCGAGTTCGATGATGACGTTGCCGCGTTCGGTGCGTCGGACGGTACCGGTGACGATGTCGCCGACCTTGTCCTTATACTCCTGGAAGACCTGGTCCTTCTCGATCTTGCGGAAGCGCTGGTTGAGCAGCTGCTGGGTGGTCTTGGCGGCGATGCGGCCGAGGTCGGCCACGTTGATGGGCTTGCGGACCTCCTGTCCGACCTTGACGTCGGCCTCGATGAGGGCGGCGGCGACCGGGTTGATCTCCTGGAGCGGATCCGACACGGAGTCGGTCACGCGGAGGACGACGAAGGCGTCGAGCTTGCCGGACACGGGGTCGGCGTTGATCTCCACGTTCTGGCCGGCCATGACGGATTTCTCGACGGACGACTTGATCGCCTCGACGATGAGGGCGCAGGCCTCTTCTTTTTTGATGTTCTTCTCCTTTTCGAGATATTGGAGGAAGGGTTTGATATCGACGCTCATGGTGATGGGTGCGGGTTTTCGGTGAAATGATTTGGGGACAAAAAAAGCGGGTCCGGCAGGACCCACCTCGGTAAAGGTGAACTGAGGCCTACCTTGGGCACCCCCCGGGGGATGTCAAGTGCGGTAAGCCCGCCCGGCCGGAGGGTTCCGCTTGCCCCCCGGGGGTCTTCTCGGAACCTTCCCCTATGGCCGACGAAAAAGTAATCTTCACGATGACGGGGGTCACGAAGTACTTCGAAAAGAAACCCGTTTTCCGCGATATTTCCCTCTCCTATTACTATGGGGCGAAAATCGGTGTCCTCGGCCTCAATGGTTCGGGCAAGTCCACGCTCCTCAAAATCATGGCCGGGGAGGACGAGGAGTTTGATGGCGCGATCAGCCAGGTCCCCGGCTACACGCTCGGCTACCTCGCCCAAGAGCCTCGCCTCGATGAACAGCTCACGGTCCAGGAATGCGTGATGCAGGCCGCGGGCCCGATGAAGGCGTTGCTCGAGGAATATGACGAGACGTTCGTGAAGGTCTCGGAGACCGATGACGCCAAGGAGCAGGAGAAGATCCTGGCCCGCCAAGGCGAGATCCAGGCAATCCTCGATACCCGCGGTGGCTGGGACCTCGACGCTCGCATCGAGATGGCGATGGAAGCGCTGCGTTGCCCGCCCGGCGACGCGGTCGTGTCCGCGCTATCCGGCGGCGAGAAGCGCCGCGTCGCACTCTGTCGCCTGCTGTTGATGGAGCCGGACATCCTCCTGCTCGACGAACCGACCAATCACCTCGACGCCGACACGGTCGCTTGGCTCGAGCGGCACCTCCAAGGCTATAAGGGAACGGTCATCGCGATCACGCACGACCGCTACTTCCTCGACAACGTCGCCGGCTGGATTCTCGAACTCGACCGCGGTCGCGGTATCCCGTGGAAGGGCAACTACTCCTCGTGGCTCCAGCAGAAGCAGCAGCGCCTCGAGATGGAGGAGAAGCAGTCCGCCGCCCGCTCCCGCTCGATGGAACGCGAACGCGAGTGGGCCGGTGCTTCGCCCAAAGCTCGCGTGGCCAAGAACAAGGCCCGTCTCCGCGCCTATGAGCAGATGCTCACGCAGGATCAGAACCTTCAGGAGAAGACCGCTGAGATCTGGATTCCGCCCGGCCCGCGTCTCGGCGGCGCGGTCATCGAGGCCCGTGGTCTCTCGAAGGGCTACGGCGATCGCATCCTGATGGACGACGTGAATTTCACATTGCCCGCCGGCGGCATCGTCGGCGTGGTCGGCCCCAATGGCGCGGGTAAGACGACGCTCTTCCGCATGATCACCGGCCAGGAGAAGCCCGACAAGGGCACGCTCACGGTCGGCGAGTCGGTGAAGCTCGCCTACGTCGACCAGTCGCGCGATTCGCTTCCCGCCGATGCGCCGCTGTGGTCCGCGATCTCCGACGGCCAGGATATGGTCCACCTCGGTAAGATCATGGTGCCGGCCCGCGCCTATGCGGCGCGCTTCGGCTTCACGGGCGACGTCCAGCAGCGTAAGGTCGGCCTGATGTCCGGCGGCGAACGCAATCGCATCCACCTCGCCCGGCTCATCAAGGCCGGCGCAAACGTCCTCCTGCTCGATGAACCTACCAACGACCTCGACGTGAACACGATCCGCGCCCTCGAAGACGCCCTCGAGGGTTTCGCGGGCTGCGCGGTCATCGTGACGCACGACCGCTGGTTCCTCGACCGCGTGGCCACGCATATCCTGGCCTTCGAGGACGATAGCACGGTAGTCTGGCACGAAGGCAATTACGGCGACTACCTCGAAGACCGCCGTAAGCGCCTGGGCCTCGAATCAGACACGCCGCGTCGTCCGAAATACCGTCGCCTTACGCGCTGAGTCGCCGCGCGGCCTTCAGTCGCTGCTTCCATGCGCCGGCCGTCGCCGCGAGCGTGGTCATCTGCAGGTCGCTCATGCGCCAGCCCCAGTTACCCTGCGGGTTGCCAGGCGTATTGAAACGCGCCTCGGCTCCCAGTCCGAGCAGGTCCTGCACGGGGATGAAGGCAGCGATGCCCGGCGAAGCCAGCGCGGCTTCGGCGAGCGTGATATGGGGAGCGTCCATCGTGCCGAAGACCGCTTCGACACGGGTGCGCTCCTCGGCGGAGGCTTGGGCGTACCAGCCGATGACGGTGTCGTTATCATGCGTGCCGGTGTAGACGACGCGGTCGAGGGTGATGTTCGCCGGGAAGTGCGGATTGCCTTCCGGTGGGCCGCCGAAACCGAATTGTAGCACCGACATGCCAGGCAGGCCGGAGGCCTTGCGGAGGACGTCGACGCCGGGCGAAAGCAGGCCGAGGTCCTCGGCGACGAGCGGCAGGCCGGAGAGAGCGCCAGTGAAGGCGAGCCCGGGCCCATCGCACCATTGACCTTCGCGGGCGTTGGGCGCGCCGGCGGGCACGCTCCAGAAGTCATGGATGCCGCGGAAATGGTCGATGCGGATCGCGTCGAACAGCTCGAGGTCGTGATGCACGCGAGCCTTCCACCAGACGAAGCCGTCGGCGGCATGTCGTTCCCAGGCGTAGAGCGGGTTGCCCCAAAGTTGCCCATCGGCGGCGAAGTAGTCGGGCGGCACTCCGGCTACGGAGAGCGGACGACCGGCTTCGTCGAGCTGGAAGAGTTCGGGGCGTGTCTTGGCGTCACAGCCATCGGCGGAAACGTAGATGGGCTCGTCGCCGAAGAAGCGGATGCCTTTACCCTGGGCGTATTCGCGGAGGGCGCGCCACTGTTCGGCGAAGAGGAACTGCAGCACCTCGGCTTCGGCGACGAGGCCGGCCGGGGCTTCGTCGATCGTCCACTTGTCAGGAGCGGTGAAGCCGTTCACCTCACGGAGCGCCGAGAAGCGGCACCAGGCTTCGAGCCAGCTGGCCTGTTTCTCACGGAAGCGTTGGAAGGCGGCGTTCTGCTTCAGGGTCGCAGCACCGCGCTGGGCGGCGAGCTGGAGCGCTGGGCGTAACTGATTCCAGAGACGACCGTAGTCGGTCCGCCCGTCGCTCCCGCGGCGCAACGAGGCGATTTCCTCGGAGGTCAGCAGTTTCCGCGCGCCTAGGTCGGCGAGGTCGAGCAGGTAGGGGTTTCCGGCGAAGACGGAGAGGGCCTGGTAGGGCGAGTCGCCATAGCCCGTCGGGCCGAGTGGGCAGACTTGCCACCAGGAGAAGCCGGCCGCGGCGATGATGTCGACGAAGCGTCGGGCCTCTGCGCCGAGCGAACCTACCGGGCCGTCGCCAGGCAGAGCGGTTGGATGCAGCAGTACGCCCGCGCTACGTGCTGGAAAGGCGTGACAGTCGAAGGATTTGGCGTCGTCGGTGCCTGCCGCTGGGGCGCCTCGGGAGGCGCTCATCTCAGCGGATCTTGGCTTGCACGTGGTGCTTCGAGCGGAGGTCGTCGAGCCAAGCCTTGACGGCGACCTTCATGTTGATCTGGCGGACCTTGTTCTCGATTTCCACCATCACGTCAGGGTCGTTGACGTCGGCGTAGCCCTTGGGGCGATCCGCTTCGCGGCTGACGATGACGTAGATGGGAGAGGAGCCGACGTCGAACTTCAAGGGGGCGGATACCTCGCCGACCTTGAGCGTCTTGAGCTTGGCGGTGACGGTCTCGTTGAGGTCGTCGAGGTTGCGCCAGCCGGCGTCGCCGCCTTTGCTGGCAAGGTCGTCGGTGCTCACGCGCATGGCGACGTCGGCGAAGGTCGGGGTGCCGGTGATCGGCTTGCCGACGACCTTGAGGCGCTCGAGCGTGGCGGCGATCTTCTCCGGGTGACGCAGCGCGTCGGCCAGGGCGGCGGCCCGGGCGGCGGTCTCCTCGGGCTTCTCGGCCGCTCCCTGCGTGATCGTGATCTGTCGCAGTTTGACCTGCTCTTTGCGGACGAAGTCCGCCTTGTTCTTCTCGTAGTATTCCAGGATTTTGCCCGGGTTGACGTCCAACGCGG